>NZ_JBEPNE010000013.1:0-155796 GCF_040546125.1 Pseudomonas sp. UYEF17
CAGTGGCCTCAATGTAAACGGCACGCTGCGAGCTCACCACGATGTTGGCCAGAAGCAAAAAGCTTCCTCGAACAGGCCTGATACATAGATGCAACAGGGTTCCTATGTTCAAAAGCAGCTAGACAGTGTGGGCGAGTCCATACATAGGAGCGGCCTTGTGTCGCGATAGGGCCGCAAAGCGGCCCCAGGATTTCAGCACCAGTGCACAAATTGCTGGGGCTGCTCCGCAGCCCTATCGCGACACAAGGCCGCTCCTACAGAGATCTCGCAGTCCAGCAGCAATCACTCAATGCTCAACCCGCCGCGGCAGCCGTCCGCGGGTCACCAGTTCGGCAAACTGCCGGGCATTCAGTGGCCGGGCAAACAGCCAGCCCTGGCCATAATTGACCCCTTCGCTGTTCAGCAGCACCGCCTGGTCTTCACACTCGATGCCTTCGGCAATCACCCGCAGGTGCAGGTCGTG
Source organism: Pseudomonas sp. UYEF17 (assembly GCF_040546125.1). Lineage (NCBI taxonomy): Bacteria > Pseudomonadati > Pseudomonadota > Gammaproteobacteria > Pseudomonadales > Pseudomonadaceae > Pseudomonas > Pseudomonas sp. UYEF17. Next base: position 464 of record NZ_JBEPNE010000013.1, read on the forward strand.
GGCCATGCGGATGATATGCGGGGCAACACCGCTGCTGGCGGCGTCATGCCCCAGGGCATCGATAAAGGCCTTGTCGATCTTCAGGCAGTCCACCGGCAGGGTCTGCAGGTAGGCCAGGCTGCAATAACCCGTACCAAAATCGTCGATCAGCACCTGATGCCCTACCGCGCGCAACGCCTGCAGGTTGTCGCGCGCCACCACCACGTCGATCAGGCCGCGCTCGGTCACTTCGAAGGCAATCTGGCTGGCCGCCACCCGGTGCAAGGCGAGCAAACGCGCCGCCACCCGGCCAATGCGCGGCACCATCACATCGCAGGCTGCCAGGTTCACCGAAATGTACAAGTTGGGGTGCGAGCGCAGCAGTTGCCCTAACTGTTCCAGCACACGCTGCAGGACAAAGTCGGTGATCTGGCGAATCTGCCCGGTGTTTTCCGCCAGCGGGATGAACAGGTCCGGGCTGGTCAGGGTGCCGTCCGGGCGACGCCAGCGCACCAGGGCCTCGGCCCCGACACAGCGCCGGCTGTCGAGCTCGAAGATCGGCTGGTAGAGCACCTGCAGTTCGCCGCGGCGCAAGGCATTCTGCAACTCCGAGCTCATCGACCGCCGCTGCAGGATCAGTTGCAGCACCAGCCAGCCGATACAACAGGCCGCCAGCACACTGCCGGGGAACAGCAGCCAGAGCATGCCGTTCATCCTCAACGGCAGGCTCGCCCGCGGTGCAATCAGCACCAGCTGGTAGTCCGGTGACTTGGTCGGCATGCGGTAGATCAGGCGGTCGCTGAGCTCAAGCAGCGACTTGTGGCTGGTGGACCAGGCCGAGGGCGGCGGCCATACCTGCGGTGGGCCCAGCACGGGGATGGCCCGGGTACCGTTGTCCAGCACCACCACAAGGCTGCCGCCCGGGGGCAGGTCGACCACATCGGTCAGGTGCCCACGAGAGGTGGATACCACGAACTTGCCCCTCCCCAGCATCAACGCGGCCAGGTTTTCGTTCGGCTCGGTCGTTGTGTTCAGCCAGTAGCTGTAGGTCGGTCCCTGGATGTCGGGGACCCGCAAGGGTTCGAACGCCCGCTCATCACCGCGGTTCGAACAGGCGATATCCCCATCCACGTATGCCGCTTCATAAATGAAGCGTGAACTCAGGCCTACCTGCTGCAACGCCGTCAGCATCGCCGGGCTGCAGCCGCGCAAGGGCTGCGCCTGCAGCAGGTCGACCCCTTCGCGCAACTGGCCGAACACCTGCTCGAGGCGCTCGAGAAAGCGCTCGCCCTGGGCATTCATCTGTGCGCTCTCGCTTTGCTTCATCTGTTGCAGGGCAATGCCGATGCTGGCTGAGAGCAACAGTGCCGCGCTGGCCAGTGCTGCCAATGTGGCCAGCATCCAGGGACGGTAAAAAATTTGGCGCATCAAGGCGATGAAGGCTGACATCGAGGGCATCCAGTTGATAACTAAGGTATAGCAACTGAATCAGGAATCACCTTCACCGTTTGGCGCTTCGTTTGCTTGTTGGAAGAGCGCCATCTCCCAAGGCTGCGCTGTCGCGCAGAGAACTCGATTTGCAGGCGCTACGCGGACTCTGTGGGAGCGGCTTTAGCCGCGAACACCGGCGCAGCCGGTGCCATGCACCGCGTTGGATTCTTCGCGGCTAAAGCCGCTCCCACAGGGTACGAGGATCGCTTGCGAATTCAGTTATCTGTGCGACAGCGCAGCCCAAAGGGCTGGGCAATCTCCCACAGAGCCTCGCTGGCGGCTCAACGCATCCGGTTGAGCACCTGCAGCATCGCCGCCGTCTGCGCATCCGGCATGCCATCGAAGCGCTGCGGGCGGAAACGCATCTGGAACGCGGCGATCACATGGCGGGTGGCAACATCCAGTACCCCGGTCTGCTCGATCGCATAGCCAAACCGCGCCAGCTCCTGCTGATACCAGCCAACGCTCGGCGGGTTGACGCTGAAATAGGCTTGCTGCCGTGCCACGGCATTTGCATCCGGCCAGACACCCAATCCGGCGTCGGCTAGGCGCTTCCACGGGAACAGCGGCCCCGGGTCAAGCTTGCGCAGCGGCGCGATATCGCTGTGGCCAATGATGTGCCGTGGCTCGATGTTGTTGCGTTTGACGATGTCCTTGAGCAGCGCGATCAGCGACTGGACCTGTGCTTCGCTGTAAGGGTGCCAGACCCGGCCATTCGGCGTATCGGTGAAGCCCGGGTTGACGATTTCGATACCGATGGACGAGGAGTTCAGCCAGGTCCGCCCCTGCCACTGGCTATCACCGGCATGCCAGGCGCGGCGGTTCTCATCCACCAGCTGATACACCGTCGCCGGGCCGTCACCAATCAGGTAATGGCTGCTGACTTCGCCATGGGTCAGCAACGCCAGGGAACGCTCCAGCGAAGCATTGGTGTAATGCAGGACAACGAACTGGATGCGGTTGTCCTGGTTGACCGAAGGGTGGCTACGGTCGATGCGCAGGCCTGTCGAGCAACCGGCGACAGACAACAGCAGGAAGGAAATAAGGGTTTTTTTAAGCGTGGAAAGCACGTCAGTAGCCTCAGCGTATGAGCGCTACAGTATAACGTGCTCCCCAAGGGCCGTGCTTGCCGCGAGTCAGCGGCTGCCGGCTATGCCTGCTCGACGCGGTTGCGCCCCGACTCCTTGGCCCGGTACAGCGCCGCATCGGCGCGCTTGAGTACCTGGTCGCCGCGCTCGCCGGAACGGAATGCACCCAGGCCGATGGACGTGGTGATCACCACCCGTTCGCCCTTGAAGTGGAACGGGCACGCCTCGACCGTGGCCCGTAGCACCTCGGCTATCTGGGCAGCGGCGGCCGGCGAGGTCTGCGGCAGCAACAGGACAAACTCCTCGCCGCCGAAGCGGGCGATGAAGTCACCGCTGCGCAGGCGCTTGCGCAACTGGTCGGCGACAATCTTCAGTACCTTGTCCCCGGCCAGGTGCCCATAGCTGTCGTTGATACGCTTGAAATGGTCCAGGTCGAGGATCGCCATCGCCAGATGGCCGCCGTGTGCCTGCCATTCGAGCATTTCGCGCTCGACCCGCTCGCTCCAGGCCGCACGGTTGGGCAAACCGGTGAGGGGGTCGAGCAAGGCCTTCTGGCGCTGCTCTTCCAGGTGCTCGCGGTAGCCGAGCGCCTCGTGCTCCATGTTCGCCACCCGCTCCGACAGCCCTTGCAGGCGCCCAGCCAGCTCCTGCTCGCGGCGATCACGCTCATGCTTGTGCTCGTCCATGGTCACCAACAGGCCTTCCAGGCGGTTTTCCAGGATGTGCTTGAGGCTGTCGACGTCGGCGGCACCTTGCACACTGCTCTGCAGCCCGTCGACATGCTCACGCAGCTGGGTATCCAGCTCGCGGGCAGCCGAGCTGTTGTCGGCGTGACCGGCGCTGGCCTCGTGCAGGTGGCTCTGGAAACCCTCCAGGCGTTCGTTGAGCTGCTGCAGGTAGGTTTCGAATTCGTGCTGGCCGCTGTCGGTGATCGCCAGCATGAGCACAGCCAGGTCATCCAGCACCGGGATCAGCTCATACCAATTCAAGCCGCGGGCGACCCGTTCACGCATCTCGAGCGCCTGGGCCTTGTGTCGCTCCGGCAGGCTGAGGTCATCGAGCAGGCCGATCAGGGTGTGCTCGATGTGCTCGGCAACCTGGCTGTAGGGCGGCTCCACCGCGTAGGGCAGGGCATAGGGGCCGTCTTCGCCGAAGGTTTCTTCGAGTGTTTGCGCCGGTCCTGCTTCAGCCGGAGGCTCGCTGGCGACAGTTTCCGGTGCCGGCACATCGTCCGGTAGCGGCTGCGGCAGCGGGGCTGGTGACAGTTCGGCCGTTTCGATCAGCGCCGGGCCAGGTGTCTCCAGCGCGGGCTCTGGCACTACGGGCGCCTCGACAACAGATGCTGAAGAGGCTGGCAGCGGCTGCAGCGCATCCACATCGTCGGGCTGCGGAGCACCGACATTGGCCGGTGCCGCCAAGGGCTGCGCCCCGGCAACCGGCAGCGCCAGCGGCACAAGCGCTGGCTCGCCTTGCGCATTATCCTCGCGGCTGCCGAACAAGCGCTGCAAGAAGCCGGGGCGGGCATCCTCCGCCGACTTGCCCAGGGCTGACAGCGCGCGGCCCTGCAAGCCGCTCAACTCGCCCAGCAACGGTGGCAGGTCGCGTGACTGGGCCACGCCACCGTCGAGCTTCTTCGCCAGCTTTTTCAACGGCCGCGACACATCGTTCGGCAATGGCAGGCCTTGCAGTTGGTCGACCAGCGCGGTCAGCGCATCGCTAACCTGATTCATGCGAGCTTCCCGGCGCTGTTCGGAGTCCAGCACCGCCTTCTCAAGACGCGGAATCAGCCCGGCAAGGCCAGCGTCCATGTTGTCGCTGCGGATGACCTCGCGCATTTCTTTCATGCACTGGTCCACCACCTTGTCACTGCCTTCGGCAGCCAGGGTGCTGCGTACCAGGCCGCGACGCAGCAGGTCGAGACGGGCGTCCCAACGGCGCTCGAGCTTTTCCTGCTGCTCGATGCTTTTCAGGTATTTTTCTTTCCAGCGCTCAGCGTCTTCAGTCATGCCCAGGTCCGCAAACGGTGATGGCAATTAGCTCAGGACCGGCAGCGTATCCACAGTCAATGCATCAGGCAATCGAATCTCGACAGCAACGGGAAGGTGGTCGGAAATTGGCTGCGCCAGCACCTCGACACGCTCCAGCGTGAGGCTTGGGCTGAGCAGGATGTGGTCCAGGCAACGCTGTGGACGCCAGCTGGGGAAGGTGGCCTCGACTTGTGGGGCAATCAGGCCCAGGTCGCGCAACGGTGAGTGCTCCAGCAGGTCGGTGGCATGGGTATTCATGTCGCCCATCAGCACCTGGTGGCGGTAACCGCCAATCAGCTCGCGGATGTAACCCAGTTGCAGGGCGCGGGTCTTGGCGCCGAGGGCCAGGTGCATCATCACCACGATCAGCGCATCTTCGCCCTCGCCAAAGCGCACCAGGATCGCACCACGCCCAGCCGGGCCGGGCAATGGGTGATCCTCGAGCAGTTGTGGCTTCAGGCGGCTGAGCACGCCATTGCTGTGCTGGGCAAAACGCCCAAGGTTGCGGTTGAGTTGCTGGTACCAGTAGGGGAAGGCACCCAGGTGGGCAAGGTGCTCGACCTGGTTGACATAGCCCGAGCGCAGGCTACCGCCATCGGCCTCCTGCAAGGCCACCAGGTCGAAGTCGCCCAGCAGTTGGCCAATCTTCTGCAGGTTGCCGGCACGCCCGTTGTGCGGCAGCAGGTGCTGCCAGCTGCGGGTCACGTAATGCCGGTAGCGCTCGGTGCTGATGCCCACCTGAATGTTGAAACTGAGCAGCCGCAGACGACCATCCTCGGGCAGGCCAGGGGCCTGCAGGTGATGCTCGTTGACCTGCGGCTGGTGCAGGCCAATGCCACGCGCGGTTCTGAAGCGGCGCATGGGTTACGCCGCTTACTTAGCGGCGCGCTCCTTGGCGATCAGCTGGTCGGCAACGTTCAGTACGCCTTCCGGCCCGCCGGCAGTACCCAGGTCGAAGCGGTACTTGCCGTTGACCACCATGCTCGGTACGCCGGTGATCTCGTACTTTTTCGCCAGTTCCTTGGCCTGGTTGACCTGGCCCTTGATGGCGAACGAATTGAAGGTGGCGAGGAACTTGTCCTTGTCCACGCCCTGGGTGGCGAGGAAGTCGGCCATGTCCTGCGGGTCGGTCAGGCGCTTTTTCTGGTTCTGGATGGCATCGAACACCGCGGCGTGTACCTTCTGCTCGACGCCCATGGCTTCGAGGGTCAGGAACATCTGGCCGTGGGCGTCCCATGGGCCACCGAACATGGCTGGTACGCGCTTGAAGTTGACGTCCTTGGGCAGCTTTTCAACCCACGGGTTGATGGTCGGCTCGAAGTGGTAGCAGTGTGGGCAGCCGTACCAGAACAGCTCGACCACTTCGATCTTGCCAGGCACGGAAACCGGAACAGGGTTGCTCAGCTCGAGGTATTCCTTGCCGGCGACAGGCTCGGCGGCCTGGACGGCAGTCATACCGAATACGCTGGCAGCGACCAGCGCGGCGCTGAGAATCAGTTTACGCATGCTTTACTCCTGGGCAGTCATTGGTCGCCACGACGCGACCTGCACTGAGACAGGCCGGGAAGGGGCCGAGTTCTGTAGTGTAACGGCTGCGGACGGAAAAAAGGGCGGTCCGGCCGCCCTTTCATCATTGGCCTACAACATTAACTGAAAGTTAATGCGCCGCCTGCGATGGCCCTATCGCCGGCAAGCCGGCTCCCACCTCGAGCGCATCGACCTCAAGCCATTGCAGCATCTGTGGGAGCTGGCTTGCCGGCGATAGGGCCATTACAGGCGGCCGAATGGCCTCAGTGCAGGCCCTGGATGTAGCTGGCCAGCGCCTCGATGTCGTGGTTGCTCAGCTTGCCGGCGATGGTGCGCATGGTCATGGCATCGCCATCGTTGGTGCGGTTGCCTTCGCGGAAGTCGGTGAGCTGCTTGGTCACGTACTGTGCATGCTGCCCGCCCAGGTGCGGGAAGCCGGCCAGGGCGATACCCGCGCCGTTCGGCGAGTGGCAGCCGGTGCAGGCAGGCATGCCCTTTTCCAGGTCGCCGCCGTTGAACAGCGCCCGGCCACGTTCGACCAGCTTGGGATCGGCCGCCCCCACGCTGCCTTTCTGGCTGGAGAAGTAGGCGGCGATATCGGCCAGGTCCTGGTCGCTGAATGCGGCCAGCATGCCGGTCATCTCCAGCACGGTACGCTTGCCCGACTTGATATCGTGCAATTGTTTTTCGAGATAGCGCTGGCCTTGGCCGGCCAGTTTCGGGAAGTTCGGTGCCAGGCTGTTGCCGTCGGGGTTGTGGCAGGCGCCACAGACGGCCGTCTTGGCCTGGCCGGCGGCGGCATCGCCTTTGACGGGTTGCGCAGCAGTGGCCGCACCTGCGACACCCAAGGTCAACAGCAGACTCACGACTAGTTTGTTCATCAGCTAATCCAACACGGCTAAGGGTGAAATGTTATGTATCGGGACTGCCACTCATCCAAAGGATGACCAAACGGTAGTCCTCGGCACTGCAGTCCATGCACAATCCACGCGGCGGCATAGCCTTGAAACCCTGGGTCACGTGCTTCACCAGTACATCCATGCCTTGCGCCAGCCTTGGCTCCCATGCTGCCCGGTCACCCTGCCTGGGTGCCTGTGGCAACTGCCCGGTGTGACAGGCCGCACACGTGCGGTTGTACAACACCTCGGGATCCTGTGTAGCCTGTGCGCTGAAAAACGGCAGGAACATACCGACAGCAAGCAGCCATTTCGCCATGCGGAACGACCTTCAGGGTTGGGGGCCGCGCTGCGTTCTGTTGCGCGAGCTATTGTTCGACACCCCATGCCCGTTCTCCTTCGCCGGGAGAATGAGCACACAAAAACTGGGGCATTATATACTTCCGCCATCCAAACGGAAACGACACCGCTTGCCAGGCTCGGGCCTATAGAGTCAGGCAACACCCACATCGGATATCCCATGCAAGTCAAGAACCCCATCCTCGGCCTCTGCCAGAAAGCCAAATTCGCCCTCAGCGCTGCCAAGGTCGAACAATGCCCGGACGACCAGGGTTACGAGGTGGCTTTCGCCGGCCGCTCCAACGCCGGCAAATCCAGCGCCCTCAACACCCTGACTCATGCCAGCCTGGCGCGCACCTCGAAAACCCCCGGGCGCACCCAGCTGTTGAATTTCTTCAGTCTGGACGATGAACGGCGTTTGGTCGACCTGCCAGGCTACGGTTATGCAAAAGTCCCGATTCCGCTCAAGCAGCATTGGCAGAAACACCTGGAAGCCTACCTGGGCAGCCGCGAGTGCCTGCGTGGCGTGATCCTGATGATGGACGTGCGCCACCCGATGACCGACTTCGACAAGATGATGCTCGACTGGGCCAAGGCCAGCAGCATGCCGATGCACATCCTGCTGACCAAGGCCGACAAGCTGACCCACGGCGCGGGCAAGAACACTCTGCTCAAGGTGCAGTCGGAAATCCGCAAGGGTTGGGGCGACGGCGTGACCATCCAGCTGTTCTCGGCGCCCAAGCGCCTGGGCGTGGAAGAGGCCTACCGAGTGCTGGCAGACTGGATGGAGCTGGAAGACAAGCCGGTAGCCTGAGGCCTGCACCGCTCGTTGTAGGAGCAGCCTTGTGCTGCGAAGAGGCCATGACAGGCTGTATAGGTCTGTTGGCTGTACCGGCCCTTTCGCAGCACAAGGCTGCTCCTACAGGGGTAGCTGCGCCATCAGGTCAAATTCCGGGCAAAAAAAACCCCGGACTTCGTATGGGGAGGGGGAAGTTCGGGGTCCAAGTCCGGACCGCTAGGGCGGGGTCCAGATATCTGCCAACACTTAACACAACATAGGAGCATCGAAAGGCTTCACCAGCCATTCAGTTACTCTGAGTTCCGCTTCACCGGTTTAGTTCCAAAGCCCTGAAAACTATTTGCGATAGTTTCATGAAACCTCAGCACCACTGGCACTGAGCAGTGCCAGGATCCGCATCCCTACGTCACGGATCCTACACAGCTTTCCCCGCCCGATCAGTGAGCTTCGTCCCAATTCGCACCAATTCCTGCCTCGACCAGCAGCGGTACATCCAGCTGCGCGGCCTTGCTCATGTGCTGGCGAATTTCATCTTTCACCTGCTCCACCAGGTCCTCGCGCACTTCCAGCACCAGTTCGTCGTGTACCTGCAGGATCACCCGGGCGTCCAGCCCGCTCTCGCTCAGCCAGTTATCCACATTGACCATGGCCCGCTTGATGATGTCGGCCGCAGTGCCCTGCATCGGGGCGTTGATCGCCGTGCGCTCGGCGCCTTTGCGCAGGGCCGGGTTCTTGGCATTGATATCCGGCAGGTACAGGCGGCGGCCGAACAGGGTTTCGACAAAGCCTTGCTCCGCAGCCTGGGCGCGGGTGCGCTCCATGTAGGCCAGCACGCCCGGGTAGCGGGCGAAGTAGCGGTCGATGTAATCCTGCGACTGCTTGCGGTCGACGCCGATCTGCTTGGCCAGGCCAAAGGCGCTCATGCCGTAGATCAGGCCGAAGTTGATGGCCTTGGCACTGCGGCGCTGGTCGGTGGTGACGTCTTCCAGGGCTACGCCGAATACTTCCGCCGCCGTGGCGCGGTGCACGTCCAGGTCGTTGCGGAAGGCATGCAGCAAGCCTTCGTCCTTGGCCAGGTGGGCCATGATGCGCAACTCGATCTGCGAGTAGTCCGCCGCCAGCAGCTTGTAGCCCGGGCTGGCGACGAAGGCCTGACGGATGCGCCGGCCTTCGGCAGTGCGGATCGGGATGTTCTGCAGGTTCGGGTCGCTGGACGACAGCCGGCCGGTGGCCGCTACCGCCTGCTGGTAGGAGGTGTGGATACGCCCGGTGCGCGGGTTGATCTGCCCCGGCAGCTTGTCGGTGTAGGTGCTCTTGAGCTTGCTCAGGCTGCGGTACTGCATCAGTACCTCCGGCAGCGGGTAGCCTTGCTCGGCCAGTTCGTCGAGCACCGCCTCTGCCGTGGATGGCTGGCCCTTGGTGGTCTTGCTCAGCACCGGCATGCCCAGCTTGTCGTAAAGGATCGCGCCCAGCTGCTTGGGCGAGCCGAGGTTGAACTCCTCACCGGCCAACTCATAGGCGCGCTGCTCCAGCTCCGCCATCTTCACCCCCAGCTCACCGCTCTGCACCTGCAGCAGCGCGGCATCGACCAGCGCCCCCTGGCGCTCAATCTTGGCCAGTACCGGCACCAGCGGCATCTCGATGTCCATCAGCACCGGCTGCACGCTCGGCGTCTGCGCCAGGCGCGCCTGCAGCGCCTGGTGCAGGCGCAGGGTGATGTCGGCGTCTTCGGCAGCGTAGGGGCCGGCCTTGTCCAGGTGGATCTGGTTGAAGGTCAGCTGCTTGGCGCCCTTGCCGGCGATGTCCTCGAAGGCGATGGTGGTGTGGTCGAGGTACTTCAGCGCCAGGCTGTCCATGTCGTGACGGGTGGCGGTGGAGTTCAGCACGTACGACTCGAGCATGGTGTCGTAGGCAACGCCGCGCATTTCGATGGCGGGCGAGCCATTGGCGAGGATGTTGATGTCGTACTTGGCGTTCTGCCCGACCTTGGCCTTGGCCGGGTCTTCCAGCAGAGGCTTCAGCGCCAGCAGCACGGCGGCGCGGTCCAGCTGGACCGGCGCGCCTTCATAGTCGTGGGCCAGCGGCACATAGGCCGCTTCATGCGGCTCGACGGCGAACGACAGGCCGACAAGCTGCGCCTGCTGTGCGTCCAGGCCAGTGGTCTCGGTGTCGAAGGCGAACAGTGGCGCCTGACGCAGCTTCTCCAGCCAGAAGTCGAAACGTTCCTGGTCGAGAATGGTTTCGTACCTGGGCTCGGTCTTGGCCACCGGCTCCGCGATCGGCGCGATGTCGTCACCGGCCTTGGCAGCGTCACGCTGCACCTCGGCGACCCAGCTCTTGAATTCCATCTCGGTGTACAGCGCCAGCAACGCGTCGCGATCAGGCTCGCCGCACACCAGGGCATCTACTTCGATATCCAGGGGCACGTCGACCTTGATGGTAGCCAGCTCATAAGACAGGAACGCCGCGTCGCGGTGCTCTTCCAGCTTGGCCGGCAGGGTCTTGGCGCCGCGAATGGCCAGCGTCGGGACCTTGTCCAGGTTGGCGTACAGGTCGCTGAGGCCGCCGCCGATACCGGTCAGCAGGCCCACCGCGGTTTTTTCGCCCACGCCCGGCACACCGGGGATGTTGTCGACCTTGTCGCCCATCAGCGCCAGGAAGTCGATGATATTTTCCGGGCCGACGCCAAATTTCTCGTGCACGCCAGCCACGTCCAGCACGCTTCCGGTCATGGTGTTGACCAAGGTAATGTGCCCGTCCACCAGCTGCGCCATGTCCTTGTCACCGGTCGAGATGATCACCGGGCGGCCCAGCGCGGCGCTGCTGCGCGCCAGGGTGCCGATCACGTCGTCGGCCTCGACCCCCTCGACGCACAGCAGCGGGTAGCCCAGCGCCTTGACGCTGGCGTGCAGCGGCTCGATCTGCACCCGCAGGTCGTCCGGCATGCTTGGGCGGTTGGCCTTGTATTCGGCGAACATGGCATCGCGGAAGGTGCCACCCTTGGCGTCGAACACCACCGCAAACAGGCTGTCGGGGTATTGCTTGCGCAGGCTCTTGAGCATGTTCAGCACCCCCTTCACCGCGCCGGTCGGCATGCCTTTGGAGGTAGTCAACGGCGGCAGCGCGTGGAAGGCGCGGTACAGGTAGGAGGAACCGTCCACCAGGACGAGGGGCGCTTGGCTCATGAGCAGAATCAACCTTTTCGACGGGTCCGGCGCTAGAATAGCCAGAATCATTGACGACAAAGGGACAAGGTTATCATGCGTACACTCAATCGCCTGTTACTGCTCGGTCTGTTGGCCACCATGCCTGTCGTCACCCTGGCGGCGGATGACGCCCCCTCGGCCGATCCCGAGGTGACCATTCGCACGGAAGGCGACAAAACCATCCAGGAGTACCGGCAGAACGGGTTCCTGTATGCGATCAAGATCACGCCGAAAAACGGCAAGCCTTATTTCCTGGTACGCGCCGATGGCTCTGATGGCAATTTCATTCGATCCGACCAGCCGGACATGCTGATTCCGTCCTGGAAGATCTTCGAGTGGTAATCTGACGCGCACCGTTCACATCAACCCGGCACTTCCCGGCGGAAGTGCCCGTATGGGCAAATTTTCATCATGTCAGTCTTCACCCCCGTGACCCGGCCTGAGCTGGAAACCTTTCTGGCGCCGTACGCGCTGGGTCGTCTGCTCGATTTCCAGGGCATCGCCGCCGGCACCGAGAACAGCAATTTCTTCGTCAGCCTCGAACAGGGGGAGTTCGTCCTGACGCTGATCGAGCGCGGGCCCAGCGAGGACATGCCGTTCTTCATCGAGCTGCTGGACACTTTGCACGCAGCCGACATGCCGGTGCCCTATGCCATACGCGACCGCGACGGCCATGGCCTGCGCGAGCTGTGCGGCAAGCCGGCGCTGCTGCAGCCACGGCTGTCGGGCAAGCACATCAAGGCACCGAACGCCCAGCACTGCGCCCAGGTCGGCGAGCTGCTGGCGCACATTCACCTGGCTACCCGCGAACACATCATCGAGCGCCGCACCGACCGCGGCCTGGACTGGATGCTGGCCTCGGGTGCCGAGCTGCTGCCGCGCCTTACCGCCGAGCAAGCCGCGCTGCTGCAGCCGGCGCTGGATGAAATCAGTGCGCACAAGGCACAGATCCTGGCCCTGCCACGGGCCAACCTGCACGCCGACCTGTTCCGCGACAATGTGATGTTCGAAGGCACTCACCTGACCGGTGTGATCGACTTCTACAACGCCTGTTCCGGGCCGATGCTGTATGACATCGCCATCACCGTGAACGACTGGTGCCTGGATGAACACGGCGCGATCGATGTGCCACGCGCCCAGGCATTGCTGGCGGCCTATGCGGCGCTGCGGCCGTTCACCGCTGCCGAAGCCGAGCTGTGGCCGGAGATGTTGCGGGTAGGCTGCGTGCGCTTCTGGCTGTCGCGCCTGATTGCAGCGGAATCGTTTGCCGGGATGGATGTGATGATCCACGACCCGAGCGAGTTCGAAGTGCGTTTGGCGCAGCGTCAGCAGGTGGCTTTGCACCTGCCGTTCGCCCTCTAGTCCAGCTTCTGCTTCTTCGCGGGCATGCCCGCTCCCACAGGGATAACACAAACCTCAAGGTTGTCGTTGTACCTATGGGAGCGGGCGTGCCCGCGAAGAGGCCGGTACAGGCTTACAACTGCTCCAGGCACCCAACCAGGTCGCCACCCAGCTTCTCCAGCAAGCGCTCATAGCCCTTGCCATCCACCGGGTCGGTACCGCCCAGGGCATCCAGCTCGGCCAGGCGCACCGGCAGCCCGGCGGTCAAGGTCTCGGCCAGCCGCGGCCGCAGCGGCGGTTCGCTGAACACACAGGTTTTGCCCACTTCCTGCAGGCGCTTGCGCATGGCTGCCACGTGCTGCGCACCCGGCTGCACCTCGGACGCCACGCTGAACACCCCGGTGTGCTTCAGGCCATACTCGGCCTCGAAATAGTCGAACGCTTCGTGGAACACGAAGTAAGGCTTGCCGGCAATCCCGGCCACCCGCGCCTTGATCCGCCCATCCAGTGCGTCCAGGCGTTCGTCGAAGGCCTTGAGGTTGCTCTGATAGCGCGCCGCATTGGCCGGATCGATCTGCGCCAGGTCAGCCGCCATTTTCGCTGCAATCACCCGCGCGTTGACCGACGATAGCCACAAGTGCGCGTCCAGGCTGCCCGGGCGGTGGTCATGATCATGGTCGTCGTGGTCTTCTTCCTCGTGGGAATGGCTGTCCTCGCCAAAATGCCGCAGCTTCATGCCCGGTAGCGCCTGCACGGCCACCGTGGCCTTGCTGCGATTGCCCAGTACCCGCGGCAGGAAGCCCTCCATGTCCGGACCGATCCAGTACAGCAGGTCGGCATCGCCCACCCGCCGCACGTCGGACGGGCGTAGCGCGTAGTGGTGCGGCGAAGCACCCGGCGGCAGCAATACCTCGGGGTTGCCAACACCATCCTGCACGGCGGCGGCAATCTGCTGCAGCGGTTTGATACTGGTCAGCACGCGCACGTCGGCCTGGGCGGAAAATGCGATGAAAGCGACAAAAAGGACTAGGAATCGGGACACGGTGAATACTCGAGTCGTCAGAAACAGGTAACATAATAACGTCTCCATCCAGAACCGTCGCTGCCCATGTCCATCACGCCGCTGGCCAACCGTCCTCACGATCATTCCCATTGCGTACACAGCGCACTGGCTGAAGCCGACGCCTTGTGCACCCGCCAGGGCCTGCGCCTGACCGCGCTGCGCCGTCGAGTGCTGGAACTGGTGTGGCAAAGCCACAAGCCGCTGGGCGCCTACGATATCCTCGCCGTGCTCAGTGAGCAGGACGGCCGCCGCGCCGCGCCCCCCACGGTGTACCGTGCGCTGGACTTCCTGCTGGAAAACGGCCTGGTGCACCGCATCGCCTCGCTCAACGCCTTCATCGGCTGCAGCCACCCGGAACACCTGCACCAGGGGCAGTTCCTGATCTGCCGGGCCTGCCATGTGGCCATCGAACTGGAACAGGACAGTATCAGCGATGCCATCATCAGCAGCGCCAAGGGCGTGGGCTTCACGGTCGAGACCCAGACGGTGGAAGTGGTCGGCCTGTGCAGCAATTGCCGGAGCGCGGCATGAGCGATGCACTGATTCGCCTGGAGCAGGTCGGCGTCACCTTCGGTGGCGAGGCGGTGCTCGACAGCATCGACCTGTCGGTCGCACCTGGCCAGATCGTCACCCTGATCGGCCCGAACGGCGCGGGCAAGACCACCTTGGTGCGCGCCGTGCTCGGCCTGCTCAAGCCGCACCGCGGCAAGGTATGGCGCAAGCCGAAACTGCGCATTGGCTACATGCCGCAAAAGATCCAGGTCGATGCCACGCTGCCGCTGTCGGTGTTGCGCTTCCTGCGCCTGGTGCCCGGTGTAGACCGCGCGGCAGCCTTGTCGGCGTTGCAGGAAGTGGGTGCCGAGCAGGTCATCGACAGCCCGATCCAGACCATTTCCGGCGGCGAGATGCAGCGCGTGCTGCTGGCCCGCGCCCTGCTGCGCGAACCCCAGCTACTGGTGCTCGACGAGCCGGTGCAGGGCGTAGACGTGGTCGGCCAGACCGAGCTGTACAACCTCATTACCCGCCTGCGCGACCGCCACGGCTGCGGCGTGCTGATGGTTTCCCACGACTTGCACCTGGTGATGAGCGCCACCGACCAGGTGGTGTGCCTGAACCGCCACGTGTGCTGCTCGGGCCACCCCGAGCAGGTCAGCGGCGACCCGGCGTTCGTCGAGCTGTTCGGCCAGACCGCCGCACCCAGCCTGGCCATCTACCACCACCATCACGACCACAGCCACGACCTGCACGGCTCGGTGGTCGCCCCAGGCACCCATGTTCACGGAGCGCACTGCAAGCATGGCTGATTTTCTTCTCTACGCCCTGCTTGCCGGTTTGTCCCTGGCGCTGGTGGCCGGCCCACTGGGATCCTTCGTGGTGTGGCGGCGCATGGCCTATTTTGGCGACACCCTGTCCCACGCCGCCCTGCTCGGCGTGGCCCTGGGCTTTGCCCTGGACGTCAGCCCGGCGCTGGCGGTAACCGTGGGCTGCCTGTTGCTGGCGATCTTGCTGGTGACCTTGCAGCAACGCCAGCCGCTGGCCTCCGATACCCTGCTCGGCATACTCGCCCCCAGCACCTTGTCGCTGGGCCTGGTGGTGCTGAGCTTCATGCATGATGTACGCATCGACCTGATGGCCTACCTGTTCGGCGACCTGCTGGCCATCAGCACCACCGACCTGGCCTGGATCCTCGGCGGCAGCGCGCTGGTGTTGCTGCTGCTCGCTGCGCTGTGGCGGCCGTTGCTGGCAGTCACCGTGCACGAAGAGCTGGCCATGGTCGAAGGCCTGCCGGTGGCCGGGCTGCGCATGGCGCTGATGCTGCTGATCGCGGTGGTGATTGCCGTGGCCATGAAGATCGTCGGCGTGCTGCTGATCACCTCGCTGCTGATCATTCCTGCCGCTGCGGCGCAACGTCACGCCCGCTCTCCCGAGCAGATGGCCCTGGGCGCCAGCCTGCTCGGCGTGACCGCGGTATGCGGTGGCCTGGCCATGTCCTGGTTCAAGGACACCCCCGCCGGCCCGTCGATCGTGGTCTGCGCGGCGGTGCTATTCTTGCTGAGCCTGGCCCTGCCAAAACGCTGAAAAACAGGGCGCGTGAAGGCGCGCCCTGCAACCTTTTCGCACGTAAAGGGTCTGTAAGACTTGTTTTCGAGCGTGCGCACCTGGGTGTAGACTTGCTCGCTTTTTGCGCAAATAGAGAGTCGCAGGAATGAAGCCGTTCGCCTCCCGTTATCTGCTTGTTGCCGCGTTTTCCCTGTTCCTGGCTGCGTGTTCCAGCGCGCCGGTCGAACAGGCCACCGCACCTGCCCAAGCCGATGCCTGGCAGCAGTTGCAACAGAACATCGCCAGCAACGAGCTGGCCACCGCCGAAGACCAGCTGGCAGCCCTGCAGGCCCAGGCGCCGGATGACGCGCGCCTGGAGCAATACCAGCGCCAGCTTGCCGAAGCCTACCTGCAACGCAGCCAGATCTTCCTGCAAAAGGGTGATGTGAACGGTGCCGCCACCGCCCTGTCCCGTGCCCGCGCGCTGATGCCGCAGGCCCCGGCGGTGACTGGTGGCGACGCCGTGACCCAGGCGCGCAAGGCCGAACTGGAGAAGGCTGAAGCGGCGCTGAAAGCGGCCGAGGCCAAGCCCAAGGCGCGCATCATCGACCCGGCTGCACCGAGCACCGTCGTGGCCTTGAAGACTACCGACAGCCGCGCCATGCGTCGCCAGCTGGATGACATTGCCGCCGATGTGGTGAGCTACCAGTGCGACGTAGTGTTCCAGGTGCCGCGCACCGAGGATGCGCCTTGGCTGAAGACCTTGCTGGAGAAGCGCGTGCGCAAGATCGACAGCGGGTTCGAGCTGAAGCAGAAGCACGAGATTCAGCGGTCGTTGCCGGCGCAGGTAGTTCTGGTTCCGCATCAGCGTTAAGAATCTGGGGGCGCTGCGCGCCCCTTTCGCGACACAAGGCCGCTCCTACAAGGGAATGCGATCTCCTGTAGGAGCGGCCTTGTGTCGCGATGGGCTGCAAAGCAGCCCCTTAGGCAGGCACAGCCTCCGCAGCCGCCTCCCGCTCCCACACCCGATGCCCCTCTACCGCTTTGACGAAGGCATCCACGGTCTTCTGCTCATCTCCCAGCAGCAACCCCTTGTCTTCCTTCAGCCCCAAGCTGCCCAAAAGCTCTTTGGTCAACACCATCGCCTTCAGGTGCTTGTAGCCCTCCAGCAGAAAATGCTTGGCCAACCCGCTGGCCGCCAGCGCATCGGTCGAAGCCTTGCCACCCGGCACGACAATTCCGTCGAACATGATCGATGGCATCCCCTCCATGGAAGCATCCACCGGCAGTTGCTTGCCGTCCGCAGCCTTCACCGGTGCTGAGGTCGGCCCCAGGAGCAGTGGCCGGGCACTCTGTGCTTCCAGGGCCTTGACCAACTTGTCCACGCTGGCAGCGTCTACGCCATCTGCTACCAGCACGGCAATCTTGCGCCCCTTGATGCCAACCGAACCCGGGTGGTTCATCTGGCTCAGGGCAGGCGACTGCGCAAGCTGGCTTCCCTTCACTTGAACAGTGCCCGCGCTCGGAGCAGGCAAACCGAGGTTGGCAGCAACCGCAGCCGCCAGCTTCAGGTCGATATTGGCGAGAATCTCATTCACTTCCCGAGCACGGATCGTCTCCCGCTCCACCTTGCCCAGTTCAAAGCTGTAAGCCTTGATGATGTGCTGCTGCTCGGTCGGGCTCATGCTCTGGAAGAACAACCGCGCCTGCGAAAAATGGTCGCCGAACGAATCGCTGCGTTGGCGGATCTTGTGTGCGTCGATACGCTCCTGGTAGCTCTCGAAGCCGCCATCCTGCGGGGCTGGTGGCGTTTCCTTCGGCCAGCCACCGTCGATGGAATTGGGCTCGTAGGATGCGCGACCTTTGTGAACCACATGCTGATGCAAGGCGTCACGCTGGTTGTTGTGGTTAGGAGCGACGGGGCGGTTGACGGGGATCTGGTGGAAGTTGGGCCCGCCCAGGCGGCTAAGCTGCGTGTCGGTGTAGGAGAACAGCCGCCCCTGCAGCAAGGGGTCGTTGGTAAAGTCGATACCAGGCACGATATGACCCGGGCAGAACGCCACCTGCTCCACTTCAGCAAAGAAGTTGTCCGGGTTGCGATTCAGGATCATCTTGCCCAAAGGTGTAACCGGCACCAGTTCTTCCGGGATGATCTTGGTCGGGTCCAGCAGGTCGAAATCAAATTTGTGCTCGTCGGCTTCCGGCACAATCTGCACACCCAATTCCCATTCAGGGTAATCGCCCGTCTCGATAGACTCCCACAAGTCGCGACGCTGGAAATCAGCGTCCTTGCCTGCCAGCTTCTGCGCTTCGTCCCATAGCAAGGAGTGCACACCCTGGCGCGGCTTCCAGTGGAATTTGACGAAACTGGCTACGCCCTGGGCGTTGATCAGGCGGAAGGTATGCACCCCGAAACCTTCCATCATCCGCAAGCTGCGCGGGATAGCACGGTCCGACATCGCCCACATGACCATATGGGCCGACTCCGGTACCAGCGAGACGAAATCCCAAAAGGTGTCATGAGCCGAAGCGCCGGTCGGGATCTCGTTGTGCGGCTCTGGCTTTACGGCGTGGACGAAATCCGGGAATTTGATCGCATCCTGGATGAAAAACACCGGCATGTTGTTGCCCACCAGGTCGAAGTTGCCTTCATCGGTGTAGAACTTGACCGCAAAGCCCCTCACGTCACGCACGGTGTCGGCTGAGCCACGCGGGCCCTGTACCGTGGAAAATCGCACGAACACGGGCGTGATTTTCTCCGGGTCCTGCAGGAAGCCCGCCTTGGTCAGCTCTGCGTGGTTGCCATAGCTCTGGAAATAGCCATGTGCCCCCGTCCCTCGCGCATGCACGATGCGCTCAGGGATGCGTTCGTGGTCAAAGTGCGTGATCTTCTCGCGCATGATGAAATCTTCGAGAAGCGAGGGGCCTCGATCTCCGGCCTTCAGCGTGTTCTGGTTGTCAGCGATGCGCACCCCCTGGTTGGTGCGCAGCGCATGACCCGTCGCATCGCTACGGTCAGCCTCCAGGCTCTGTAACTTGGCGTTGGTGTTGGCCCGGTCCGGGGTCTGGGTGCCAGCGGCTTCGCTGTGCTTCGGCGCGTCCGTGTTCTTGCTGGGCATGGTCGGCTCTCCTCGTCAGTCTTCAGGCTTACCCGTTTCGGGCTTGTGCAAGTAGTGACCGGGAGGCTTTGCCGAGCGTTCAATCAGGATTACCGGTTGTCGCCATATGCCCGAAGGATTGGTGCATTACGAAATAAATGCTAAGAACAGCTATGGGAAAAGGCTAAAATGCGCGACCCCAGCCAACCGCTGACCCAAATTCCATGCGCCCCACAAGGTTCGCTACGTGATCGAGTTCCAACAGGTACACAAGACCTACCGCGTCGCCGGTAGGGAAATCCCCGCACTGAATCCGACCAGCCTGACCATCGAAGATGGCCAGGTGTTCGGCCTGATCGGCCATTCCGGCGCCGGCAAGAGCACCATGCTGCGCCTGATCAACCGCCTGGAAGAGCCTTCCGGCGGCAAGATCATCGTCGACGGCGAAGACGTTACCGCGTTCAACGCCAGCCAGCTGCGCGGTTTCCGCCAGCAGGTCGGGATGATTTTCCAGCACTTCAACCTGCTGGCCTCCAAGACCGTCGCCGACAACGTCGCCCTGCCACTGACCCTGGCCGGCGAGCTGTCGCGCAGCGAAATCGACAAGCGCGTGACCGAGCTGCTGGCCCGCGTCGGCCTTTCCGACCACGCCAGAAAGTACCCGGCGCAGCTGTCCGGTGGCCAGAAGCAGCGCGTCGGCATCGCCCGCGCCCTGTCCACCAACCCCAAGATCCTGCTGTGCGACGAGGCCACCAGCGCCCTCGACCCGCAAACCACCGCCTCGGTCCTGCAATTGCTGGCCGAAATCAACCGTGAGTTGAAGCTGACCATCGTGCTGATCACTCACGAAATGGACGTGATCCGCCGGGTCTGCGACCGCGTGGCAGTGATGGACGCCGGCCAGATCGTCGAGCAGGGCTCGGTGGCCGAGGTGTTCCTGCACCCGCAGCACCCCACCACCAAGCGCTTCGTCCAGGAAGACGAGCAGGTCGACGAAGGCGAGCAGCGGGACGACTTCGCCCATGTGCCGGGCCGTATCGTGCGCCTGACCTTCCAGGGCGACGCCACCTACGCGCCGCTGCTGGGCACCGTGGCCCGCGAAACCGGCGTGGACTACAGCATCCTCGCCGGGCGTATCGACCGCATCAAGGATGTCCCCTATGGCCAGCTCACCCTCGCCCTGATCGGCGGTGACATGGAAGCGGCGTTCGCCCGCTTCAAGGCAGCTGACGTACATATGGAGGTACTGCGTTGATGGACGCCCTGAATTTCTTTGCCAACGTCGACTGGGCCGAAATCTGGCTGGCCAGCGTCGACACCATGATCATGCTGTTCGGCTCGCTGTTCTTCACCGTGCTGCTCGGCCTGCCGCTGGGCGTGCTGCTGTTCCTGTGTGGGCCGAAACAGATGTTCGAGCAGAAGGGTGTGTATGCGCTGCTGTCGCTGATCGTCAACATCCTGCGCTCGCTGCCGTTCATCATCCTGCTGATCGTGATGATCCCGATCACCGTGCTGATCACCGGCACTTCGCTGGGCGTTGCCGGCGCCATTCCGCCGCTGGTGGTAGGTGCCACGCCGTTCTTCGCGCGCCTGGTGGAAACCGCCCTGCGTGAAGTGGACCGCGGCATCATCGAAGCCACCCAGTCGATGGGCGCCACCACCCGCCAGATCATCACCAGCGCACTGCTGCCGGAGGCCCGCCCGGGCATCTTCGCCGCCATTACCGTCACCGCCATCACCCTGGTGTCGTACACCGCCATGGCCGGTGTGGTCGGTGCCGGCGGCCTGGGCGACCTGGCTATCCGCTTCGGCTACCAGCGTTTCCAGACCGACGTGATGGTCGTCACCGTGGTGCTGTTGCTGGTACTGGTTCAAGTCCTGCAGAGCGTGGGCGACAAACTGGTCGTGCATTTTTCCCGTAAGTAACCCCAATGGGGTCGGCCCGGCCGACCCGTTCGGGGGCCGTCGCGGCCCTCACAAGGAGTGATCAATGAAGAAGCTGCTTGCTGTTGTCGCCGCTGTCGCGGCCTTCTCGGCCCACGCCGAGTCCCTGACCGTTGCTGCTACCCCGGTACCGCACGCCGAGATCCTCAACTTCGTCAAACCTGCACTGGCGAAAGAGGGCGTGGAGCTGAAGGTCAAGGAATTCACCGACTACATCCAGCCGAACGTGCAGGTGGCCGAAAAGCGCCTGGACGCCAACTTCTTCCAGCACCAGCCGTACCTGGATGAGTTCAACAAGGCCAAGGGCACCAACCTGGTGAGCGTTGCCGGCGTGCACATCGAACCGCTGGGCGTGTACTCGGCCAAGATCAAGAAGCTGGACGAGCTGTCCTCCGGCGCCACCGTGGTCATCCCCAACGACGCCACCAACGGCGGCCGCGCGCTGCTGCTGCTGGACAAGGCCGGCGTGATCAAGCTGAAGGACAACAAGAACATCCTGTCCACCGTGAAGGATGTTGCCGAGAACCCGAAAAGCCTGAAGTTCCGTGAGCTGGAAGCAGCCACCATCCCGCGCGTGCTGACCCAGGTCGATGCTGCCCTGATCAACACCAACTACGCGCTGGAAGCCAAGCTGAACCCGGAGAAAGACGCCCTGGTCATCGAAGGCAGCGACTCGCCTTACGTGAACATCCTGGTTGCCCGCCCGGACAACAAGGACTCGGACGCCATGAAAAAGCTGGCTGCTGCGCTGCACTCGCCTGAGGTGAAGCAGTTCATCAACGAGAAGTACAAAGGCGCTGTGGTTCCGGCGTTCTGATCCGAAATCCCCGGGGCCGCTTCGCGGCCCATTCGCGACGCAAGGCCGCTCCTACATGGGATCGCATTCCCCTGTAGGAGCGGCCTTGTGTCGCGATAGGCCTGCGCAGCAGGCCCAAAAATCTCAATCCCGCTTCACAAGCCCGGGCAACTGCGCCACCAGCTTCTGGTTGTTGAACGGCGCCCGAATGAACCCGCGCTGACGCCCATCCGGCCCCACAACCGCCAGGTTGCCGCTGTGATCCACGGTATACCCCGGCTTGCTGGTATCGGCCGGAATGAACGGAATGCTCAAGGCATTGGCCAGCTTCTGGGTATCCTCGATCGACCCCGCCACCCCGACGAAATCCTTGTCGAAATAACCCAGGTACTGCTTCAGCTGGTTCGGCGTGTCGCGGTTCGGGTCAACACTCACCAGCACCACCTGCAGCCGGTCGACGGCCTCCTTGGGCAGCTCGCTCTTCACCTGGCGCAGCTGGGCCAGGGTGGTCGGGCAGATGTCCGGGCAGTAGGTGTAGCCGAAGAACAGCAGCGACCATTTGCCCTTCAGGTCATCCAGTTGCACCGGCTGGCCGTCCTGGTTGGTCATGGTCACATCGGCCACGGTACGGCTCTGCGGCAGCAGGATGATGCCGGCATCGATCAGCTCGGTGGGGTTGGGCTGGTCGCGGCCATTGAGCACCTTGTTGACGGTCAGGCCCAGGATCAACGCGACCAGGGCAACGAGGATGAAGACGGTTTTCTGGGTTCGGGTCATAGGTTCAGCAACAGGTAGTGGTCGAGGAGCAACGCGATGAACAGCGCGAACAGGTAGCCGATAGAGTACTTGAAGGTGCCGATCGCTGCGTGCGGCCGGCTGCCACGGTACAACACCCAGGCCCATTGCAGGAAGCGCAGGCCCAGCACCAGGGCGCAGGCCAGGTACAGCGGGCCGCTCATGTGGATGGCGTACGGCAGCAGGCTTACCGCCAGCAATACCAGGGTGTACAGCAGGATATGCAGCTTGGTGTAGCGCTCGCCGTGGGTCACCGGCAGCATCGGGATATCGGCCTTGGCGTATTCCTCCTTGCGGTGGATGGCCAAGGCCCAGAAGTGTGGTGGGGTCCAGGCGAAGATGATCAGCACCAGCAACAGGGGCTCGGCGCTGACATGGCCGCTGACCGCCACCCAGCCCAGCAACGGCGGGGCGGCGCCAGCCAAGCCACCGATGACGATGTTCTGCGGCGTGGCGCGCTTGAGAAAGCCGGTGTAGAGCACCGCATAGCCGAGCAGGGAAGCCAGTGTCAGCCAGGCTGTGAGGGCGTTGGTGAACACCAGCAGCAGGGCCATGCCAAGTAGCGCCAGCGCCAGGGCGAACAGCAGCGCCGGCAGCGGCTCGACCCGGCCCTGGGCCAGCGGCCGCTTGTGGGTACGCGCCATCAGCGCGTCAATGCGCCGGTCCACCACATGGTTGACCACCGCCGCGCCGCCTGCACAAAAGCCGATGCCCAGGTTGCCGAACAGCAGCACGCTCCAGCTGACCCCCGCACGGGTGGCAAGGAACATACCCGCCAGCGAGGTGATCAGCATCAGCACCACCACCTTGGGCTTGGTCAGCTCCAGGTAATCACGCCAACTGGCCCTCTGTGTGCTCAGAAGCGTCGCCACGAATCATTCCTCATGTGGTGGGAAATGCCCACGCCAGCCACGGGCCGCAGGCGCCAGCCATGGCCGACACCCACGCGAACCTTGTCGACCACACGGATGCGGTAGTTCACCAGCACCATGCTCAGCAGCAACAGCGCCCCACCAGCGTTGTGCGCCACGGCTACGGCCAGCGGCAGGTGCAGCAGCACATTGCTGATGCCCAGGCCGACTTGCACCACCAGCGCCAGCAGCACCAGCCGCGCCAGGCCAGGGAGGCCGCAGCGGTGCAGCTTCCAGCTGAGCATCAGCAGCACGCAGGTCACCAGCAATGCGCCCAGGCGGTGGCTGATGTGAATGGCCGTGCGCGCATCACTGTCCAGCTGCCCGCCCAGGTAATTGGGCCCGACGTGCTGGGTCAGGTGGAACCCGTTGCTGAAGTCCGCCGCCGGCCACCACTGGCCGTGGCAGGTGGGCAGGTCGATGCAGGCGACGGCCGCGTAGTTGGCACTGACCCAGCCGCCCAGGGAGATCTGGCCGATCACCACCAGCAAGGCCAGCGCGGCGATCCGGCGCAGGCTCAATGGCAGCTTTGGCAAGGGCGCAAAGGCCCGCGACAGACGCAGGGACAACAGGAACAACAAACTCAGGGTAGTGAAGCCGCCGAGTAGATGCGCGGTGACCACCTGCGGCCACAGCTTGAGGGTGACCGTCCACATGCCGAAGGCTGCCTGGGCCAGCACCACGCCCAGCAGCAGCAAGGGCAGGCGGTAAGGCTGGCCATCGCGGGCATGCCGGCGCAGCGCCTGCAAGGCGAGCAGGGCGATCACCATCGCCAGGGTGCCGGCGAAGTAGCGGTGGACCATCTCGGCCCAGCCCTTGGCGGCTTCCACCGGGTGTTCGGGGAAATGCAGCTCGGCATGAGCCAGCTGCGCTTCGCTCTTGGGCACGCTGATGAAGCCGTAGCAACCCGGCCAGTCCGGGCAGCCGAGGCCGGCGTGGGTCAGGCGGGTATAGGCACCGAGCAGGACGACCAGCAGTGCCAGCAAGGTGGCGAACACAGCAAGGCGGAATCCGGGTCTGGCCATGGCAGGCTCCTAGCCGATGTTGGACAGCTTGAGCAGGTGGCGCAGGTCGTCCAGCACATGCTTGCCGTTGACCTTGGCGTCGTAGCGCAGCACCAGATTGCCGTGTGGGTCAACGATCCACAGCTGCGGGCCGGCCTCGCCGACCTTTTGCAGGTAGCGTTGCGCATCCAGCGGGTAACGCTGCAACTGTGGGTATTCGCGGCCGAGCAACGCCTGGTAATCGGCACTTGCCGGCTGGGCGGCCGCCAGGGCATGGCTGGCACGGCTGGCATCACGGCCCAGGCCGACCTGGATCTGCCGGGCCAGGTACACCAGCCGCTGACAATCCTCGGCACAAGCTGTGGGTGTGCTCACCAGCAGCTGCCAGCGCTCGTCCTGGCCCGCCACGCCGATATCGGAAAGGCTCTCACCGTTGCCGATCATCACGCCGTGGTAGCTGCGGCCGTCCGGCACCCAGAACTTGAGCTTGTACATGCTGGTGGCCAGAACCATCGGCCCGAGCACGACCAACAGAATCAACAGCAGCTGCAAACGCCCGCGGGCTCTGGGTTTGCTACGTTCAGGCACTTCCAGTGGAGTGGCGGTGGCCATGGCGTTTCTCCTTGTTGTGGTGCCAGCCGAAGTAGAGGTAGAGCAGTACCAAAGTGGTTGCCAGGGCAAACCACTGCACGGCGTAACCCAGGTGTTTTTCCGGCCCCATGGCAACGACCGGCCAGTCCAGGCGATAGGTCGCCGGGCCGGGTTCCAGGCGCAGCTCATGGGCGAAGCCTTCGCGATCGAGCTGTTGCCATAGCTGCGCGGCATCCACGGCAGTCAGCAGGTGCGGCCACTGGCCGCCTGCAGGGTCGGGATGCAGCTGGAACGTGCTGCCAGGCGCGACATACACCGAAGCGTCCAGCGCCAACGCCTGGGCAGGGGTATCGAAATGCACCGGCACGCGGCGGTCCGGCCAAGGCAGCCAGCCGCGGTTGACCAGCAGCCACACGCCGCTGGCCTGATCATGGAAGGGTTGCAGAAGTTCGACACCGGCCCGGCCATCACGCATGCGGTTGTCCAGCAGCAGGCTGTGCTCGACGTCGAAGCGGCCATAGAGATGCACGCGGCGGAAGGCATTGTCCTGGTTCGCTGTCAGCTGGGCCGTGGCCACTGGCGCTTCGACCCGCCGCTCGGCATAGGCCGCCAGCAGCACGCGCTTTTCCTCGGCACGGCCGAGTTGCCAGCAGCCAAGCGCGATCAGCCCCGGCAGCAGCGCAAGCACCACCAGGGTTGGTACCCAGCCCGGACGAAACGGCCTCATCGGAGCCTCGTCGGGCCGATCGCTATACTTATCCACATCACCGCATCCCCCCGGAGTATCGCCATGCTCAAGGCCGCGATTGTCCTGATGCTGTTGGCCACGATTGCCAGCCTGTTCAGCGGCCTGGTGTTTCTGGTCAAGGACGATGAAAGCTCGACCCGTTTACTGAAAGCGCTGACCGTACGGGTGACCCTGGCGGCGCTGACCATCGGCCTTGTCGCCTGGGGCTTCATTAGTGGTCAGCTCGTATCTCACGCCCCCTTCTGATACCTGAACCTTGCGCGTTTCCTTGTAGGAGCGGCCTTGCGTCGCGATGGGCCGCAAAGCGGCCCCAAAACCTGCAACCTGATTCACCTGGCAGAGCGCCTTGGCTGCTTTGGGGCCGCTACGCGCCCCATCGCGACACAAGGCCGCTCCTACAAGGGTTCGCAGTCGGCTGTCAGAGTACGTAGACAAAGATGAACAACCCCACCCACACCACATCGACGAAGTGCCAGTACCAACTGGCCGCCTCGAAACCAAAGTGTTTCTCCGGGTTGAAATGCCCGCGCAAGATGCGCACGAACATCACGATCAGGATGATCGTGCCCAGGGTCACGTGGGCGCCGTGGAAGCCGGTGAGCATGAAGAACGTCGCGCCGTAGATACCCGACCCCAGCGTCAGCCCCAGCTTGGTATAGGCCTCGTGGTACTCGTAGGCCTGCAACGCGATGAAGCTGGCGCCCAGGACGATGGTCAGCGCCATCCAGAATTTCAGCGGGCCACGGTGGCCGCGACGCAGGGCATGGTGGGCGATGGTGATGGTCACGCTGGAGCTGACCAGCAAGATGGTGTTGATCAGCGGCAGGTGCCACGGGTCGATCACTTCCTTGGGCGGCGGGAACAGTTTCGGGTCGGGCGTGTGCAGCAGCGGCCAGGTGAATTCGAAGGTCGGCCACAACATGTGCGCAACACCCTTGGCCCCTTCACCGCCCAGCCACGGCCCGGCCAGCACGCGCACGTAGAACAGCGCACCGAAGAAGGCCAGGAAGAACATCACCTCGGAGAAAATGAACCAGCTCATGCCCCAGCGGAACGAGCGGTCCAGTTGCGGGCTGTACAGCCCCGCGCGGCTCTCCCGCACCACCGAACCGAACCAGCCGAACAGCATGTAGGCCAGGAACAACGCGCCGATGAAGAAGATCAGCGGCCCGTGCGACTCGGGGTGGCCGGCCTTCATGTCGTTGAACCAGGTACCCAGGCCGAACACCGTGATGAACATGCCGATGGTGGCGATGATCGGCCACTTGCTCTGCGCCGGAACGTAGTAGTGCTCATGACTTGCCATTGCTGTTCTCCTTCCCTTAACGGGCGCCCTGGACGTCCTGGGCCGCGACATGCGCGACCGGCGGGTGGCGAGCGGTGATGTCGAACAAGGTGTAGGCCAGTGTCAGGTGCTTCACGCTGGCCGGCAGGTCGCGGTCGACGATGAAGCGCACCGGCATCTCGATGCGTTCGCCGGGCTGCAGCACCTGCTGGGTGAAGCAGAAGCACTCGGTCTTGTGGAAGTACGCCGCAGCCTCGGCCGGGGTGATGCTGGGGATGGCTTGCGCACTCATCGGCCGATCGGTCGGGTTGTGGGCGATGAAGATCATCTGGTTCACCGCACCCGGGTTGACCTCCAACTGGTCGGCGGTGGAGTAGAAGTCCCAGACCATGTCGCTGGCATTGGTCGACATGAACTGCACCCGCACCGAACGCGTCGGGTCGCTGACCTGGCTGCCTTCGTACTGCCCTCCGGTCTTGCCGTTGATGCCGAAGGCTTTGCACATCACGTCATAGATAGGCACCAGGGCGAAGCCGAAGGCGAACATCACCACCGTCAGCATCAACAGGCGCAACACCAGACGTTTCAGCGAAAGGCCGTTCATGGCACGGTTCCTATTTCACTTCCGGTGGCGTCTGGAAGGTGTGGTAGGGCGCAGGCGAAGGGATCGACCACTCCAAGCCCTCGGCGCCATCCCATGGCTTGGCCGGTGCCGGCGCGCCGCCGCGGATGCACTTGATGACGATGAACAGGAAGAAGATCTGCGTGGCGCCGAACATGAACGCGCCGATCGACGACACCATGTTGAAGTCGGCGAACTGCAGGTTGTAGTCGGGGATCCGCCGTGGCATGCCGGCCAGCCCCACGAAATGCATGGGGAAGAAGGCCATGTTCATGCCGACGAACGATAGCCAGAAGTGCAGCTTGCCGAGGGTTTCGTCGTACATGTGGCCGGTCCATTTCGGCAGCCAGTAGTAGGCCGAGGCGAAGATGCCGAAGATCGCCCCAGGCACCAGCACATAGTGGAAGTGCGCCACCACGAAGTAGGTGTCGTGGTACTGGAAGTCCGCCGGGGCGATGGCGAGCATCAGCCCGCTGAAACCGCCGATGGTGAACAGGATGACGAAGGCGATGGCGAACAGCATCGGCGTTTCGAAGGTCAACGAGCCTTCCCACATGGTGCTGACCCAGTTGAACACCTTCACCCCGGTAGGCACGGCGATCAGCATGGTGGCGTACATGAAGAACAGCTCGCCGACCACGGGAATACCGACCACGAACATGTGGTGGGCCCAGACGATGAACGACAGGAAGGCGATGGCGCCGGTGGCGTACACCATCGAGGTGTAGCCGAACAGCGGCTTGCGCGAGAACGCCGGGATGATCGAGCTGACCGCGCCGAAGGCCGGCAGGATCATGATGTACACCTCAGGGTGGCCGAAGAACCAGAACACGTGCTGGAACAGCACCGGGTCACCACCGCCGGCGGCACTGAAGAAGCTGGTACCGAAGTGGATGTCCATCAGCATCATGGTCACGACGCCGGCCAGCACCGGCATCACCGCAATCAGCAGGAATGCGGTAATCAGCCAGGTCCAGACGAACAGTGGCATCTTCATCAGGGTCATGCCCGGGGCGCGCAGGTTGAGGATGGTGGCGATCACGTTGATCGCGCCCATGATCGAGCTGATGCCCATCAGGTGGATGGCAAAGATGAAGAAGGTGACGCTGGCCGGCGCGTAGGTGGTGGACAGTGGGGCGTAGAAGGTCCAGCCGAAGTTGGGCCCGCCGCCCGGGCTGAACAGGGTCGAGACCAGCAGCAGGAAAGCCGCCGGCAGCAGCCAGAAGCTGAAGTTGTTCATCCGCGGCAGGGCCATGTCGGGCGCGCCGATCATCAGCGGGATCATCCAGTTGGCCAGGCCGACGAAGGCCGGCATCACCGCACCGAACACCATGATCAGGCCGTGCATGGTGGTCATCTGGTTGAAGAACTCCGGCTGGACGATCTGCAGGCCGGGCTGGAACAGCTCGGCGCGGATCACCATGGCGAACGAGCCGCCGAGCAGGAACATGATGAAGCTGAACCACAGGTACATCGTGCCGATGTCCTTGTGGTTGGTGGTCAGCACCCAGCGCATCAGGCCCTTGGCCGGGCCGTGCGCATGGTCATGGCCGTGGGCGTGGTCGTCGATCACTGCACTCATGTCCTGTCTCCTGCAATCCATTGATTGCCGCGAGTAACCCGGTTCATTGCGCTTCTGCCTGCTTCAGCGCCAGCACGTCCTTCGGCGTGACCATGTCACCCTTGTTGTTGCCCCAGGCGTTGCGCTCGTAGGTGACCACGGCGGCGATGTCGACTTCCGAGAGCTGCTTGCCGAACGCGGCCATGGCAGTGCCGGGCTTGCCGTGGAAGACGATGCCCAGGTGGGCTTCCTTCGGCCCGGTGGCGATCTCCGAGCCCTTGAGCGCCGGGAACATCGGCGGCAGGCCCTGGCCTTCGGCCTGGTGACAGGCCACGCAGGTGGTGTGGTAGACCTTGTCACCACGTTCCACCAGCTCCTCCAGGGTCCATTCCTTGCTGGTCAGCTCCTTGAGCTTGGCAGCTTCGGCCTTGCGCTCGCCCAGCCAGGTGTCGTAGTCGGCCTTGGACTTGACCTCGACCACCACCGGCATGAAGCCGTGGTCCTTGCCGCACAGCTCGGTGCACTGGCCGCGGTAGATGCCGGGCTTCTCGATACGGGTCCAGGCTTCGTTGACGAAGCCGGGGATGGCATCACGCTTGACCGCGAAGGCCGGCACCCACCAGGAGTGGATGACGTCGGCAGCAGTCACCAGGAAACGCACCTTGGCGCCCACCGGCAGCACCAGCGGCTGGTCGACTTCGAGCAGGTAGTGCTCGTCCTTGGGTGCCTTGTTGTGGATCTGCTCAGTGGGGGTGGCCAGGTTGCTGAAGAACTCCACGTCCTGGCCCAGGTATTTGTAGTGCCACTTCCACTGGTAGCCGGTAACCTGGATATCGATGTCCGACTCGCTGGCATCGTAGATGTCGATCAGGGTCTTGGTGGCCGGGATGGCCATGGCCACCAGGATCAGGAAGGGGACCACGGTCCAGAGGATTTCCACCCAGGTGTGCTCGTGGAAATGCGCAGCCTGCTGGCCGGTGGAACGGCGGTGGATGACCATGGACCAGAACATCGCGCCAAAGACAACGATGCCGATGATCACGCAGATCCAGAAGATGGTCATGTGCAGGTCGAAGACGGCGTTGGAGACTTCCGTCGCCCCTGGGTGCATGTTCACGGTCCAGGCGGCGTTCGCCTGACCAAAAACCGACCACAACAGGAGGCCCATCCAGACATGTGGATGTCGCATCATTGCGGGTTCCCCTTCTCGTTCTTGTAGTCCCGGAGGCGTGGCCTGCGGCAAGAGGGAACGGTGGTCAAGACTGCCTGGCTTCGACGACCGAGCCCCTGCTAAAAGCAGTTGGGCCTCATCAACGAATCACGTTCACCGGGAGTATAGACAGCGACCAACGGCACGCAACGAAGGCCGTGAAATGAACTTCATGAAAGGGCCGAACGCCCCGAAAACCGCGCGCTTGATAGGGTATGGCGCAATAATGGCATTTCGATATGCCTGAGCATGCACACGTTTGCGCGACTTATAACAAATACGTCTTAGGTATTCTGTATACCGAGCTAATTTAGTGTCTTCCGTTTGAAACGTAATGTCCCTGGAGTTGTCATGAACATCGCTGCTGTACGCGAGCAGGTAAGCCAAGCCCATCAACACGAAGGCCAGACCGGCCAACTGAAAAAGCGTCTCGAGCTGCAACTGCCCCACCTGCACCCCTCGATCCAACTGCCTGAGCAGGACGCCCAGGGTACTTTGGCGCGCTTCGTCAGCGCCTACATCGAACAGGTTCCGGAACTGCTGGAGGCGGCCCATGAGGTCGCCCGCGAGGCCGGGATCGAATCGCAGATCAAACCTGTACTGAAAATCGCCGAAGCCTATTTCCTGCAGCCGCCTAGCGTAATGCAAGGGCATGTGGGCCTGGACTGCCTGCTGGATGAGGCCTACCTGGCGCACCGCCTGGTGGAAGAGGTAAACGACCTGTACATCCGTCACTTCCAGCAGCCGCTGATCCCGGTCGACACCACCGTCGCCAACCTGATTGCCCACCATTTGATTGGCGAGACGTTTGCCAACCAGCTGGACGAAGTGGTGCACCACTCGGTGGACGAAATGTTGGATGATGAAAGCTTCGCGGTGGAATCGGTGGAAGCCTACCGCGAGAAATTGAGCAGCCCGGAAACAGGCGCGGCGTGGAAGCGCTGGCCGTGCCTGTCACGGCAGCTGGGGGTGGAGCTGGGCCAGCCGGCCTGATCGATTGGTATAAGCTGTTCCGGCCTCTTCGCGGGTAAACCCGCTCCCACAGGTACTGCACACGCTATGAACCCTGTGCCAGTACCTGTGGGAGCGGGTTTACCCGCGAGAGGCCAGTTCAGGCGATACAGACTTTCAGCTTCGGGCCCCAACCCCCGCCGTAGTCCGCATCCGCCCCTCGATCCGCCGCTTCAAGCGCCGCTGCTCGATCAGCAACCGCGACCCATTGGCCGAATTACTGCGGCCCCAATCTTCAAGCAGCTCAAGGCACGAGTGGTCGATATAGCTCAGGTTACCCAGCGGCACATGCAGCGTGGTCCCCGCCGGCACGCTATCCAGCACCTGGGTCAGCGCCGGCACCTTGAGGAAGGTGGCCGCGCCACTAAGCCGCAATTCCATGTGCCCAGCCTTCTCCAGGCTGACCAGGTTGATCTTCAACCGCGCCGCCTTCAGTGCCAGCTTCAGCAAGGTCAGGGCAAAGCCCAGCAATACGCCAGTCAGCAGATCGGTAAAGATGATCGCCAGCGCCGTCGCCGCGTAGGTGAACATCGGCATGCGGCCATAGCGGCCCAACCCACGAAACGCCTTGAAATCCACCAGCTTGACCCCGGTAAACACCAGCACACCCGCCAGGCTAGCCACCGGGATCTGCTGCAGCACACTGCTCAGCGCCACCACGAACGCCAGCAGCCACAGGCCATGGAAGATCGCCGAAGCCCGGGTCTGCGCACCCGCCTGCACATTGGCCGAGCTACGCACGATCACCCCGGTCATCGGCAACGCACCGAGCACCCCGCACAGCATGTTACCGATGCCTTGGGCCGACAGCTCACGGTCGAAGTCCGAACGCTGGCCGCTGTGCATGCGGTCAACCGCAGCAGCCGACAACAAGGTTTCGGCGCTGGCGATGAAGGCCAGGGCAAAAGCGGCGACCAACAGGGTAGGGTCGGCCAGTTGCATCAAGTCACCAGGGCGGATCCAGTCGATGGCCTCGGACAGGTCGGCCGGCACCTGTACGCGGTTCACCGGCAAGGCCAGCCACATGCTGATGGCCGTCATGGCCGACACGCCCAACAGGGCACCCGGGACAAAGCGCAGCCGCTGCGGCCGCAGGCGCTCCCAGCCCCACATGATGGCGATGGTGCCCAGGCCCAGCGCACCGGCCATCCAACCGGAGCCGGCGCTTTCCTGTGGCAGGGCCGCGGCCACGGTCGCCGGGAACTCCAGCAGGTTCTGCATGCCGGATGGTTGCGGCGCGGTATCGAACATCACATGCACCTGCGACAGCACGATCAGCACGCCAATCCCTGCCAGCATGCCGTACACCACCGCCGGCGCGGTAACCCGGAACCAACAGCCCAGGCGCAGGCGCCCGGCCAGCAACTGCAGCAAGCCGGCCAGCAGCAGGATCGGCCCGAGCATGGCCATGCCATGCTGGCGTACCAGCTCGAACACCAATACCGCCAGGCCGGCGGCCGGGCCACTGACCTGCAGCGGCGAACCGGCAAGGAAACCTACGACAATGCCGCCGATAATGCCGGTAATCAGGCCTTTGGCCGGCGGCATGCCCGAAGCGATCGCAATGCCCATGCACAACGGCAAGGCCACCAGGAAGACCACCACCGACGCCAGCAACTCACGCGGCAGGGCCGCTTTCAACTGTGTAATGTTCACCGTGTTTCTCCTTTCTCTGTCACACAGCCATTCCGCTGGCCGTGGGCACGTTTGCCCCTGACGAGCGCGCAGGCGCGGGCCGCCAGCGGGCGTGCCGGCAGGCAGTCAGGGAATTCAAGGCAGCCGAAGGCCGAGCCACACCCCTGCAGGGTGCAGCCGGCTATCAAGGTTCAAGCGGGTGGATGGGTCGCTTAGTAGCGGCCTCTCGGAGTAGCGCAGGGGACCGGCTCGCCAGCAGCCAGGGGCAGGAAGGTATCGCTGGCGGCGTCGTAGGCTTCGATCTTGCTGGTCTCGATGTCGTAGACCCAGCCATGGATGTACAGCTCACCGGCTGCCAGGCGCGAAGCCACCGAAGGGTGGGTGCGCAGGTGATGCAGCTGGGCGATGACGTTTTCCTTGGTCAGCACTTGCATGGTTTCGTGTTCGCTGCCGCACGAGCAGTTGTTCTCGACCACGGTGCGGGCCACTTCGGCGTGGCGCAACCAGGCGGACACGGTCGGCATCTTGGTCAGCGATTGCGGGTTGAGCACGGCACGCATGGCGCCGCAGTCGGAGTGGCCGCAGACGATGATGTGATGCACTTTCAACGCCAGCACGGCGTACTCGATGGCGCTGGAAACGCCGCCGTTCATCTGGCCATAAGGCGGTACCACGTTACCGACGTTACGGGTCACGAACAGGTCGCCAGGCGAACTCTGGGTGATCAGCTCGGGAACGATGCGCGAGTCGGCGCAGGTGATGAACATGGCACGCGGGGTTTGCGCGGTGGCAAGCTTCTTGAACAGCTCTTGCTGCTCAGGGAAAACGTCATGGTGAAAACGCAGGAAGCCGTCGACGATGTGCTTCAGGGCGGCATCGGCGCTCTCCGCGGGGACCTGCGGTACGACCTTGGATGGGTCCTTGACGGGCATGATTCATCCTCTTGACGGTGTGTAGGTAAATCCATTTTACCGGTGAAAGATTCTGGCTATGCAGGGATTTAGATGACACGCACGGGCCATAGATCACAGTCGGTGAAGACTGATTTCCTACGCTAGCGGGGAAAACTTAACTGAAACTTAATTCGAAGGCTCTAGAACGGGTGTTCCAGATAGGAAAGGCGAGTATTGGATAATAGCAAAAAAACATCAACTGCCAAGAGCCATTACTGCAATTATCAACTTTAATTAGTTGCATTGAGGGCTGGCAATGCGCCACATGCAGACACCCGGAACCTGCGCAGAACCTGTGGGAGCGGGCGTGCCCGCGAAGGAGGCAACTCGGTACATGGCACCGGCTGCGCCGGTGTTCGCGGGCGCGCCCGCTCCCACAAAGGCCGTGCTCTGCTCAAGCATCAGAACAACGCCATCTGCCCTCCCGGCGGGCAAAACGCCGAGCAATCCAGCGCCTGCGCTTCTCGCCCCTCGAACTCCAGCCGCTTCATGGCCTTGGCAAAGCGCTGCGCCAGCAACTCGGCAAACACGCCTTCACCGCGCATGCGCGCACCAAACCGGCTGTCATACAGTTCGCCGCCGCGGCTCTGGCGGATCAGGCTCAATACATGCGCCGCCCGCTGGGGGTAATGGTCCTGCAGCCATTGCTCGAACAACGGTGCCACTTCCAGCGGCAGGCGCAACATCATGTAGGCTGCGCTCTGTGCACCTGCCTCCCTCGCCGCCTCCAGCAGTCGCTCCAGTTCGCTGTCGTTGATCATCGGAATCATCGGCGAACACAGCACGCCCACCGGCACTCCCGCTTCGCGCAATACGCGGATCGCCCGCAAGCGCGCCTTGGGTGACGCCGCACGCGGTTCCAGCACCCGTTTCAGGTTATCGTCCAGCGTGGTCAGGCTGATCATCACCCGTACCAGGCGCTGGCGAGCCATCTCGGCCAGCAGGTCGAGGTCGCGCAGCACCAGCGCTCCCTTGGTGACGATGGTCACCGGGTGGCGAAAACGCAGCAGCACTTCGAGCAGGCGCCGGGTCAGCAGTTGTTCACGTTCGATCGGCTGGTACGGGTCGGTATTGGAACCCAGGTTGATCGGCGCGCACACGTAACCCGGTTTGCTCAACTGCTGCGCGAGCACCTCGGCGGCGTTGGTCTTGGCAATCAGCTTGGTCTCGAAATCCAGGCCGGGGGAAAGGTCCCAGTAGGCGTGGGAAGGGCGGGCATAGCAGTAGATGCAACCGTGCTCGCAGCCACGGTAAGGGTTGATGGAGCGGTCGAAGGGCAGGTCGGGCGAGGTGTTGCGGCTGATCACCGACTTGGCCGTCTCTACCCGCACCTCGGTGCCCTGGGTTTGCGGCACCTCCTGGTACCAGCCGTCATCCTCCGCCACCGAATGGCTGGGGGCAAAGCGGTTGTGCGGATTGTTCGCCGTGCCACGGCCCTTTTGCGGTGCTGGAGGAATCATGGCCTACCCCATATACTGTATTCATATACAGTATATTGCCTGCCTGATTCTTTCCAGCACCTCCGGTCAGCGCACCTTCACTTCAGGCCATGCCAACGCAGAAAGGGCAGCTGGCTCGACTGCCGGCCGAGGAACAGCTCGATATCTTCACGCAACGGTCGCGATGCCCCTGGGGCAAGCAATGTCTCCTGCAGCGTCCGGCCTCTATTCCGGTCCAGCAGGCCTTGGGCCTCGAAGCGGGTGAACAGGTCGAAGGCGTGCACGTCCGACCACAGATAGGCGTAATAACCGGCATCGTAGCCGTTTACCAGATGGTCGAAGGCATGCGCCGGGTGCTCGAAATCGGCCAAGGGCCAGTAGCCACAAAGCTCACGGGCATCGCCCAGGCGCTGCTCGAGGGATCGGCCATCGTTGGGTGTGCCATGAAGGTCCAGGTCGAACAGCGCCATGCTCAGGTCGCGCGCGGTTTCCTCCACACCTTGCTGCCGCAAGCGGCGCAGGCATTCATCGACCCGGGCCCGGGAAAGTTTGCTGCCATCCTGAAGTGGCGAAGAGATCGCCACCAGGTAATCCGCGTCCCAAACCCAGCGCTCAAACAGCTTGCCGAACAGTTCCACGCCATCGGTACCGAGTTCGGTGACGTTGGACATCACGTGGTTGGTCGTGCGCACCAGCAAATGGTGCAGGGCATGGCCAAATTCATGGAATAGCTTGCGCAGTGACAGATGGTCCAGCAACGGCTGGCTACCCGGCAGCGCTGCAGGCACGTCGCTGTAGACCACCACCGAGGCCGCCTGGAAGATGCCCTCGGCATCGACCCGACGATTGCGAATGTAGGTGGTGAACACCGAGTCAGGTTGCTTGCCGGCATGCTGTACGGCGTCCAGGTACAGGAAACCGATCAAGGCGTTGTCCTGCCACACCTCGAACGGTTGCACGCTGTCATCCCAGGTTGCCAGCGGCTTGGCCAGCAGCGTTAAACCAAACAGTTCTTCCGCCAACTGCTGCAATGCGCTGACCACGGCATTCAGCGGGAAGTGTTCGCGCAAGGCTTCGGTGGAAAGCACCTCGCGCGACGAGGCCTGCAGGTAGGCAATGTCCCAGGGTTGGACATTCCCCAGCCCTTTGGCTGAGGCCTGATGCTGCATATCTGCACGCCACTGCAGCACCGCCGGCCGCACATGGTCGGCCAGGTCATGAAGAAAGCCGCGCACCTGGGCAACCGAACCTGCGCTCTTCATCTGCAGGCTCTGCTCCAGATGGCTGGCAAAGCCGAGCAGGTGGGCCTTTTCTTCCAGCAGCCTCGCCAGTTGCTCCAGGTGCGAGCGATTATCCTGCTGTTGGTCAAGGCCGACGCCTCGGGTGTTATAAGCCCGGTACACGCGCTCGCGCAGCTGCCTGTTGTCAGCATGTTTGAGCACGGCGTCGGTGGTCACGCTTTCACACGCAATCAACCACCCCGGCTCACCCGCCTCCTGTGCCCTTGTAGCTAGCTCGTCACGAATGCGTTGAGGTACACCGCTCAGTTCAGATTCATCCGTGATGCTCAGCCCTGGCCGGTTGATGTTGCTGCGAAACGCCTCCCGCGCAGCGCCAATCTGTTTCAGCAGTTCAGCCAGGCGCAGCTTGCCTGCGGGGTCGAGCGATGCGCCACTGGAGGCGAACTTGTGCAGATGCCAGCGCAACGTAGCGCGTTTCTGGGCATCCAGCTGCTTGCCGATGTCGCTGTTGGCCAAGCGCTCATACAGGGCCTGCAGTGCGGAGTTGGTGAATTTCTGTTCGAACCGCTCCGTAGCCTTGGCGAAGAAGTCGGAAATGGCACCAGCCCAGGCTTCATCCCGACCAACCAATGGCGAGGCGGCATACAACACCGTCAGAAGCTGACTATCCAGCCCGTCCACCGCCAGCACCATGTCATCCCAGGTTGGCAGTGCCTGCTGGTCGCGGATGATGCGTTCGATGCCTTGCTCGTGCGCCAACAGCACGTGGTCGAAGGCAACTTGCATGTTTTGAAGCGTGATCGACGGATAATCGACGGGGATATGGCTATCTTGCAGAAGTGGGTTATCCATGATGCAACACCTTGCTCGTAGGGAAGAGCAGGTGAGCTTGCATGGCCAGCGTGCAGCAGGTGGCCTGATTATCTACCACCCGGGCATGCCGGCCCGGGCACGGCGCCCGGGCGGCACGACGGCCTTATTCAGCCGGTTTCTTCAGCTTCGGGTTGGGGAAGAACTGCACCGTCTGTACCTTGGCCGGCGCGGCTTTCGGTTCCAGATGGTTGACCCGGGTGCCGAGTTCCTTAGGCACCGACAAGCCCTGCTCGTTGAGGGTGTCGGTAAAGCCGCAGGCCACGCACTCGCGGTGCGGTACGCCGTCTTCGTTCCACATCATCAGCTTGTCGGTCTCGCTGCACGCCGGGCATACCGCCCCGGCAATGAAGCGTTTCTTGGTCTTGTTCACGGCTACCTCGCTCATGCTGCAGCGTCCTCGCTCAGGCCACTATGGCGCAGCAAGGCATCGATGGAAGGCTCACGGCCACGGAAGTCGACGAACAGCTCCATCGGCTCGCGCGAACCACCGCGTGCCAGGATAGCCTCGCGGAAGGCACGGCCGGTTTCGGCATTCAGCACGCCTTCTTCCTCGAAGCGCGAGAAGGCGTCGGCCGACAGCACTTCGGCCCACTTGTAGCTGTAGTAGCCCGCGGCATAACCACCAGCGAAGATGTGCGCAAAGCTGTTGGGGAAGCGGTTGTACGCCGGTGGGCGCATGACCGACACCTCGTCGCGCACGCCTTCGAGCACCTGCAGCACGCTGCGGCCGTCGCCATGGGTGGCATGCAGCTCGAAGTCGAACAGCGAGAACTCCAGCTGGCGCACCATCATCATGCCCGACTGGAAGTTCTTCGCCGCCAGCATCTTGTCCAGCAGGTCCTGGGGCAGGGCAGCACCGGTTTCGTAATGGCCGGAGATCAGCGCCAGGCCTTCCGGCTCCCAGCACCAGTTTTCCATGAACTGGCTCGGCAGTTCGACTGCGTCCCAGGCCACACCGTTGATGCCGGAAACACCGGCGTGCTCGATGCGGGTCAGCATGTGGTGCAGACCGTGGCCGAACTCGTGGAACAGCGTGGTGACTTCATCGTGGGTCAGCAGCGCAGGCTTGCCAGGTGCTGCCGGGGTGAAGTTGCACACCAGATTGGCGACCGGGCTCTGCAGCTCGCCGCCAGCCGTGCGGCGACGGTCGCGGGCGCCGTCCATCCAGGCACCGCCACGCTTGTTGGCGCGGGCGTAGAGGTCGAAGAAGAAGCGGCCGACGTGCTGGCCGTTTTCCTTGATCTCGAACAGGCGTACGTCCGGGTGCCAGCTGTCGAAGCCCTTGAGTTCAGCGATTTCGATGCCGTAAAGGCGCTGGACGATGCTGAACAGGCCGCTGAGTACCTTGTCGATCGGGAAGTAGGCGCGCAGGGTTTCCTGCGACACGCTGTAACGCTGCTCGCGCAGCTTCTCGCCGAAATAACCGGCGTCCCAGCTGGCCAGCTCAGGG
The DNA here is from genome assembly GCF_040546125.1 of Pseudomonas sp. UYEF17. NCBI lineage: Bacteria > Pseudomonadati > Pseudomonadota > Gammaproteobacteria > Pseudomonadales > Pseudomonadaceae > Pseudomonas > Pseudomonas sp. UYEF17. The sequence goes on from NZ_JBEPNE010000013.1 coordinate 39,427, forward strand.
CAGCCTTGCTCGGCGGCGTAGACCTTGAGCTGCTCTAGGTCCTGGGCGGCAAACGGCTTGGAGCGCTTGGCCAGGTCACGCAGGAAGCTCAGCACCTGGTCGCTGGACTCGGCCATCTTGGTCGCCAGGCTCAGTTCGGCGTAATTCTTGTAACCCAGCAGCCCGGCCAGTTCCTGGCGCAGGTCGAGGATTTCCTGCATCACCGGGCCGTTGTCGAACTGGCCGGCATTCGGGCCTTGGTCCGAGGCGCGAGTGCAGTAGGCAGCGTACACCTCTTCGCGCAGGGCGCGGTCGCTGGCATAGGTCATCACCGCGTAGTAGCTGGGGAATTCCAAGGTGATCAGCCAGCCGTCGAGGCCCTTGGCCTGGGCGGCGGCGGCCATCTGCGCCTTGGCCGAATCGGTCAGGCCAGCCAGCGCGGCTTCGTCGGTAACGTGCTTGGTCCAGGCCTGGGTGGCGTCGAGCAGCTGGTTGGAAAAACGGCTGCCCAACTCGCTGAGCTTGCTCTGCACTTCGGCGTAGCGCTGCTGTTTATCCGCCGGCAGGTCGATACCCGACAGGCGGAAGTCACGCAGGGCGTGCTCGAGGATAGTCTTTTGCGCCACGTCGAAACCGGCGGCCTCGGGGCTGTTGATCAGCGCCTGGTAGGCTTCGAACAGCGCACGGTTCTGGCCCAGTTCGGTAGAGTAGGCGCTCAGCGCTGGCAGGCACGACTCGTAGGCTTCGCGCAGCTGCGCGCTGTTGCACACCGCATTGAGGTGGCTGACCGGGCTCCAGGCGGCGCCCAGGCGGTCGTTCAGCTCGTCCATGGCCAGCACCAGGCCAGCCCAGGTAGGGTTCTTGCCCTGCTTTTCGAGGATCTCGGCAATGGCTTTACGGTTGTCGGCCAGGATCGCTTCGATTGCCGGCAATACGTGTTCGGCACGGATTTGCGAGAAGGGCGGCAGATCGTAGGACTGCAGAAGCGGGTTGTTCGCACTCACGGTTTGGATACCTTGGCAGAAGAAACACTGCCCCATCTTAATTACAATCGACGCCGACCGCAGCAGGCAGCCTGCCTATCGGCACAGATGAGAGACGCTATCATGGCCATCCGAAGCTTCCAGCAACACACTCCGAAAGTTGGGCCCAGGGCCTTCGTCGACCGATCGGCGGTAGTGCTGGGGGACGTGGAAATCGGTGAAGACAGCTCTGTCTGGCCGTTGACCGTGATACGCGGCGACATGCACCGAATCCGCATTGGCGCGCGTACCAGCGTGCAGGACGGCAGCGTGCTGCACATTACCCATGCCGGCCCGTTCAACCCGGACGGCTTCCCGCTGATCATCGGTGACGAAGTGACCATCGGCCACAAGGTCATGCTGCATGGCTGCACCTTGGGCAACCGCATCCTGGTCGGCATGGGCAGCACCATCATGGACGGCGCCATCGTCGAAGACGAAGTGATCATCGGCGCCGGCAGCCTGGTACCGCCGGGCAAGCGCCTGGTCAGTGGCTACCTGTACATGGGCAGCCCGGTGAAACAGGCCCGGTTGCTGAACGACCAGGAACACGCATTTTTTGCCTACAGCGCCAGTAACTACGTGAAGCTCAAGGACCAGCACCTGGCCGAAGGCTACGATCAACCTGAATGACCGCATTCGCGGGTAAACCCGCTCCCACAGGTACGGCGCCGGCCTCAGGCCCTGTGATATCCCTGTGGGAGCGGGTTTACCCGCGAAGAAGGCCACGCAGCACTCAAGTGGAACCCGCAAATGCACCAGCAAAACATCCTCTTCGACCTCGACGGCACCCTGACCGACCCGCGCCAGGGCATCACCCGCTCGATCCAGTATGCCCTGGCCAAACTTGGCATCGACGAGCCGGACCTCACCCGCCTCGAGCACTTCATCGGCCCACCCCTGCTGCAGGCCTTCATGCAGTTCTACAGCTTCGACGAAGCCAAGGCCTGGGATGCGGTGAACTTCTATCGGGAACGCTTCAGCGTCACCGGCCTGTACGAAAACCTGGTGTTCGAAGGTGTGCCGGAGCTGCTCGAAGCACTCAACGGCCAGGGTCGCACGCTGTACATCGCCACCTCCAAGCCGTGGAAGTTCGCCCGTGAAATCGCCCGGCACTTCGCCTTCGACCACCACTTCAAGGTGATCTACGGCAGTGAGCTGGATGGCACGCGCACCAACAAGGTCGAGCTGATTCGCCACCTGCTTGATGAAGAAGGGTTGGACCCGGCGCAGACGCTGATGATCGGCGACCGCAAGCATGACCTGATCGGTGCGCGCAGCAATGGCTTGCAGGCGGTGGCGGTGGGGTACGGGTTTGGTAGCCAGGAAGAACTGGTGGCCGAAGTGCCGGCCTACCACTTTGCTACCTTGGCCGAGATGCATCAGGCTTTCCTCAAGGCTTGATGGCCCTGGGGGCTGCTTTGCAGCCCATCGCGACACAAGGCCGCTCCTACAGGCGATCGCGTACCTTCTGTAGGAGCGGCCTTGTGTCGCGATGGGCCGCAAGGCGGCCCCAAAATCTCACCGGCTAACCATCAACCGCCGTAAGGCCGCCTTCCTCTCATCGATCGGCAACCGCCCCAATTGCTCGACCCGGTGATAAAAACGCTGCCAATCCCCGCCAACCTCACGGAACACCGCCGCAAACGCCGGTACCCATTGGTCATACAGCCCGAACGGCAGCAACTTGGCATTGCTCATCGGCCCATACATCCAGGCGTCATAGCGCTTGTCACCACCCCACTGGGCATCACGCACCTGCCGGTATTCCCGCCTAAGCCGCTCGAACTCCGCCTGCTTGGCCGTCCGCTTCTGCGCATCATCCAGAGGCCCGGCATAAATCGCCTGCAACCGCTCGCGGCTGGCAAGCACCAACCGGATGAATTGCTCACGCTGCTGCCCCTGCTCCCCGCCAGAGGCAGCAAGGCCCCGCGCCACGCGCCATTGCTGCGTGCCTTCCTGCTCGACGAATGAGGCAAACGACTCGTTGAACTCGGTGTCGTCCTGCACATAGAAGCGCTGGTGGGCCAGCTCATGGAAGATCAGCGCGGCCAGGCGCTCGTCGCTCCAACCCACCATCGACGACAGGATCGGGTCGTCAAACCAGCCCAGGGTCGAATAGGCCTCCACGCCGCCCACATACACATCCATGCCGTCCTGGCGCATCAACGCCGCCGCCCCACGCGCCGCGCCTTGCTGGTAATAGCCGCGATAGGCCACACACCCTGCGATCGGGAAGCAGTGCGTCACTGGCTGCAACGACAGCTCGGGGGTGGCGAACACATTCCATACCACGTAAGGCCGGCCAAGGTCGGCGTACACCCGGTAGCTGCGGTTGTCCGGCAGCTTCAGCTGCTGGCTGGCAAATGCCCGTGCCTGCTTGGCGTGTTCCAGGCGCGCGCGCAATTGCGCTGAAGTGGCCGGGTTGGCCACTACCTGATCCACTGGCTGCCGTGCGCGTAGCAGCTGCCACTGGCCCTCGGCCAACTGTCCATAGTAGGCGGCGCTGCTGCAACCGTTCAGCAGGAGCACCGCAAGCAGGGGAACCAAACGGGTGAAAACAAGGTCGAGTGGCCCAGGGCCTGAGCGCTGCATAAGAATAAGTCGAAGCATCCGGGACTGTCTGACTCGCTCAAGGCCGATTCACTCCAAGACTATCTCGCCAAGGGGGAGTTTCGCCATGCGTGCACTGTTGGTCACCGGGTCACTGTTGCTGATATCCGCCTGTTCGACCTTGCCAGACCCGGACCCGAACCAGGCCTGGATCGACCTCACGCCCTACGACAACACCTCGCTGCACGCCGTGCAGGTAGATGAACGCGACTGGGCCGACAGCCGTTATTTCGAAGTACAGCCCGGCAGCCACGAGCTGACCGTGCGCTACCAGTTTCCGGTTACCCCCAGCAATATCGGCCCGGTCGAGGAGCCTTTGTGGCGGGATTGCCAGGTCAAACTGACCTTCAAGGATTTCAGTGCCGGCCAGCGCTACCAGCTGCAGGCTGGCAGCATCGGTTTCCGCCCCTGGATCAAACTCTACGACCATCAGCAAAAACTGGTTGGCCAGGGCTTGCCTGCAGGTTGCCAGCGCACCTGAAACGCACAAACGGCGCTATGCTTGTAGCCTATGAATCGCAAGTGGGAGTCTTGCCATGCGCCAGCCCATGATGCTGATCGCCCTCAGTGCACTGGGGGCTTGCGCCAGCCCCTTGCCGCCCGTCGACCCCAAGCAGGCCTGGGTCGACCTGTACACCATGACTCCCGGCAGGGTGATCATGGCCGACCGCCTCGACGGCAAGCGCCTGGAGGATGGCCGCTACTTCCAGGTGACGCCAGGCAAGCACGAACTGGTAGTGCGCTTCGATTACGAGATATATGGGGGCGGCCTCATGACCCAGCCCAGGGACCGTACCTGTTACCTGACCGTGCGCTTTGACAACTTCAAGGCCGGTGAACGCTATCGCCTGGAGGCACGGGCGCCGGTGATGGAACCGCAGGTGCTGCTGTATGACGGCAGCCGCAAGGTGGTGGTGAACGAGCCTAGCGAGGTGTTCTGCATTCCTTGACCTGGGGCTGCATTGCTCCTACAGGAGATACGCGATCCCTGTAGGAGCGGCCTTGTGTCGCGATAGGGCCCAAAGCGGCCCCCAAAATCCTGAACCTACCGATCATTCTTCTGATAAATGATCTTCTTGGTCCCACCATCGCAGGTCCCGACGACCATGTTCTGGTCCTTGACCTCGCTGTTGGGCACGATCTCCAGGGTATAGGACGAAACACCCTGGGCCTGGATCTTGGCCTCGATCTCGGCTTTGAGCTCCTCGCACGGCTTGACCGCCGCCAACGCAGATGTGGCGACCAGGGAAGCCAACACGGTGATTGCTACGCGAATCATGAAACGGCTCCTGAAAGGGCAGCGTGCTGCCGACGCTGTTTAGACTACAACAAACCGCCCTCATTGCACTGCTTCAACCCACCAGTGCCGCATCCAGGCTGATCTTCGCGTTCAGCACCTTGGACACCGGGCACCCGGCCTTGGCCTTGTCGGCGATCTGCAAGAACTGCGCTTCACTCGCCCCAGGCACCTTGGCCCTGAGCACCAGATGCACCGCCGTAATGGCAAAGCCATCAGCTTGCTTGTCGAGTGTCACTTCGGCAGCGGTGTCGATCCTGTCCGGGGTGAACCCCGCTTCGCCCAGCATCATCGACAGTGCCATCGAGAAGCAGCCGGCGTGCGCCGCGCCGATCAGCTCCTCCGGGTTGGTCCCGGGCGAGCCCTCGAAACGGGTATTGAAGCCGTAGGGGTTCTGCTTTAGCGCGCCGCTTTCGGTAGAAAGCAGGCCTTTGCCGTCCTTCAGGCCACCTTGCCAGATCGCCGATGCTGTCTTTTTCATGATGCCTCCTGGTCTCGGGTTTACATGCTTATGGCTTCAGAGGTCAGCCGCCTACGGCAAGTTCAGAGCAATCGCACGGCAAGCATTGAATCCGTCGAATGTGCCCATACAGAGTTGAAAAGGCCTTTGGCCAAATACCTTTGCGGAGGCTCCATGACGCAGCTGCGTGACCTGAAGATTTCCACCCTCGACCTGGTGCCGGTACGCGCCGACGCCGGCCCGGCGCAGTCGCTGCGCAACTCGCTGGACCTGGCGCAGCACGTCGAGCGCTTTGGCTACAACCGCTTCTGGGTAGCCGAGCACCACAACATGGACGGCATCGCCAGTTCGGCGACTTCGGTGCTGATCGGCTACCTGGCGGGGGGTACCTCGAGCATTCGCGTGGGCTCTGGCGGGGTCATGCTGCCCAACCATGCGCCGCTGGTGATCGCCGAGCAGTTCGGCACCCTGGCCAGCCTGTACCCGGGGCGCATCGACCTGGGGTTGGGCCGCGCGCCGGGTTCCGACCAGATGACCGCCTACGCCCTGCGCCGCGACCGCGCCGGCGGCCCGGATGACTTCCCGGACGATGTCGAGGAACTGTCACGCTACCTCGGCCCGCGTACCGATGATCAAAAAGTGATCGCCGTGCCAGGGCACGACACCGACGTACCAATGTGGCTGCTCGGCTCCAGCCTGTTCAGCGCTCAACTGGCCGGCATGCGCGGCATGCCCTACGCCTTCGCCTCGCACTTTGCGCCGCGCTACATGCACGAGGCGATCCGCGTGTACCGCAACCACTTCAAGCCCTCGACCACATTGGACAAGCCGTATGTGATGCTGGGCATCCCCATGGTGGTGGCGGAAACCGACGAAAAGGCCGAGTACCTGGCCACGTCGGTGTACCAGCGCATCCTCGCGCTGATTCGCGGGCAGAGCCTGATGCAGAAGCCGCCGGTGGAAAGCATGGACGGGTTGTGGTTACCCCATGAACGGGATGCGGTGGGCAGCTTCCTCGGCCTGGCGATGATCGGCAGCCCGCAGAAGGTGCGTGCCAAGGTGGAAGTGCTGCTGGAGCAGACCGGGGCGGATGAGCTGATCTTCACCTGTGATTTGTATGAGCATGCGGACCGGATTCGGTCCTATGAACTGTTGGCGCAGGCTCTCAAGACCGCGTGATCTTCTTCGCGGGCTTGCCCGCCCCCACAGTTACAGCGTCGCTCTCAGGCCTGTGATATCCCTGTGGGAGCGGGCGAGCCCGCGAAGAGGCCAGCACATTAGCCGCGCCGGTACACAATCTCCTTGGTACCAGCCTCGCAGCTGCCAATCACCTTGCCGGCCGGGTCGCCCTTGTCGACGATCTCCAGCTTGTAGCCGGTAACACCCTTGGCATCCAGCTTGGCCGCAATCTCTGCCTTGAGCTCCTCGCACGGCTTGCCCGCCGCCAGCGCACCACCGGCCAGGGTCATCAGGCCCAGCGCCAGAATCAGTTTGTTCATCACTCGCTTTCCTTGTGCAGATGAAATCAGAAAGGGCGCCCGCCAAGGCGCCCCCTCCCTAAATACCCCATCATGCCGGGCTCATCCAGCCCGGCAGTGTTTCAGCTATTGGCGATGCGGAAGCCGACCTTCAGCGTGACCTGGAAGTGCGCCGCCTTGTTGTCACGGATATGGCCACGGGTATCTATCACCTCGAACCACTCCAGGTGCTTGATGCTCTTGCCGGCTTCGGCAAGGGCATTGTTGATCGCCTCTTCGATGCTGGTGGTCGAAGACCCCACCAGTTCGATCTTCTTGTAGGTGTGATGATCGGTCATGAGCGCTCTCCTCGGATGATGGTGAGATTGAGCCTAGCAGCGCAGGCCTGGTTTACCTGCGAGCGGTCACCATTGGCGAAAGTTCGATCGCACTTTCCTGCGGGCCCAAGGTCGCAATCCTTACAGTCCATACTGCAAAGGAGAGTCAACATGCACCGCAATTCGCTGCGTAGAACGTCCCTGGAAAGCATGGAAGCGGAGATCGAGAGCCTTCTGAAAAGCCTGGAAAACCTCAAGCATGATGCGTCGGAGGAGTCCCAGAAATCGGTGAAGGCAATCCGCAGCAACGCCGAGAGTGCCCTGCGTCATTCGCGCCACCTGTTGAGCGATGCCTACGAGGAAGTGAAGCACCGCACCCGCCAGACCGGCATCGCCACCCGCGACTATGCCCAGGAACACCCATACACCACCGCCGGCGTCGCCATTGGCGCGCTAGGCCTGCTGGCGGCGTACCTGATGTGCAAACGCAACTAAGCGCCCTGTCGCGCCAGTTCTGCCCTTAGCCACTGCGCCAACTGCTCGGCGCGCCCGTCCGCGGCGCGCCTGGGCACCCACAGCGCCAATGCCGCAGGGGTAGGTGAAAAGCCCCACGGCGCACTCAAACGGCCCGCCCGCAGGTCATCAGCGACCAGCGGCTGCGGCGCAATCGCCACACCCAACCCGGCCACCGCAGCTTCCAGCAGGTAATACAGGTGCTCGAAAGCCTGGCCATAGTGCAGGGTCGCCGGCTCCAACCCCTGTTCCAGCGCCCAGGTCGGCCAAGCCTGCGGGCGCGAGGTGGTGTGCAGCAAGGCTTCGCCCAGCAAAGCCTTGGCCGGCGCGCCCTGCAAGCGCTCGAAACCGGCGAAATGCGGGCTGAGCACCGGCCCGATGCGCTCCTCGGCCAGCACATGCACCTGCATGTCCGCCGGCCATGGCGGCTCGGCATACACCAGCAGCGCATCCAGCCCTGGCCGCCGCGGGTCCAGGTCGCCTTCACCGGCCGACAGGTGCAGGCGCAGCTCAGGCAAATCCGCCTGTAGCCGGCCCAACCGCGGGATGAACCAGCGCGCCAGCAGGCTGCCCGAGCAGCCCAGCACAAACGGCGCCTCGCTGACATCGTGGCTGAGCTCGGCGCACACGCTGCGCAGGCGGTCGAAGGCTTCGCTACTGGCATCGCGCAGGCGTACGCCGGCATCTGTGAGTTTGATGCCACGCCCGTCCTTCACGAACAGCGCGACGCCCAGGTGCTCTTCAAGTACCTTGATCTGTCGGCTGACGGCGCCATGGGTGACGTGCAGCGCTTCGGCCGCCTGGCTGACGCTGTTGAGCCGTGCGGTAGCCTCGAAGGCCCGCAGGGCGTTTAGGGGAGGGAGGTCGTGGGCCATTTTACCTGTGAGTTTTTCTGACAAGTTTGCGCAATCTTATCGGTTTTCAGCCGGGCTTGCCGTGGTTAGAGTAAAGCCCATCACTCATTCATTACGCCCTGGAGCGCCCCATGACCCAGTCCCAATACCGCCCCGGCCCCGACGCCAACGGCCTGTTCGGCTCGTTCGGCGGCCGCTACGTGGCCGAAACCCTGATGCCACTGGTGCTGGACCTGGCCCGCGAATACGAAGCGGCCAAGGCAGACCCTAAGTTCCTCGAAGAGCTGGCCTACTTCCAGCGCGACTACATCGGCCGCCCCAACCCGCTGTACTTCGCCGAGCGCCTGACCGAGCACTGCGGCGGCGCGAAGATCTTCTTCAAGCGTGAAGAACTCAACCACACCGGCGCGCACAAGGTGAACAACTGCATCGGCCAGGTGCTGCTGGCCAAGCGCATGGGCAAGAAGCGCCTGATCGCCGAAACCGGCGCCGGCATGCACGGCGTGGCCACCGCCACCGTCGCTGCCCGCTTCGGCCTGCCTTGCGTGATCTACATGGGCGCCACCGACATCGAGCGCCAGCAGGCCAACGTGTTCCGCATGAAGCTGCTGGGCGCCGAGATCGTCCCGGTCACCGCCGGCACCGGCACTCTGAAGGACGCCATGAACGAGGCCCTGCGCGACTGGGTCACCAACGTCGAAGACACCTTCTACCTGATCGGCACCGTGGCCGGCCCGCACCCGTACCCGGCCATGGTCCGCGACTTCCAGTCGATCATCGGCAAGGAAACCCGCGCCCAGCTGCAAGAGAAGGAAGGCCGCCTGCCAGACAGCCTGGTTGCCTGCGTCGGTGGCGGCTCCAACGCCATGGGCCTGTTCCATGAGTTCCTCGAAGAGCCAAGCGTGCAAATCATCGGCGTCGAAGCCGGTGGCCATGGCGTGCACACCGACAAACACGCCGCCAGCCTGAACGGCGGGGTACCGGGCGTGCTGCACGGCAACCGCACCTACCTGCTGCAGGACGAAGACGGCCAGATCACCGACGCCCACTCGATTTCCGCCGGCCTGGACTACCCGGGCATCGGCCCGGAGCACGCCTACCTGCACGAAGTGAAGCGTGTCGAGTACGTCAGCATCACCGACGACGAAGCGCTGGATGCGTTCCACGCCACCTGCCGCCTGGAAGGCATCATCCCGGCCCTGGAAAGCTCCCACGCCCTGGCCGAAGCGATCAAGCGCGCACCGAAGCTGCCCAAGGACCACCTGATGGTCGTGTGCCTGTCGGGCCGCGGCGACAAAGACATGCAAACCGTCATGAACCACATGGCCGCCCAGGAGAAACAGGCATGAGCCGTCTTGAACAACGCTTCGCCGAGCTGAAGGCCGAAGGCCGCTCGGCACTGGTCACCTTCGTCACTGCGGGCGACCCGGGCTATGACGCCTCGCTGCAGATCCTCAAGGGCCTGCCGGCAGCCGGTGCCGACGTGATCGAACTGGGCATGCCGTTCACCGACCCGATGGCCGACGGCGTGGCCATCCAGCTGGCCACCCTGCGTGCCCTGGAAGCCGGCCAGACCCTGGCCAAGACCCTGCAGATGGTTCGCGAATTCCGTGTGGATAACCAGGCCACACCGATCGTACTGATGGGTTACTACAACCCGATCCACCGCTTTGGCGTGGAGAAGTTCGTGGCCGAAGCCAAGCAAGCGGGTGTCGATGGCCTGATCATCGTCGACCTGCCGCCAGAGCACGACGCCGAACTGGCGACCCCGGCCCAGGCAGCGGGTATCGACTTCATCCGCCTGACCACCCCGACCACAGACGACGCGCGCCTGCCGCGCGTACTGGAGCGCAGCTCCGGGTTCGTCTACTACGTGTCGGTGGCCGGTGTGACCGGCGCCGGCTCGGCGACCACCGAGCACGTGACCGAAGCCATTGCCCGCCTACGTCGGCATACCGATCTGCCGATCAGCGTTGGTTTCGGCATTCGTACGCCGGAGCAGGCTGCGGCCATTGCCCGCCTGTCGGATGGGGTAGTGGTGGGCTCGGCGCTGGTCGACAAGATTGCCCAGGCCAAAGATGCCGATCAGGCCGTGAACGATGTATTGAGCCTGTGCTCGGCACTGGCTGAAGGGGTGCGCGGCGCCCGCCGTTGAACCGCGTCGCCTGCTTCGCGGGCTCGCCCGCTCCCACAGGGACAACACAGATGCTGAAAGCTGTGGAGGACCTGTGGGAGCGGACGTGCCCGCGAAGAGGCCAGCACAGGCTATAGAGGCCTATCCCCCGAAAATCGACAGATCCAGCGGCCGCACCGCCCCCATCCAGATCGCATGGTCACGGTGGTCCGCCAGTTCATCACCGGTCAGCGGGTGCATGAACACCACCAACCCCTTCCGATACAGCGCCAACCACGGCAGCACCACCCCCACAAACTCCGGTTCGAAGGCCAGCTGGCAGCTCCAGTCCGGGTGCGGCCCCACCGGTTTCTGGTGCATGCGCCCCATGGTCACGGGAAACAGCCGCGCCGCCTCCTCGCACAGTTCACGGGCCTGGTCCATGGTCGCTGCGTCGTAGTAAATGTGGGCGTGGTAACCCTTGATCCTCTGCACGATAACTCCTGATTGCGGTCCAACCATCACCACCTGCAAAGGGAGTGATGCAGTGAAAAACGCCGAAACCCCAGTGTTCAAGCTGGTCCTGTTCGGGCCTGAAAGCAGCCTGGGCAACGCCCTGATGGTAGAGCTGCTGTCGCGCCAGCACGAAGTCACCGCCGTGGTCGACGACCTCAACCGCCACGCGCCGCGCCCCGGCCTGCATTTCAAGATAGGCGGGCTTGACGATGCCAACCAGGCGGAGCAGGGCGCGGCTGGCGGGTCGGCAGTAATTGCCCTGTTGTCGACGCTGGCGCCGGGCGATCTGCCCGGGCAAGCCCGCATGAGCGAGGCGCTGGTGACGGGGCTGAAGCGTACGACTATACGCCGGCTGTTGCTGGTGGGCGATTTCGATGTGCTGGATGAGCCGGGCAAGTACAGCGAGGCGGAGCGGGACTGTGTGGACCAGGTGGTGGACGGGTTACAGCGCAGTGCGTTGCACTGGACGCTGATCAATGCCCCGCAGGAACTGGCCGGGTTGGGGATGGAGCATTTTCGCAGCACCGAAGGTACGCTGGAGCCGGGGTTGGCCGAGCCGCTGCGGCACCTGGCCAGGGTAGCGGCAGGGATGGTGGATATGCTGGAGCTGGATTTGCACCGGGGCGAGCATCTGAACTTCGTGGTCTAGTTTGCCGGGGCTGCTGTGCAGCCCATCGCGACACAAGGCCGCTCCTACACGGGCCGGCCTTGTAGGAGCGGCCTTGTGTCGCGATGGGCCGCAAAGCGGCCCCAAAATCTCAAAGGCTACGCTCTTGCTCCAGCCAATCCACAAACCGCTCGATCAACGCCCCACGCCGCTTGCGTGGTGGCAGCACCGCGTAATACCCGCGCGCCGAGCGCAAACTCCCCTCCAACGGCCGGCACAGCAACCCTTGCTCCACCAGCCCATCCACCAGGTGCCCCCAGCCAATCGCCACTCCTTGCCCGGCAATCGCCGCCTGGATCAGCAACGTATAGTTATCAAACCGCAACTGCCCGGCCGGCGGCGGGCTGGCCACACCAAACCCGCGAAACACCCCCGCCCAGTCAAACCAACGGCTAGCCTGCTCGCCCTTCAAGTGCAGCAAGGGCAATCGTTGCAAAGCCACGGCTGACAAGGGTTTGCCATGAATCAGCCGGGGGCTGCACACAGGGAAAACCTCCTCATCGAACAGCCAGCGGCTCTCGCCCTGGTGAAAACGCCCGTCGCCAAACAGCACCGCCACATCGATGTCCGGTCGCAACATGCCCTGGCTGCGCTCACCGGTCACCAGGCTCACGTCCACCTGTGGATAAGCCTCGTGAAAACGCTGCAGCCGTGGCATCAGCCAGAACGCCGCAAAGGCGAAGTCGGTAGCCACCTGCAGCACTTCGCGCTGGCCGCGCCCACTGGCCTGGGCGATGCCGTCCTCCATGGCCTGCAGGCCCTGATGCACCTGTTCGAACAGCACCTGGCCAGCCTCGGTCAGCTCGATACCCCGGTAAATGCGGTCGAACAGGCGCGTGCCCAACTGTGCCTCCAGCCGTTTTACTTGCTGGCTCACCGCTGGCTGCGTGGTACCCAGCTCCAGCGCCGCGGCGGTAAAGCCGCGCAACCGTGCGGCGGCCTCGAACACGCGCAAGGTATCCAGCGACAGCTCGGCAAGGTGGTCAAACATAAGCGTGGCTAATCCCAGTCATTGCCCACCGTGGGCTTTACCCATGTTATCCACAGTCGCATCTTGATAGGCAAGCGGTTCGCATAACCCTCAACGATGGAAGCCACCATGACGCGCCCGAATATCCTGTTCATCATGGCCGACCAGATGGCCGCGCCCTTGCTGCCGATCTACGCCTCTTCGCCGATCCAGATGCCGCACCTGAGCCGCCTTGCCGAACAGGCGGTGGTGTTCGACTCGGCCTACTGCAACAGCCCGTTGTGCGCGCCGTCGCGCTTCACCCTGGTCAGCGGCCAGTTGCCCAGTCGCATCGGCGCCTACGACAACGCCGCCGACTTCCCCGCCGATGTGCCGACCTACGCCCACTATCTGCGCCGCCTTGGCTACCGCACCGCGCTGTCGGGCAAGATGCACTTCTGCGGCCCGGACCAGCTGCATGGCTACGAAGAACGCCTGACCAGCGATATCTACCCCGCCGACTACGGCTGGGCGGTGAACTGGGATGAGCCGGACGTGCGCCCGAGCTGGTATCACAACATGTCCTCGGTACTGCAGGCCGGCCCGTGCGTGCGCACCAACCAGCTGGATTTCGACGAGGAGGTGGTGTTCAAGGCGCGCCAGTACCTGTACGACCATGTGCGCGAAAACGATGGCCGACCGTTCTGCCTGACCGTGTCGATGACCCACCCCCACGACCCCTACACCATCCCCCGGCGCTATTGGGATCGCTACGAGGGTGTGGATATCCCCATGCCCCGCGCCGAATTCGACCAGGCAGAACTCGACCCGCACTCACAGCGCCTGCTGAAGGTCTACGACCTGTGGAACAAGCCGCTGCCTGTGGACAAGATCCGTGACGCCCGCCGTGCCTACTTCGGCGCCTGCAGCTATATCGATGACAACATCGGCCTGCTGCTGCAGACCCTGGAGGAATGCAACCTGGCCGACGACACCCTGATCGTGTTCTCCGGCGACCACGGCGACATGCTTGGCGAGCGTGGCCTCTGGTACAAGATGCACTGGTTCGAGATGTCGGCGCGGGTGCCGCTGCTGGTTCACGCGCCGAAGCGCTTCGCGCCAGCCCGGGTCAGTGCCTCGGTGTCTACCTGCGACCTGCTGCCGACACTGGTCGAGCTGGCCGGAGGTGCTGTGGATAACCACCTGCATCTGGATGGCCGCTCGCTGGTCGGCCACCTGCAAGGGCAGGGCGGCCATGACGAAGTGATCGGCGAATACATGGCCGAAGGCACCGTCGGCCCGCTGATGATGATCCGCCGGGGGCCGTACAAGTTCGTGTACAGCGAGGACGACCCATGCCTACTCTATGACCTGAGCCGCGACCCGCACGAGCGGGAGAACCTCACCGGCAGCCCGGAACACCAGGCGCTGCTGCAGGCATTTGTCGATGAAGCACAGCAACGTTGGGATATCCCCAGCCTGCGCCAGCAGGTTCTTGCCAGCCAGCGGCGCCGCCGCCTGGTGGCCGAGGCGCTGGCCATCGGCAAGCTGAAAAGCTGGGACCACCAACCGCTGGTGGACGCCAGCCAACAGTACATGCGCAACCACATCGATCTCGACGACCTCGAGCGCAAGGCACGTTATCCACAGCCCGCCCCCCTGGATTGAGAAAAGAGGCCGCCATGCACAAGTTCTCCGCCGCCGTGTTCGCCCTGGCCCTGAGCCTGGGTACCGCCACGGCCCACGCCGCCGACAGCGACGCGCAATGCACCACCGTGAAGATGGCCGACCCCGGCTGGAGCGACATCGCCACGACCAACGCCTTGGCCCGCCTGCTTCTGGAAAGCCTGGGTTACCAGGTGAAAATCGACAGCCTGGCCGTGCCGATCATCTACGGCGGCCTCAAGGATGGCCGCGTCGATGCCTTCCTCGGCAACTGGATGCCGGCACAGCAGGGCTTTCATGACAAGTTCATCGCCAACGGCGATGTGCAGCAGCTTTCACGCAACCTGGAAGGAACCGAGTTCACCCTGGCAGTGCCCGACTATGTGTGGAATGCCGGGGTGAAGGATTTCGCCGACTTGCAGAAACACGCCGACCAGTTCGACAAGAAGCTGTACGGGATCGGTTCCGGGGCACCGGCCAACCTGTCGTTGAAGGAAATCATCGACAAGAATGAATTCAACCTCGGCCAGTGGAAGCTGGTGGAGTCCAGCGAGCAGGCGATGCTGGCGCAGGTCGACCGAGCGGTGAAGAAACAGCAGTTCATCACCTTCCTCGGCTGGACCCCGCACCCGATGAACGTGAAGCTGAAGATGCATTACCTGAGCGGCGGGGAGAAGTGGTTTGGCAGCAAGGGCGAGGTGTATACCCTGACCCGCAAGGGTTATCCACAAGCCTGCCCGAATGCGGCCAAGCTGCTGGGTAACCTGAAGTTCACGCTGGACATGGAAAACACCATCATGGCCGAAGTTGTGGACAAGAAGATCAGCTTCGATGATGCGGCCAAGGCTTGGCTGAAGGCGCACCCCGAGTTGCTGGAAGGGTGGTTGGCCGGGGTGACGACCAAGGCCGATGGCAATGCGCTGGAGGCCGTCAAAGCCAAACTGTAACCTCACAAGCAAAACCTCTATCCCTGTGGGAGCGGGTTCACCCGCGAATGCGACGGTAGATTCACTGCAGCATTCGCGGGTAAACCCGCTCCCACAGGGGACAGTGCAATTTCAGGATTGTGGATAACCCATGCATCGCCTCACTCACCTGCTGCCCTTCCTCTCCTGGCTCCCCCGCCAATCGGGCCGCAGCCTGCGCCAGGACCTGCTGGTGGGCCTGAGCGGTGCAATCCTCGCCCTGCCGCAATCCGTCGCCTACGCCCTGATCGCCGGCCTGCCGGCCGAGTACGGGCTGTACGCCGCCATCGTGCCAGTGCTGATCGCCTGCCTGTGGGGCTCGTCCTGGCACCTGATCTGTGGCCCGACGGCTGCCATCTCCATCGTCCTCTACGCCAGCATCAGCCCGCTGGCCGTGGCCGGCAGCGCCGACTATGTCACCTTGGTGCTGCTGCTGACCTTCCTCGGCGGCATCTTCCAGTTGCTGCTGGGGCTTTTGCGCTTCGGCGCACTGGTCAATTTCGTCTCCCATTCCGTGGTGCTCGGCTTCACCCTGGGCGCCGCTGTCGTCATTGCCCTGGGCCAGCTGCCCAACCTGCTGGGCATGGACCTGCCAAGCCAGGCCACGGCGTTGAAGACCGTGCAGGACCTGGCCAGCCATGCCGGCGAGGTCGACCTGCCTTCCTTGATTCTGGGCCTGGCCACAGTGGTGATCGGCGTAGGCTTCAAGCTCTGGCGCCCACGCTGGCCCAGCCTGTTGATAAGCCTGATTTTGGTAAGCCTGCTGGCCTGGCTGCTGCCCGGGTTCTTTGGCCATGTGCCGCGTGTGCCGGCATTCACTGGCCAGCTGCCACCCTTCAGCCCGCTACCCTTGCTGGATGTGGAACTGATCCTGCGCCTGCTGCCCAGCGCCGTGGCAGTGGGCATGCTCGGGCTGGTCACCAGCCTGTCGATCGCCCGCTCGTTGTCGGCACGTTCGGAGCAGTTGATCGACGCAGACCAGGAAATACGCGCACAGGGCCTGTCGAACATCGTCGGTGCGTTTTTCTCCGGTTACCTGTCTTCCGGCTCCTTCACCCGCTCCGGGCTGAGCTACGACGCCGGCGCCCGCTCGCCCATGGCCGGGGTATTCTCGGCGCTGTGGGTGGCGGTGTTCGCCGTTGCCGGGGCCGGGCTGATTGCTCACCTGCCGATTCCGGCCATGGCCGGCAGCATCCTGCTGATCTGCTGGGGGTTGGTGGACCACCGGGGGATTCGTGCGCTGTTCCGGGTCAGCCGCTCGGAGTTTCTGGTAATGGCGCTGACGGCGGCAGCGACCTTGTTGCTGGAGCTGCAGACGGCGATCTATGCCGGAGTGCTGGCGTCGCTGTTCTTCTATCTGAAGCGCACCTCGCGACCACGGGTGCAACAAAGCCGTGAAGGGGAGGCGGATGTGCTGCGGGTGGGCGGGTCGATCTTCTTTGGTGCGGCGCATTACCTGCAGGTGCGCTTGCAGCGCTGCCAGGGGCCGCATGTGGTGATCGATGCGCGGCAGGTGAACTTCATCGATTACTCGGGTGTGGATATGTTGCACCGCGAGGCGCGGCGGTTGCGGCGGGCGGGGGGGAGTCTGACCCTGCACCGGGCCAGGCCGCAGGTGATCGAGGAATTGCAGAAGCTGGAAGGGGTGGAGCTTTGTCCGATCCGGTTTGAAGAGTGATGTTGGGTTGAGATTTTTGGGGCTGCTGCGCAGCCCATCGCGACGCAAGGCCGCTCCTACACCGACCGAGCAATGCCTGCTGACGCGGTCCCCTGTAGGAGCGGCCTTGTGTCGCGATGGGCCGCAAAGCGGCCCCGGCAATCTCAGCCCCGAGCCAGCTGCCGGCGCAACTCAGCCAACACTGGCGCCGTATCCGGCCGCACCCCACGCCAGATAAAGAACGCCTCAGCCGCCTGCTCAGCCAGCATCCCCAGCCCATCCAGCACCTTGGCCGCCCCCAGCTTCTCGGCCCACTGGCAAAACGGCGTAGGCTCCTTGCCATACATCATGTCGTAGCAAACCGTGCGCCCCGCCTCGACCAGGCTGTCGGCAATCGGCGGCAACTCACCGGCCAGGCTCGCCGAGGTGGCATTGATGATCACATCCACCGGCTCCTGCAACCAGGCAAACCCGCTGGCTACCACCGGCCCCAGCTCATCGAACTCACGCGCCAGCTGCTCGGCCTTCTCCACAGTCCGGTTGGCAATCACCAGCGACTGCGGCTTGTGCGCCAGGATCGGCTCCAGCACGCCACGCACCGCACCACCAGCACCCAGGATCAGAATGCGTTTGCCCGCCAGCTCGACCCCGGCATTCACCGTCAGGTCGCGCACAAGGCCAGCGCCATCGGTGTTGTCGCCCTGCAGGGTGCCATCGGCCAGCTTGCTCAGCGTGTTCACCGCGCCAGCGCGCCGGGCACGCGGGGTCAGGCTGTCGCACAGGCGGAAGGCCTCTTCCTTGAACGGCACGGTGACGTTGCCACCGCAGCCTTGCTTGAAGAAGCCGCGCGCGCAGTCGCTGAACTCGTCCAGCGGCGCCAGCAGGGTGGCGTATTCCAGGTCCTGGCCGGTCTGTTCGGCGAACAGGCGATGGATCAGCGGCGACTTGCTGTGGCCGATGGGGTTACCAAAAACGACGTACTGGTCCATGACGGCTCCTTGATTGTCCACAGGCTTACTGGCCGAGCCAGTCGCGGTCCTGCAGGAAGTACTCGGTCAGGCGTGCTTCTTCGCTGCCGGGCGCGGCCTTCCAGTCGTAGCCCCAGCGCACCTGCGGCGGCAGCGACATGAGGATGGACTCGGTGCGGCCACCGGACTGCAGGCCGAACAGGGTGCCACGGTCGTAGACCAGGTTGAACTCCACGTACCGGCCACGGCGGTATTCCTGGAACTCGCGCTGCTGCGGGGTGTAAGGGGTGTTCTTGCGGCGCTGGATGATCGGCAGGTAGGCGTTGACGTAGGCGTCGCCGATGGCGCGGATGAAGGCGAAGCAGGTGTCGAAGTCCCACTCGTTCAGGTCATCGAAGAACAAGCCACCGATGCCGCGTGGCTCGCCACGGTGCTTGAGGTGGAAGTAGCGGTCGCACCAGGCCTTGTAGCGCGGGTACACGTCGGCGCCGAACGGCGCGCAGGCCTGCTCGGCCACACGGTGCCAGTGGATGCAGTCTTCTTCATTGCCGTAGTACGGGGTCAGGTCGAAGCCGCCGCCGAACCACCAGACAGCCTCTTCACCTTCCTTTTCGGCGATGAAGAAGCGCACGTTGGCGTGGGAAGTGGGCACATGCGGGTTGTGCGGGTGGATCACCAGCGACACGCCCAGGGCCTCGAAGCCACGGCCCGCCAGCTCGGGGCGGTGGGCACTGGCCGACGGCGGCAGACCGGCGCCGAACACGTGGGAAAAGTTGACCCCGCCTTTCTCGATCACCTTGCCATCGCCGATCACCCGCGTGCGGCCCCCGCCGCCGGCTTCGCGCACCCAGGCGTCCTCGACGAAGCGGGCGCCGCCGTCTTCTGTTTCGAGGGCAGAGCAGATGCGGTCTTGCAGGTCGAGCAGGTAGGCTTTCACGGCCTCGGTGCGGCTAGTCATCGGGTCACCAGGAGCGGGCAGGGAAGAATTCGCCGGGTAGCATACCACCGCCAGCCCGCGTGCCGCAGTTGACGGCGATCAAGCAAAGGCGTCCGATAGGAAGCCTTTCCCGATCCCGACGACAGGAGTGCGAGATGGCCAAGCGTATCAAGTTCAGCCAGCATGGCGGCCCGGAAGTGCTGCAGTTTGTGGAGTTCGAACCTGCCCCGCCCGGGCCACAGCAGGTGCGTGTGCGTAACCATGCGATCGGCCTGAACTTCATCGATACCTACTTCCGCAGCGGGCTGTATGCGCCGCCATCCCTGCCTTCGGGGCTGGGTACGGAAGCGGCGGGCGTGGTCGAGGCTGTGGGCGAGGGCGTGACGCGGCTGAAGGTTGGGGACCGCGTGGCCCATGCCGGTGGCCCGCTGGGGGCATACAGCGAGGTACATACGTTGCCGGAGGCCAACCTGGTCAAGCTGCCCGATAACATCAGCTTCGAGCAGGCAGCGGCAGTGATGCTCAAGGGTTTGACCGTGCAGTACCTGCTGAAGCAGACCTATGAGGTGAAGGCGGGTGACGTGATCCTGTTCCACGCAGCAGCTGGCGGCGTGGGTTCGTTGGCGTGCCAGTGGGCCAAGGCCTTGGGCGCCAAGCTGATCGGGACCGTGAGCTCTGCCGAGAAGGCCGAGCGGGCCAAGACGCTGGGGGCGTGGGCGACCATCGATTACAGCCGTGAAGACGTGGCCCAGCGGGTGCTGGAGCTGACCGACGGCAAGAAATGCCCGGTGGTGTATGACGGTGTGGGTGCCGACACCTGGCTGACCTCTCTGGACTGCCTGCAGCCGCGCGGGTTGATGGTGAGCTTTGGCAATGCCTCGGGGGCGGTTAGCGGGGTTAACCTGGGGATTCTGGCGCAGAAGGGCTCGCTGTATGTGACCCGGCCCACGTTGGCGACCTATGCCAACAATGCCGAGAATACCCAGGCCATGGCCGATGACCTGTTTGCGATGATTGGCAGCGGCAAGCTGGTTGTGGATATCCAGCAGCGTTATCCGCTGAGTGAGGCGGCCAAGGCGCAGGCGGAGCTGTCGGCGCGCAGGACTGTGGGGTCGACTGTACTGATCCCCTGAGCCCACTCCCACAGGTTCCCAAGAACTGGGGCCAATCACTTTACCTGTGGGAGCGGGTTTACCCGCGAAGAAGACACCGCGGTGCATGGCACCGGCTTTGCCGGTGTTCGCGGGTGAACCCGCTCCCACAGGTACTGCGTCGGCCTTGAATACGGCGCTATCCCTGTGGGAGCGGGCATGCCCGCGAAGCAAGCACCGCGGTGCATGGCACCGGCTGCGCCGGTGTTCGCGGGCGCGCCCGCTCCCACAGGTACTGCACCAGCCTTGAATACAGCGCCATCCCTGTGGGAGCGGGTTTACCCGCGAAGAGGGCACTGCGGTGCATGGCACCGGCTGCGCCGGTGTTCGCGGGCGCGCCCGCTCCCACAGGTTGCACCAGCGTTGAATACGACGCTATCCCTGTGGGAGCGGGTTTACCCGCGAAGAAGACACTGCGGTGCATGGCACCGGCTACGCCGGTGTTCGCGGGTAAACCCGCTCCCACAGGTACTGCGTCGGCCTTGAATATGGCGCTATGGCTGTGGAGGACGGGTGGTTGGTATCGACTCGATACCATCGAGAATCGCCTCCACCAATCCCTCCGCCAGTTCAATGGAATGCAGGCTCGACCAATACATGCCACGGCCTTCTTCGCGCAGGTACTCGAGGGCTTTCGAGCCCGTTTCGTAGGCGCCTCGCAGATACAGAGCTACATGAACCAAGGCGTCCTCGGCGGAAATGTTCGGGTTTACGGTGAACAGCGGTTCGTGGCCGGCATCGCAGCGGCCGAAGGGGCGGGTGGAGGTGCAGGGAAGCGGTGGATCGGGGACTATTTTCTTCATCATTGGAAAATGCTCCTCATTGCCGCCACCAATCACTACCACGTGAATGGGTGGCGACTGTACGCGAGGTGGTAGACCCGGGCATTTTCCAATCCAGGCAGGCTCGAAAGCCTCCCACGCACA
Source organism: Pseudomonas sp. UYEF17 (assembly GCF_040546125.1). Classification (NCBI taxonomy): domain Bacteria; kingdom Pseudomonadati; phylum Pseudomonadota; class Gammaproteobacteria; order Pseudomonadales; family Pseudomonadaceae; genus Pseudomonas; species Pseudomonas sp. UYEF17. The sequence goes on from NZ_JBEPNE010000013.1 coordinate 60,474, forward strand.
GTCACCATAGACTGCCATGGAAAAAATGCATCCGGGCTACCACACCCGATCGCCAAGGTATTCAGCGACGGATGAAGCCTAGAGGCACTGGTTCCCACTGAGAAGGTGATGGCAGGGGACGCGGCTCGTAGGATATTTCCCAAGCCGCAAGCTGGACAGCCATTCGAGACAAAATCAGAAAAATCCGCAGGGACTTGGCCCTGACCTGTGGGAGCGGGCATGCCCGCGAACACGGGCGAAGCCCGTGCCAGGCACCACGTTGGATTCTTCGCGGGCTCGCCCGCTCCCACAGGAGGTCGCGGCCAGGCCTGTGGATATGTATCAGCCCGGACGAACGACTTCGCCAGTCACCAGGTCACGAATCACACTCGGGTTCTTCCTTCCACCCAAGGCCCCACCCAGCACCAGATCCAGCTGCCCATGGAAGTACTGCTCCACCCGCAACCGGGTCTTCGCCGCCGGGCGCCCGCCCGGGTTGCACGAAGTGGAAATCAACGGCCCCACCAACGCACACAGCTCGCGCACCAACGGGTGGTCGCTGACCCGCAGCGCCACGGTGTCATGCTCCCCGGTCACCCACTCGGGCAACAGGTTCTGGTGCGGCACCAGCCAGGTGTTCGGCCCCGGCCAGGTGCTGCCCATGCGGTCGATCCAGTCTTCGGGGAAATCCTCGAACAAGAAGTCGAACTGGCGGATGTTGTCTGCAACCAGGATCAGGCCTTTATCCACAGGCCGCGACTTCAGCGCCAGCAGGCGATACACCGCATCCTCGTTCCACGGGTCGCAGCCCAGGCCCCAGACCGCTTCCGTCGGATAGGCGATCACTGCGCCCGCCCGGATCTCACGTGCGGCTTGTTGCACACGAAAACTGCTCACCATTTCTGTTACTCCGCCTATATACCTTGCTTGTGAGCAGTGTACTTAGCCCGCGCGGGCAAACCAACGCCCGGCTTCATTGCTCACCCGGCCCTCCAGCTCCAGTTCGGTCAGCTGCGCCAGCACGTCGGCCAACGGCAGCTCGCTGCAGTGGGCCAGGCTTTCGCTGGTTTGTGGCGCAGCATGCAGCAAGGCGAGCAGGGGATGGTCGAATTTATCCACAACCGCAGGCGGCAGGTTCTGCCAGCCCTGCAGGCTTTCCAATATCTGCTCCACGCTCTCCACCAGCAGCGCGCCGTCACGGATCAACTGGTGGCAGCCCTTGGCCCCGGGGTGGTGAATGGAGCCCGGTATGGCATACACCTCGCGGCCTTGCTCGGCAGCCAGGCGTGCCGTGATCAGCGAACCACTGGCCAGGCTGGCCTCGACCACCAGCACGCCCAGCGACAGGCCACTGATGATGCGATTGCGCCGCGGGAAGTTGCCAGGCAGCGGCCCGGCATCCAGCGGGTACTCGGAAACCAGCGCGCTACCGTTGTCGATCATCGCTTGCGCAAGCGACTTGTGGCGCTGTGGATAAAGTTTTTGCAACCCCGTACCGAGCACGCCAATCGTGCCCCCACCAGCCTGCAATGCGGCCCGATGAGCGGCACCGTCGATGCCCACGGCCAAGCCGCTGGTAATGGTGAAACCGGCCTGCGCCAGGTAGCGGGAAAATGCCGCAGCAGTGTCGAGCGCTGGAGGTGAAGCACGCCTGCTGCCCACAATTGCCAGCTGTGGGCGCTCGAGCAAGGCCGGGTTGCCAGCGACGAAAAGCAGCGGAGGGGCATCGTCGATTTCCGCCAATAGTGGCGGGTAGCCAGGGCCGTCCCACATCAGTAAATGCTGGCCCGGGCGCTCTAGCCAGGCCATTGCGGCCAGTGCACCTTCACGTACTTCGGCACTGCGCCGGGCATCGATGGTGGCCTGTGGTATGCCCAATGCGCGCCACGCGCCGGCCGGTGCGCACAGTGCCGAAGAGGCACTGCCAAAGGCCTCCAGCAAGGTGTTAAAACGACGCAATCCCGTTTCCGGCAGCTGGTGCAGGCGTAATCGCGCCTCCAGTTCGGCAGGCGGAAGAGGCGACGAATGGTAAGTCTGCATGGGGATCATCCTTGATCGAATTGGGGCCATCGACGTGGCACAAACTGTGGATAACTTTGTTGATAACGCTTTGACAACCTGTCCATCGAATGGGCTATAAGCGGCCCTTGAAAACCCTAGCCGAGCTTTGCCAGGTGCTGAAATCCCCGTTTCCCTTTATTATGTGTGCTCAGTTTTCAACCGAACGCACAGTGACTGCCTGACCTTATGGCCATCTTGAACATTCTCGAATTCCCGGACCCGCGCCTGCGCACCATCGCCAAGCCGGTGACGGTGTTCGACGACGCCCTGCGTCAGCTGATCGACGACATGTTTGAAACCATGTACGAAGCCCCTGGCATCGGCCTGGCCGCCACCCAGGTCAACGTGCACCAGCAGGTCGTGGTCATGGACCTCAGTGAAGACCGCAGCGAGCCGCGCGTCTTCATCAACCCCACGGTCGAAGAGCTGACCCATGACATGGGCCAGTACCAGGAAGGCTGCCTGTCGGTACCTGGCTTCTACGAGAACGTCGACCGCCCGCTGCGTGTGCGGGTCAAGGCCCAGGACCGTGACGGCAAGCCATACGAGCTGGAGTGCGAAGGCCTGCTGGCGGTGTGCGTGCAGCACGAATTCGATCACCTCAACGGCAAGCTGTTCGTCGACTACCTGTCGCAGCTCAAGCGCGACCGGATCAAGAAGAAGCTGGAAAAGCAGCACCGCCAGCAAGCCTGATCCCCACCTTCCAGAAGGCTTGCTCCGGCAAGCCTTTTTCTTTTTTGAAGCGAGAACTCCATGCGCATCGTCTTTGCAGGCACTCCAGAGTTTGCCGCCGAACACCTCAAGGCCTTGCTCGACAGCCCCTACGAGATCGTGGCCGTCTACACCCAGCCCGACCGCCCGGCCGGCCGCGGCCAGAAGCTGATGCCGAGCGCGGTCAAGCAACTGGCTGTGGCCCATGACATCCCGGTGTTCCAGCCGCCGACCCTGCGCAACGCCGAAGCCCAGGCCGAACTGGCCGCGCTGAAGCCGGACCTGATGGTGGTGGTCGCCTATGGCCTGATCCTGCCGCAGGTGGTGCTGGATATCCCGCGCCTGGGCTGCATCAACAGCCATGCCTCCCTGCTGCCACGCTGGCGCGGTGCCGCACCGATCCAGCGCGCCGTGGAAGCCGGCGACGCCGAGAGCGGTGTGACCGTGATGCGTATGGAAGCGGGCCTGGACACCGGCCCGATGCTGCTCAAGGTGGTCACCCCGATCAGCGCCGAAGACACCGGTGGCAGCCTGCACGACCGCTTGGCCGAGATGGGCCCGCCCGCAGTCGTCCAGGCCATTGCCGGCCTGGCCGACGGTTCGCTGCAAGGCGAAGTGCAGGACGATGCCCTGGCCACCTACGCGCACAAGCTGAACAAGGACGAAGCACGCATCGACTGGAGCCGCCCGGCCGTCGAGCTGGAACGCCTGATCCGTGCCTTCAACCCGTGGCCGGTTTGCCACAGCACCCTCGATGGCGAAAGCGTGAAAGTGCTGGCCGCCAACTTGTCCACAGCGACAGGCACCCCCGGCGAGATCCTCTCCGCCAGCAAGGACGGCCTGGTGGTCGCCTGCGGTGACCAGGCGCTGAGCCTGACCCGTCTGCAACTGCCCGGCGGCAAGCCGCTGAACTTCAGCGACCTGTTCAACAGCCGTCGCGAGAAATTCGCCAGCGGCAAGGTGCTGGGCCAATGAACCCACGCCTCGCCGCCGCCCGTGCCCTTGCCGCTGTGCTCAGTGGCAAGGCCTCGCTGAACAGCTCGCTGCCGGCGCAACTGGACAAAGTCGATGAACGCGACCGCGGCCTGACCCAGGACCTGGCGTTCGGCACCGCGCGCTGGCAGCCACGCCTCGACCTGCTGGCCGCGCAGCTGCTGCAGAAGCCGTTCAAGGCCGCCGATGCCGATGTGCAGGCGCTGCTGCTGGTCGGCCTGTACCAGCTGTTCTATAGCCGTATCCCGGCCCACGCGGCCATTGGCGAGACTGTCGGCTGTGCCGACAAGCTGAAGAAGCCGTGGGCCAAGGGCCTGCTCAATGCCGTGCTGCGCCGCGCCCAACGCGAAGGCGAAGAATTGCTGGCCGGCATGGAGCGCGACCCGGTGGTACGCACTGCCCACCCGCGCTGGCTGCAGAAGTCGCTCAAGGCCTTCTGGCCGGAGCAGTGGGAGGCCATCTGCGCCGCCAATAACGCCCACCCGCCGATGATCCTGCGGGTCAACCGCCGCCACCACAGCCGCGATGCCTACCTGGCACTGCTGGCCGAGGCAGGTGTTGGCGCCAGCGCCTGCCAGTACAGCCGTGACGGTATCGTGCTGGCCGAAGCCTGCGACGTGCGCGGCCTGCCAGGCTTTGCCGAAGGCTGGGTGAGCGTTCAGGACGAAGCCGCGCAGCTGTCCGCCGACCTGCTGGAACTGGCCCCCGGCCAACGCGTGCTCGACGCCTGCTGTGCACCGGGCGGCAAGACCTGCCACCTGCTGGAAGCCGAAGCCGGCCTGGCCCACGTGGTGGCCATCGACCTCGAAGCCAAGCGCCTGACCCGCGTGCGCGAGAACCTCGACCGCCTGCAACTGGACGCCGAGCTGATCGCCTGCGATGCCCGCGACACCGCCAGCTGGTGGGACGGCAAGCCATTCCAGCGCATCCTGCTCGACGCACCATGCTCGGCCACCGGCGTGATCCGCCGTCATCCGGACATCAAGCTGACCCGTCAGGCCGACGACATCCCGGCCCTGGCCACGCTGCAAGGCGAGCTGCTCGATGCCCTGTGGCCGACCCTGGAAGTGGGCGGCATGCTGCTGTACGCCACCTGCTCCAGCCTGCCGACCGAGAACACCGAAGTGATCGATGCCTTCCTCGCCCGCACCCCGGGCGCCCGTGAGCTGGACCTGGCCACCGAAGCCGGCCTGCGCCAGCCTCACGGCCGCCAGTTGCTGGCCCAGGAAGGCGGCCACGACGGTTTCTACTATGCCAAGCTGATCAAGATCGCCGCCTCGCGCGGGTAAGAACAAAAGGTAGGGAGTAGCGGATGAAGATCATCATCCTCGGCGCAGGGCAGGTAGGCGGTACGCTGGCGGAGCACCTGGCCAGCGAAGCCAACGACATCACCGTGGTCGACACTGACGGCGACCGCCTGCGCGACCTGGGCGACCGCCTGGACATCCGCACCGTGCAAGGCCGCGGCTCGCTGCCTACGGTGCTGCGCCAGGCCGGTGCCGACGACGCCGACATGCTGGTGGCGGTAACCAACAGCGACGAAACCAACATGGTCGCCTGCCAGGTGGCCTATTCGCTGTTCCACACCCCGACCAAGATCGCCCGGGTGCGCGAGTCGGCCTACCTGACCCGCGAAGAGCTGTTCGACAACGACCATATCCCGGTCGACGTGCTGATCAGCCCCGAGCAGGTGGTGACCAACTACATCAAGCGCCTGATCGAGCACCCGGGCTCGCTGCAGGTGATCGACTTCGCCGAAGGCAAGGCCCAGCTGGTGGCAGTGAAGGCGTACTACGGTGGCCCGCTGGTAGGCCAGCAACTGCGCCAGATCCGCGCGCACATGCCCAACGTCGACACCCGCGTGGCGGCCATCTTCCGCCGCGACCGCCCGATCACCCCGCGGGGCGACACGGTGATCGAAGCCGACGACGAAGTGTTCTTCATCGCCGCGAAGAAGGACATCCGCGCGGTGATGGGTGAGCTGCGCCGTATCGACGAAACCAACAAGCGTGTGGTCATCGCCGGTGGCGGGCAGATCGGCGAACGCCTGGCCGAGGCCATCGAAAGCCGCTACCAGGTGAAGATCATCGAGATGAGCCCGGCCCGTTGCCGACACCTCTCCGACACCCTGGAAAGCACCGTGGTGCTGCAGGGCAGCGCCTCGGACAAGGACCTGATGCTGGAGGAGAACATCGCCGACGCCGACATCTTCCTGGCCCTGACCAACGACGACGAGGCCAACATCATGTCGTCGCTGCTGGCCAAGCGCCTGGGTGCGCGCAAGGTGATGACCATCATCAACAACCCGGCCTATGTCGACCTGGTGCAGGGTGGCGACATCGACATCGCCATCAGCCCGCAGCTGGCCACCATCGGCACCCTGCTGGCGCACGTGCGCCGGGGCGACATCGTCAGCGTGCACTCGCTGCGCCGTGGCGCTGCCGAAGCTATCGAAGCGGTGGCGCACGGGGATTCGAAGTCGAGCAAGGTGGTCGGCAAGGCGATCGAAGACATCGCCCTGCCGCCGGGCACTACCATCGGCGCGATCATTCGTGACGAAGAGGTGATGATTGCCCACGACGACACCATGATCGAATCGGGCGACCATGTGATCCTGTTCGTTGTGGATAAAAAGCATATTCGGGATGTGGAGAAGCTGTTCCACGTCGGCTTGAGTTTCTTCTAGGAGCACAGGGCATGCGCGAATCGCTGGAGAAGATGCTGGCCAAGGGTGTGGATAACCCGCTGCTGAGGTTTGGCTTGGGCAAGGCCTGGCTGGACGAAGGCAATGGTGCTGAAGCGGCAGTGCATCTGGCACGGTGCGTGGAACAGGACCCGAAGTACTCGGCGGCGTGGAAGCTGCTGGGCAAGGCGCATCAGCTGCAGGGCGACCTGGCGGCGGCGCGCAAGGCCTGGGAGGAGGGGATCGTGGCGGCGCAGGCCCATGGGGACAAGCAGGCCGAGAAAGAGATGACCGTGTTTCTGAAGAAACTGAACAAGGTCTGAAATCGCCGGGGCTGCTTTGCAGCCCATCGCGACACAAGGCCGCTCCTACAGGAGACCGCGATCCCTTGTAGGAGCGGCCTTGTGTCGCGAAAGGGGCGCGAAGCGCCCCCAGAAATATCAGTACCAGCGCGGCTCGCCAGCCGGGCGCTTCTTGAAGCGCTTCATGCTCCACATGTACTGGCTCGGGTACTCGCGCACATAGCGCTCGACCACCTTGCTCATCGCCGCTGCCGACACGGTCACGTCGGTGCTGTACATCTCTTCCGGCGCCGCCTCCAGGAACACCTTGAAGCCCGAGCCATCCGGCAGCCGCAGGGCATGCAGGAACACCCCCACCGCCTTGCCCCCGGCCAGCATGTTCGGCACGAACTTGCTGGTCAGCGCCTGGGTACCCAGGAACGGCACGAACACCCCCGCCGACTCTGCCGGCTCCGGGTCGGCAGGAATACCTACCTGGCCACCACGGCGCACTTCCTTGATCACGCTGAGGATGCCTTCCTTGGTCGAAGGCGCCACGCGGTTGCCCATCTGCACCCGCTGCTCGCGCAGCAGGTCATCCACCGCCTTCAGCTTCGGCGGGCGGTAGAAGATGATCGGTTTGCACTGGTTGCAGTAGAAGTGGTTCAGCACTTCCCAGTTGCCCAGGTGGCTGGTGATGCCGACCACGCCCTTGCCCGAGGCCAGGGCCTGCTCCAGCACTTCCAGGCCGTGCACTTCCTTGACCAGCTCCAGCGAGCGCTGCGGCGGCCAGATCCAGGCACAGGCACTTTCGACGAAGGATTTACCGATATCCTTCAACGCGCGGCCAACCAGCTGCTCGCGCTCGGCCGGGTCCATCTCCGGGAAGCACTTGGCCAGGTTGATGCGCACGACATTGCGCGAGCCGTTGGGGATCTTCCACATCAGCCAGCCGATACCGGCGCCGACGCGCTGCACAGCACCCCAGGGCAGCTTGGCAAACAGACGCAGCACCCCGACCATCAGGGCGCCCTTGAACTTTTCCACAGGCGAATTCCTTATTTCAGCAAGGCGCGCATTGTAACCCCTCAGCGCAACAAGGCGGCGTAGCGATCGCAATCGGTGGTGTGGTCCATGACCATGCCGGTGGCCTGCATGAAGGCATAGCAGATGGTCGGGCCAACGAACGTGAAGCCGGCTTTCTGCAGGGCTTTGCTCATCGCCTTGGCTTCATCGGTAACCGCTGGCACCTCGCTGCGGCCTGTGAAGTGGTTGATCTTCGGCGCACCACCAACGAATGACCAGAGCCAGTCGGCGGGGTTGTCCACAGCCAGCCAGGCCTGGGCATTGCGCCTGGCAGCCTTGAGCTTGAGGCGGTTGCGGATGATGCCGGCATCCTGCATCAGCTCCTCGATGCGTTCGTCGCTCATGACGGCGAGTTTCACCGGATCGAAGCCGTGCATCACCTCGCGATAACGCTCGCGTTTACGCAATACGGTGATCCACGAAAGCCCCGCCTGGAACCCTTCGAGCAAAAGCATCTCGAACAGCAACGCCGGGTCACGCTGGGGCGTTCCCCATTCCTGGTCGTGGTAGGCCTGGTACAACGGATCGTCGGTACACCAAAAGCAGCGTGGCATAAGGCTCCAATGAGTAGAGGGCGAGGCGAATCAGGTTATACTCCCGCTCTTTACATCCGCATCCCCAGATACAGGTGAATTTCGTGAGCCAGCCTACGCCAGCCGTGCGTACCTTCCAAGACCTGATCCTCGCCCTGCAGAACTACTGGGCCGAGCAAGGTTGTGTGGTGCTTCAGCCCTACGATATGGAAGTAGGCGCCGGCACTTTCCACACCGCTACATTCCTGCGCGCCGTGGGTCCAGAAACCTGGAACGCCGCCTATGTGCAGCCTAGCCGTCGCCCTGCCGACGGGCGGTATGGCGAAAACCCCAACCGCCTGCAGCACTACTACCAGTTCCAGGTGGTACTGAAGCCCAACCCGGCCAACTTCCAGGAGCTGTACCTCGGCTCGCTGAAAGCCATCGGCCTGGACCCGCTGGTCCACGACATTCGCTTCGTCGAAGACAACTGGGAATCGCCGACCCTCGGCGCCTGGGGCCTGGGCTGGGAAATCTGGCTCAACGGCATGGAAGTCACCCAGTTCACCTACTTCCAGCAGGTAGGCGGTATCGAGTGCTACCCGGTCACCGGTGAAATCACCTACGGCCTGGAGCGCCTGGCCATGTACATCCAGGGCGTCGACTCGGTGTACGACCTGGTGTGGGCCGACGGCCCGTTCGGCAAGGTCACCTACGGCGACGTGTTCCACCAGAACGAGGTGGAGCAGTCGACCTACAACTTCGAGCACGCCAACGTCGAGAAGCTGTTCGAGCTGTTCGACTTCTACGAAAGCGAAGCCAACCGCCTGATCAAGCTGGATCTGCCGCTGCCGACCTATGAAATGGTGCTGAAGGCCTCGCACACCTTCAACTTGCTGGACGCCCGCCGTGCCATCTCGGTAACCGAGCGCCAGCGCTACATCCTGCGTGTACGTACCCTGGCCCGGGACGTGGCGCAAAGCTATCTGCAAGCCCGCGCACGCCTGGGCTTCCCGATGGCCACCCCTGAACTGCGTGACGAAGTGTTGGCTAAGCTGGAGGCTGCACAATGAGTGCTCAAGATTTCCTGGTAGAACTGGGCACCGAAGAGCTGCCACCGAAGGCCCTCGCCAGCCTCGGCGAAGCCTTCCTGGCTGGTATCGAGAAAGGCCTGCAGGCCGCTGGCCTGAACTACACCGGCAAGCAGGTTTACGCCGCGCCGCGTCGCCTGGCCGTGCTGATCCGCCAGCTGGATGTGCAACAGCCTGACCGCAGCATCAATATCGACGGCCCGCCCCTGCAGGCTGCTTTCAAAGACGGCGAGCCGACCCAGGCTGCCTTGGGCTTTGCCAAGAAATGCGGTGTGGATCTGTCGGAAATCGACCAGACCGGCGCCAAGCTGCGTTTCTCCCAGCACATCCCGGGCAAGGCCACCGCTGGCCTGCTGCCGACCATCGTCGAAGACTCGCTCAACGACCTGCCGATCCCCAAGCGCATGCGCTGGGCGGCCAGCCGTGAAGAGTTCGTGCGCCCGACCCAATGGCTGGTGATGCTGCTGGGCGACCAGGTGGTCGACTGCACCATCCTGTCGCAGAAGGCCGGCCGTGAATCCCGTGGCCACCGCTTCCACCACCCGGAAAACGTGGTCATCACCACCCCGGCCAACTACGTCGAAGACCTGCGCAAAGCCTACGTGCTGGCCGACTTCGCCGAGCGCCGCGAGCTGATCAGCAAGCGTACCGCCGAACTGGCCATGCAGCAGGAAGGCAGCGCCATCGTGCCGCCGGCACTGCTGGACGAAGTGACCGCCCTGGTCGAGTGGCCGGTGCCGCTGGTGTGCTCGTTCGAGGAGCGTTTCCTCGAAGTGCCACAGGAAGCCCTGATCACCACCATGCAGGACAACCAGAAGTACTTCTGCCTGCTGGACAGCGAAGGCAAGCTGCTGCCGCGCTTCATCACCGTGGCCAACGTCGAAAGCCGCGACCCGAAGCAGATCGTGCAAGGCAACGAGAAGGTCGTGCGCCCACGCCTGACCGATGCCGAGTTCTTCTTCAAGCAGGACAAGAAGCAGCCGCTGGAAACCTTCAACGAGCGCCTGAAGAACGTGGTGTTCCAGGCTCAGCTGGGTACCGTGTACGACAAGGCCGAGCGCGTTTCCAGGCTGGCCGCCTTCATCGCCCCGCTGATCGGCGGCGACGCCCAGCGCGCCGGCCGTGCCGGCCTGCTGTCGAAGTGCGACCTGGCCACCGAGATGGTCGGCGAGTTCCCTGAAATGCAGGGTGTTGCCGGTTACTACTACGCGCTCAACGACGGTGAGCCGGAAGATGTGGCCCTGGCCCTGAACGAGCAGTACATGCCGCGCGGTGCTGGCGCCGAGCTGCCGCAGACCCTCACCGGTGCTGCCGTGGCCATCGCCGACAAGCTCGATACCCTGGTCGGCATCTTCGGCATCGGCATGCTGCCTACCGGCAGCAAGGACCCGTACGCCCTGCGCCGTGCCGCCCTGGGCGTGCTGCGTATCCTGATCGAGAAGCAGCTGGACCTGGACCTGACCGGTGCGGTCGAGTTCGCGGTCAAGCAGTTCGGCACCAAGGTCAAGGCCGCCGGCCTGGCCGAACAGGTGCTGGAGTTCATCTTCGACCGCCTGCGTGCGCGTTACGAAGACGAAGGCATCGACGTGGCCACCTACCTGTCGGTACGTGCCCTGCAGCCAGGTTCTGCCCTGGACTTCGACCAGCGCGTACAGGCTGTACAAGCCTTCCGCAAGCTGCCGGAAGCCGAGGCCCTGGCCGCGGTGAACAAGCGCGTGTCGAACCTGCTGAGCAAGGCCGAAGGCGCCATCGCCGATCACGTCGAGCCGAAGTACTTCGACAACGCCAACGAGTTCTCCCTGTACTCGGCCATCCAGCAGGCCGACCAGGCCGTGCAACCGATGGCTGCTGCACGCCAGTACAGCGAATCGCTGGCCCGCCTGGCGGCCCTGCGTGACCCAGTCGACGCCTTCTTCGAGGCGGTGATGGTCAACGCCGAGGATGCCAAGGTACGCGCCAACCGTTATGCCCTGCTCAGCCGCCTGCGCGGCCTGTTCCTGGGCGTGGCCGACATTTCGCTGCTGGGGTAAGCCTTGAAACTGCTGATTCTCGACCGTGACGGAGTCATCAACTACGACTCCGACGCCTATATCAAGACGCTGGACGAGTGGGTGCCGATTCCTGGCTCGGTCGAAGCGATCGCGCAGTTGAGCAAGGCGGGCTGGACGGTGGCGGTGGCCACCAACCAGTCCGGCATTGCCCGTGGCTACTATGCGCTGGCAACCCTCGAGGCCATGCACGCGCGCCTGCGCGCGCTGGTGGCCGAGCAGGGTGGCGAGGTGGGTCACATCGTGTATTGCCCGCACGGGCCGGACGAAGGCTGCGATTGCCGCAAGCCCAAGCCTGGCATGCTGCGGGCGATCGCCGAGCATTACCAGGTCGGCCTGGAAGGCGTCTGGTTCGTTGGCGACAGCAAAGGTGACCTGGAGGCCGCCCTGGCCGTCGGTGCACAACCTGTGCTGGTGAAAACCGGCAAGGGCGAGCGGACCCTGGAAAAAGGCGTCCCGGAAACTACACTGATTTTCGACGATCTGGCAGCTATCGCCAGAGAACTAATTTAAACAGTGCGCCTTCGGGCGCATTTTTCTCAGGCGGGCATGCCCCGCAATGGTACAAGCCACTATGTCGATCCTGCAGGCGATCAGAATCTTTCTTTTTTACCTGCTGCTGGGCACCAGTTCGCTGCTGTGGTGCTCGCTGAGCTTCTTCGTCGCGCCGTTCCTGTCGTTCCCCAAGCGCTACAAGTTCATCAACGTGTACTGGTGCCGTTGCGCGTTGTTCCTGGTGCGCACCATCCTGGGTATCGACTACAAGATCACTGGCGCCGAGAACGTGCCTGATGAGCCTTGCGTGATCCTGTCCAACCACCAGAGCACCTGGGAAACCTTCTTCCTTTCCCAGTATTTCTCGCCACTGAGCCAGGTGCTCAAGCGCGAGTTGCTGTACGTGCCGTTCTTCGGTTGGGCAATGGCCATGCTGCGGCCGATCGCGATCAACCGCGATAACCCCAAGGAAGCCCTGCGCCAGGTAGCCAGCAAGGGTGACGAGCTGCTCAAGCAGAAGACCTGGGTGCTGATCTTCCCGGAAGGCACTCGCGTGCCATTCGGCACCATGGGCAAGTTCTCCCGTGGTGGTACCGCGCTGGCGGTGAATGCCGGGCTGCCGGTGCTGCCGATTGCCCATAACGCCGGCAAGTTCTGGCCGAAGACCGGTTGGGGCAAGCGCGCTGGCACCATCGAGGTGGTGATTGGCGAACCGATGTACGCCAACGGCACCGGGCCACGGGCCATCGCCGAGCTCAACGACCGCGCCGCGGCGTGGAACGAAGCGACCCAGCGGGCCATGGGTTCGCTGCCGCCAGCAGAGGAAAAACCCCAGGAACAGATGGCCTGACCATCTGTGGATAACTTGTGAACTGTTTTTGGATTAAAAGCTTGAAGTGATCGCTAAGTGTTTGAATTAGCTGTTTATTTCTGTGTATGACATTTTTCTGAAAATCGTGCATAAGTTTTTTCGGGACATAAGAAAACCGGCTTTTACAGCCGGTTTTTTTATGGGCTCGGTAGCAGGATTGCACCATCTGTGGGAGAAGACTGTGGGAGCGGCCTTGCGTCGCGAAAGGGCCGCAAGGCGGCCCCAGCAATTCATGCATCACAGCTGAAATCCTGGGGCCGCTGCGCAGCCCAATCGCGACACAAGGCCGCTCCCACAGCAAGCGCGTCAGCGCCTGAGCATTTGGTGCAGGCCTTGAGCTGTCAGATCTTGTCGATATCCACGTCCTTGGTTTCTTTCAGGCAGAAGATCCCCACCACCAGGCTGACCCCGGTCACCAGCACCGGGTACCACAGCCCGTAGAAGATATCCCCGGTATACACCACCAGCGCGAACGACACCGTTGGCAGGAAGCCACCAAACCAGCCGTTGCCAATGTGGTAGGGCAGCGACATCGAGGTGTAGCGGATGCGGGTCGGGAACAGCTCGACCATCACCGCCGCCAGCGGGCCATAGGTCATGGTCGCGATCAGGATCATCGCCACGATCAGCACCACCACCATCACCTGGTTGACCTGCCCAGGGTCGGCCTTGGTCGGGTAGCCGGCCTGTTCCACCGCCGCACGCATGGCTGCTTCGTCGAAGCCGTTGATGGTCTTGTCACCGATGTTGACCACCACATCGCTGCCGGCCACATCCACAGAGCTGTACGGTAGGCCTTGCTTGACCAGGAAGGTCTTGACCTTGTCGCAAGGGCTGTCGAAACGCGCCTTGCCCACCGGGTCGAACTGGAAGGTGCAGCCTTGCGGGTCGGCAGTGACAACGATCGGCGCCTGGCGGCTGGCCGCGTCGATCTGTGGGTTGGCGTAGTGGCTCAGCGCCTTGAACAGCGGGAAGTACAGCACCGTGGCCAGGAGCAGGCCGAGCATCAGGATCGGCTTGCGGCCAATACGGTCGGACAACCAGCCGAAGAACACGAAGAACGGCGCACCAATGACCACGCTGATGATCAGCAGGGTGTTGGCCTGGGCCGGGTCCATCTTCAGCATCTGGGTCATGAAGAACAGCACGTAGAACTGCGCCGTGTAGAAGGTCACGGCCTGCCCGGCGTTGATGCTGAACAGGGCGGTGAGCACCACTTTCAGGTTCGGCCAGGAGGTGAACGACTCACGGATCGGCGACTTGCTGACCTTGCCCTGGGCCTTCATTTTCACGAAAGCCGGCGACTCGTGCATGCTCATGCGGATCCAGGTGGAAATCGCCAGCAGCACGATCGACAGCAGGAACGGCAGGCGCCAACCCCAGGTTTCGAACTGGTCGCCACTGATATAGCGGCTGCCCAGCACCACCACCAGCGACAACAACAGGCCAAGGGTGGCGGTGGACTGGATGAAACCCGTGTGGAAACCGCGCTTGCCGGGCGGAGCATGCTCGGCCACATAGGTGGCCGCACCGCCGTATTCACCACCCAGCGCCAGCCCCTGCAGCATGCGCAGGACCACCAGGATGATCGGTGCCGCGATGCCGATGCTGGCGTAGGTGGGCAACAACCCCACCGCGAAGGTGGACAGGCCCATCAGCACGATGGTGACCAGGAAGGTGTACTTGCGCCCGATCATGTCGCCCAGCCGGCCGAACACCAGCGCACCGAACGGCCGCACCAGGAAGCCGGCGGCAAAGGCCATGAGGGCGAAGATGAAGGCGGTGGTGTCGTTCACGCCAGCGAAGAACTGCTTGCTGATGACCGCTGCCAGCGCACCATAGAGAAAAAAGTCATACCACTCGAAAACTGTCCCGAGGGATGACGCGAAAATGATCTTGCGTTCTTCACGACGGCTGGAGCTGCTGGCCGCCGCACCCTGCTCTTGGATGTAATCCGACATCGTTGCTGTCCTCGGCCCGCAGGCCACAGTGATTATTCTTGTTGTTCCACTGTCGGCAGCTTCTGACCGCCAGCTGCCGGTACTGCACGCACCCGGGGTCAGGGCGTCGGTATTGCGTCTTCGTTCAGATAGGTCTGGGTAGCAGCTCCTTTGAGGATCAGTTGAGCCGCCTTCTCGGCGATCATCAGGGTGGGTGAACAAGTATTGCCGGAGGTGATCTGCGGCATGATCGAGGCGTCCGCCACGCGCAGGCCAGGGATGCCGTGTACGCGCAACTGGTTATCCACAACGTCCAGTTCGCCATTGCCCATGCGGCAGGTGCCTACCGGGTGGAAGATGGTGGTACCTATCTTGCCGGCGGCTTCGAACAGCTCTTCTTCGGTTTGCAGGGCTGGGCCCGGCAGGTATTCCTTTGGGTCGAACGCAGCGAGGGCAGGGGCCTGGACGATACGCCGGGTAAGGCGAATGGAATCGGCGGCGACGCGCAGGTCCTGGGGGTCGCTGAGGTAGTTGGGGTCGATCAGCGGTGTGCTGTTCATGTCGCTGCTGCGGATATCGATACGCCCGCGGCTGGCCGGGCGCAGGTTGCACACCGAGGCGGTAAAGGCCGGGAACCTGTGCAGTGGCTCGCCGAAGCGCTCAAGTGACAGCGGCTGCACGTGGTACTGCAGGTTGGCGGTGGCCTGCTCCGGGCTCGAACGCACGAACGCGCCCAGTTGGCTCGGCGCCATGGCCAGCGGGCCACTGCGGTCATAGAGGTAGCGCAGGCCCATGCCCATCTTGCCCCACAGGCTGTTGGCCATCTGGTTCAGGGTACGGGTATTGCGGATCTGGTAGATCAGGCGCAGTTGCAGGTGATCCTGCAGATTGCCGCCAACACCGGGCATGTCGTGACGCACGCCAATGCCCAGGCTTTCCAGTAACTGCCGCGGGCCGATGCCGGAGCGCTGCAGGATACCGGGAGAGCCCACAGCACCCGCACAGAGGATGATCTCGCGACGCGCCGCAAACTCGTGCCAGGCACCCTGCCAGAACGCCTTTACCGCCCGTGCACGGGTGTTGTTGAGCAGCACCTGGTCAACCTGAACGCCGGTCAGCACCGTGAGGTTGGGGCGGTCCTTGATCGGCCGCAGGAAAGCCTTGGAAGCGTTCCAGCGCACACCGCTGCGCTGGTTGACCTGGAAATATCCACAGCCCTGGTTGTCGCCGGTATTGAAGTCATCGACCTTGCCGATCCCGCTTTGCTCGGCGGCATCACGGAAAGCATCGAGGATCGGCCAGCTGTAGCGCTGGCGCTCGACCCGCCATTCGCCATCACCACCGTGGTGCTCGCTGGCGCCGGCAAAGTGGCTTTCGCTGGCCTTGAACAGCGGCAGTACGTCCTTCCAGGCCCAGCCGTCGTTGCCTTGCTCGGCCCAACGGTCGTAGTCGGCGGCCTGGCCGCGCATGTAGATCATGCCGTTGATCGAGGAGCAGCCACCCAGCACCTTGCCGCGTGGATAGCCCAGCGCACGACCGCCCAGGCCGGGCTGCGCCTCGGTCTTGAAGCACCAGTCGGTGCGCGGGTTGCCGATGCAATAGAGATAACCGACGGGGATATGGATCCAGGGATAGTTGTCGCGCCCACCCGCTTCCAGCAGCAGCACTCGGCAGGAAGGGTCGGCGGACAGACGATTGGCCAATAGGCAACCGGCGGGACCGGCCCCTACGACCACGTAGTCGAAGACAGAATCGGCTGATGGCATGTGCAACCTCGGGCCTGATTATTATTCTTGTCCCGATCCATCTTAGTGAGTAATTTCGTGGAGGAAACACGAGATTTCGCGCAGCCGCTGTGCGTTTTAGCACAGCGATCATCACGGCAACGGCGCGGCCCTGTAGGAGCGGCCTTGTGTCGCGATGGGGCGCGCAGCGGCCCTGAGTCAGCACATGTGGTCCTTCAGGTAGACCGATTTTGCTGAATTCAGGGCCGCTGCGCGCCCCATCGCGACACAAGGCCGCTCCTACAAAGGTTCGCGCGGTCTGGATGCATAGGGACAAGCATGTTCGACTGGAACGATCTGCGGTTTTTCCTCGAGTTGCAGCGCAGCGGCCGCCTGCTTACCGCCGCCAAGCGCCTCAACACCACCCACAGCACCGTGGCCCGGCACATCGAGAGCATCGAGCAAAGCCTGGGCACCGCGCTGTTCGTGCAGCATGCCCAGGGCTATGAACTGACCCCCTCGGGCCAGGCCCTGCTCAAGCACGCCGAAGCCATGGAAAACGTCGCCCTGCTGGCGCAGGAAGAAATCACCCAGGCCATCACGCCGCTGGGCAAGATTCGCCTGGGGGTGACCGAAGGCATCGGCATCATGTTCTTCACCCCGCGCATGAATGCGCTGTTCGACCGCTACCCCGGCCTGGAAGTGGAGCTGGTGGCAGTGCCGCGCTTCGTCAGCATCCTCAACCGCGAGGCAGAGATCAGCATCCACCTGGAACGGCCCAACGCCGACCTGCTGATCACCCGCAAGCTCACCGACTATCGCCTGGCCCTGTACGCCAGCCAGGACTACCTGGATCGCGCGCCCCCGCTGCGCAACCGCGAGGACCTGGCCCGGCACAGCTGGATCGGCTACGTCGACGACTTGCTGTTCAGCCAGGAACTGCTGTTTCTCAACAGCTTCTGCCGGGCCCCCAACGTGGTGTTTCGCAGCACCAGCGTGATCGCCCAGCAAACCGCCGCCCGCGCCGGGTTGGGCATCGCCGTACTGCCCAACTACATGGCCCGCCACGACCCCACGCTGGTGCGCGTGCTGCCTGGCGAAACCATCCAGCGCAGCTACTGGATCTGCACCCGCCGCGAACTGCACAAGTCGGTGCGCCTGCGGGTAGTGTGGGACTACCTGCTGGCGCTGTGCGCGGCAGAACAGAGCGAGCTGCTAGCCCAGTAGCGCCTTGCCGGCCAGCAGTAGGGCGGCAGCCCAACCGGCCACGGCAAACATTTGCTGCAAGCGCGGCCCGGCCAGCCTGGCCGCCAATGGCCGCGCCAGCAGCAGGCCGAGCACCGCACCGACGGCGAACGGGGCGCCAACCTGCCAGTGCATGACCCCTGCCAGGCTGGCGCTGACCACACTGCCGGTGGACACCAGCGCGATCACCGCCAGCGAGGTGGAGACGATGCTGGCCATGCGCAGGTTGGTGTAGCGGTTAAGGGCCGGGATGATGACAAAGCCACCGCCCACGCCCAGCAGGCCGGACAGCAGCCCGGACAATGCGCCGGTGAAGGCCAAGGCGCGCGCGCAGGGCAGGGTCCAGCGCAAACGGCCCTGCAGCGGGTTCAGCACGCAGGGTTCGATGTAGCGATGGGCATCATTGGCTTCGCCGCGCAGTTCCTTGGCCGCCTTGCGCCAGATGCGCAGGCAGGCATAAACCAGCACCCCGGCGAACACCAACTGCAGTGGCGTGTTCGGCAAGCGGTGCGCCAGCATCAGCCCGAACGGCGCCGCTGCCACACCGATCAATGCGATGAACAGCGCCGCCCGGTAGCGCACCAGGCCCTGACGCAAGCCCAGCACAGCACCCACCGCCGCCGCCATGCCTACGGCCAGCAGGCCGACCGGTGCCGCCTCGACCATCGACAGCCCCAGGCCGAACACCAGCAAAGGCACTGCGAGAATGCCACCGCCGGCACCGGTCAACGCCAGCACGGCACCGATGATCGCGCCCAGGCCCGCTCCCAGTATTTGATGTTCGATCACCGCCGGCCCTCGGCTACCAACGGCTGTGGCCGTGCCAGCCACTCGCGGCCCTTGAGCATGCCTTTCCAGTACAAGGGTGGCAGCACCTGCGCCTTGAGCAACCAGGCCAGACGTGTCGGCTTGCGGCCATCCAGCAACCAGTTGGGGAAGCTTGGAGCCAGCTTGCCGCCATAGGTGAACTCGGCCAGGACGATCTTGCCGCGCTCGACGGTGAGCGGGCACGAGCCATAACCATCGTACTGGGCCAGGGTAGGCAACCTGCCCAGGGCCACCAGCACGTTGTTGGCCACGACCGGAGCCTGCTTGCGTGCGGCGGCGGCGGTCTTGGCATTGCTGGTGTTGGTCACGTCCCCAAGGGCATGGACATTGGTGAAGTGGCGATGGCGCAGGGTGTGCGGGTCGACATCGACCCAACCGCCACTGTCGGCCAACGGGCTTTCACGAATGAAGTCCGGTGCCACCTGCGGCGGTACCACGTGCAGCATGTCGAAGGCCTCGATACGGGTTTCGCTGCTGCCATCGGCCAAGGTGCGCACGAAGGTGGCGCGCTTGTTCGGGCCGTCCACGGCGACCAGGCGGTGGGAAAAATTGAGGTCCACGGCGTACTTGTCGATGTACTTCATCAGTGCGGGCACGTAGTCCGCCACTCCGAACAACACTGCGCCGGCATTGAAGAAGCTGGCTTTCACAGCCCCCAGGTGACCATGCCGCAGCCAGTGGTCGCAAGACAGGTACAGCGCCTTCTGCGGCGCGCCTGCGCACTTGATCGGCATGGGCGGCTGGCAAAACAGGGCTCGGCCTTGCTTGAGCTTCTGTACCAGTTCCCAGGTGTAGGGCGCCAGGTCGTAGCGGTAGTTGGAGGTGACGCCGTTGCGGCCCAAGGTCTCGCTGAGGCCATCAATGGCCGCCCAATCCAGCTTGAGGCCGGGGCAGACCACCAACTGTTCATAACTGATGGCGCGGCCGCCTTCGAGGAGGACCAGTTGGCCCAGCGGGTCGAACCCCTGCACACGTGCCTTTATCCAGCGCACGCCGCGCGGAATGGTCGAGGCCATGGTGCGGGCAGTGCTTGGCGCCTTGAACACACCGGCACCGACCATGGTCCAGCCGGGCTGGTAGTAATGCACTTCGGCGGGGTCGATCAAGGTCACATCCAGCGACGGGTCACGGCTGATCAGGCTGGAAGCGGTGGCGATTCCGGCGGCGCCGGCACCGACGATGACCACTTTGTGGTGGTCGGTATTGGCAGGGGACAACAAGGCAGGCATGGCGGTAAATCCTGTAAATCTGGTTATGGGGCAGGGCGGTCACAGCTTGTTCAGCGGAATCTTCAGGTAGCTCACACCGTTATCTTCCGGCGCGGGGAATTGGCCGCTGCGCATGTTCACCTGCACCGAAGGCAGGATCAGCACGGGCATGTCGAGGGTCTTGTCGCGGGCTTCACGCATGGCGACGAAGCTGTCCTCATCGATGCCCTGGTGGATATGAATATTGTTGGCGCGCTGCTCGGCCACGGTGGTGACGTACTGCATGTCACGGCCACCTGGCAGGTAGTCGTGGCACATGAACAGCCGGGTCTGGTCGGGGAAGGCCAGCAGGCGACGGATCGAGCGGTACAGGGTGCGGGCATCGGCCCCAGGGAAGTCGCAACGGGCGGTACCGTAGTCGGGCATGAACAAGGTGTCGCCGACGAACACCGCAGTCTCGCCGGCGTCCTCGATCATGAAGCTCATGCACGCAGGCGTGTGCCCCGGGGTGTGCAACGCGCGGGCATACAGGTTGCCAATGCGGAAACCTTCCTCGTCCTCGAACAACACATCGAACTGGCTGCCATCGCGGGCGAAGCCAGGCTCGGCGTTGAACAGGGCACCGAACACTTTCTGTACCTGGGTGATGTGTGCGCCGATGGCGGTATGGCCGCCAAGCTTTTCCTTCAAATAGGCCGCTGCCGAAAGGTGGTCGGCATGCACATGGGTTTCCAGCACCCACTGCACGTCAGCTCCCAACTCCTTCACCCGGTCAATCAACTGGTCCGCCGAAGCAGTGCAGATACGCCCCGACTTGGGGTCATAGTCCAGGACACTGTCGATCAACGCACACTTGCGCGTTTCGCCGTCCATGACCAGGTAGCTGATGGTCGAGGTCGCCTTGTCGTAAAAAGCGTCCACGTGCAGGTTGTTGCCGATGATCATCGCGTTCTCCAATTTATCCGCCCAGCCTTGTACAGGCGTAGGCAGTGCCAGGAGGTTTATCAAGATGCATGCCAGGCATTTTCCTGCGCTTGGGCCAATGAAACCGGCCCGTTGCTGACAATTGCCGACGACAGTGGCAGCGCAGGTGGCAGTCGACTGTCAGCCAATGGCAGTGTTTGGCAGTCCTTGTTACCCTGCGCCGGTCATCCAATCGGTGCCGTCATGCCTGAAGCCCATCCCCTCATCCTAGCTTTGGTTTCCTATCTTGAGCACGATGCCCTGCCAACCATCGTGCTGGATACCGACTACAACATCCTGGCGGCCAACGCTGCCTATCGCCGCCAGTTCGGTCGCCATGAGCAGGCGCCGCTGGGCGAGAAATGCCACAAGGTCTCGCACCACTACGCCGTGCCTTGCGACCAGGCCGGCGAGCATTGCCCGATGCGCAAGGCGTGGCAAAGCAAGGTTCCGGAGCGGGTGTTGCACATTCATCACACGCCACGCGGCCCCGAGCATGTGGATGTCGAGCTGCGGCCGATCCTGGATGAACAGGGCAGGGTGGTGGCCTTTGTCGAACGCCTGACCAGCATCACCCTCGCGTCGGCGCAGCCTCAGGAACAAGGCCTGGTCGGCCGGGCGCCAGCGTTCAAGGCGGCCCTTGCCAGCCTGCAACGCGCGGCGCCGGCGCAGATCCCGGTGTTGCTGCAGGGTGAGTCGGGTACCGGCAAGGAACTGTTCGCCCGTGCGGTGCACATGGGCAGCCCCAGGGCCAACGGCCCGTTGGTGGTGGTCGACTGTACCGGCCTGACCGAATCGTTGTTCGAGAGCGAGTTGTTCGGCTACGAGAAGGGCGCTTTCACCGGCGCCAACCAGCGCAAGATCGGCCTGGCTGAAGCGGCGCATGGCGGCACCCTGTTCCTCGATGAAATTGGCGAGGTACCGCTGGCGATGCAGGTGAAGCTGCTGCGCCTGATCGAGTCCGGCAGCTTCCGCCCGGTGGGTAGCCTGCGCACGGTGCATTCGGATTTCCGCCTGGTGTCGGCAACCCATAAACCGCTCAGGCAAATGGTCGCGGACGGCAGCTTCCGCGAAGACCTGTACTACCGCATCAGCGGCTTCCCGATCCGTCTGCCGGCATTGCGCGAACGCGTAGAAGACCTGCCCTTGCTCGCCCAGAGCCTGCTGCAGCGCATGGCAGGCAAGCCGACGCCCAGGCTCAGCGACGAAGCCTTGCAGCAGCTTGGGCTGCATCCATTCCCGGGCAACATTCGCGAGCTGCGCAACATTCTGGAAAGGGCGCGCTTGTTTGCCGATGACGGGCTGATCCGGCCCGAGCATTTGCCGGAGGATATCGGCCCGGCGGGGGCGATCAAGACTGGTGGCCGGCGCAATCACCTGGGTGAGATGGCGCAGGCACTGGAACAGTTCAAGGGCTCGCGCAGTGAACTGGCCCGTCACCTTGGCCTGAGCGAGCGCACGCTGTATCGCCGGTTGAAGGAGCTTGGCCTGAATTGACGCGTTCGGTTAACGCGGTCTACAAGGGCCCGCGTATCCCCGAGGGCAACACACATCCTGTGGGAGCGGGTTCACCCGCGAACACCGGCGAAGCCGGTGCCATCCACCGCGCCTCCTCAGACCTTTACCGGACCTTTACCTCTGTCCTGACATTAAGCGGGAATGATTGTGGTCTGATCAGTTAACCGAACCTGGCAGCCAGTCAGCTCCCGCCAGGCGTCAACAAGCAGAGGACCGCAAAATGAAGAAAACCCTGACCGTGATCTGCGCCGCGCTCATGCTCAGCGCCCCCTTGGCCAGTTTCGCGCAGCCAGGCCCACCTGACCGGCATGATGGCGGCCCATCGCACCAGGGCAACCCACCGCATGGGCAGCCACAGTACCAAGGCCGACATGATAATGGTCGCGGTCCCGCCTACCGCGACCCGAACTTCCGCCCACAACAGGGCATGCCGGTTCCGCATCAACAGTGGCAACGTGGCCATGTGGTTGACCCGCACTACCGTGGCGACCGGTACTGGGTGACCGACTGGAAAGCACGCCACCTGTATGCGCCACCGCGTGATCACCGTTGGTTGTATGTGAACGGGGACTATGTGCTGGTGGCTATTGCCAGTGGTGTGATCGTCAACGTCCTCAGCGGTTACTGAATACCTGTTCCACGTGGAACGTTGAATCGTTGTCGGAGCGATTCTACCAACCCTTGCGTGTAGTCCCACCATGGGACTACACTGCCAAACATGAAGATCATCGCCATCAGCCAGTTGAAAGCCTTTTGGGAAACCTACCCAAACGCTGAACAACCACTACGCGCATGGGTCGACGAAGCCAGGAAAGCGACATGGACGAGTCCTGATACCATCAAGAGCCAGTACCGTAACGCAAGCATCCTGAAAGGCAGACGCGTCGTCTTCAATATCAAAGGGAACGATTACAGGCTGGTGGTAGCCGTTGCCTACCGCTTTGGAGCGGTCTACATCAAGTTTGTCGGAACGCACGAAGAGTACGACAAAATCGACGCAAACACTGTGGAGATGGAGTGACTATCAATGAACATCCGCCCAATCCGCACCGACGACGACTACCGGGCAGCACTCAAGGAGATCTCTCCGCTGTTCGAGAATGAGCCAGAACCTGGCACACCCGAGGGAGACGCTTTTGAAGTCATGATCACCTTGATCGAGGCTTACGAGAGCAAGCATTTTCCGGTGGAGCTGCCAGACCCGATCGAGGCCATCAAGTTTCGTATGGAACAGTCCGGCCTAACCGCTGCCGATCTGGCTCCTGCCATAGGTAAGACAAACAGGGTCTATGAAGTGCTAAATCGTAAGCGTTCATTGACGCTGCCAATGATTTGGAAATTGCACGAAATGTTTGGCATTCCGGCTGAAAGCCTGATCAAACCAATGAAGACTGCTTGAAGCTATCTGTCAGTGGAGCAGAGGAAATTCGAGGCAAAAAAAAGCCCGCGCGTGCGAGCTTGTTGTTGACCGGTGGGGACCAGAATCTGGGCCCGGCCGGTCATCTATTTGTGAAAGCGTGCAGCTTTTCTGTGAACCTACACCGAATCAGAAGTCCAGGTTCGATACCGACAGCGCGTTGCTTTCGATGAAGTCACGACGTGGCTCGACCGCATCACCCATCAGGGTGTTGAAGATCTGGTCGGCTGCGATCGCATCCTCGATGGTGACCTTGAGCATACGGCGGACGGTCGGGTCCATGGTGGTTTCCCACAGCTGCTCAGGGTTCATCTCGCCCAGCCCTTTGTATCGCTGGATGGTGTGGCGCTTGGTGGTTTCGTTCATCAGCCAATCCAGGCCTTCCTTGAACTCGACAATTGCCTTGCGGCGTTCACCGCGCTGCACATAAGCACCTTCGCCCAACAAGCTGGACAGCTTGGCACCAATGTTGACTACGGTACGGTAGTCATTACTGCCAAAGAAGTCACGGTTGAAGGTGACGTAGCTAGCCAGGCCGTGGGAGGTAACTTCCACTTCTGGCAACCATACGTTGCGCTCTTTGTCTTCGCGCAGGCTGGCTTTGTAAACCAGGCCGGACTTCTGGCTATTGTTCAGGCGTTCCTGGAACTGGGCCAGCCAGGCTTGCATCACAGCGTGGTCACCCAGCTGTTCCAGGCTCACCTCCGGCAGGTAGATGAAGTGCTCGGTCAGCTCTTCCGGGTACAAGCGCGACAGACGCTTGAGTGTCTTCATGACACTACGGAATTCATTCACCAGTGCTTCCAGCTGCACACCGGAAACCGCTGGTGCCGACTCGTCCAGGTGCAAGCTGGCATCTTCCAGGGCCGACTGGGTCATGTACTCTTCCATGGCCTCGTCGTCCTTGATGTACTGCTCCTGCTTGCCTTTCTTCACCTTGTACAGCGGTGGCTGGGCAATGTAGATGTAGCCGCGCTCGACCAGCTCCGGCAGCTGACGGAAGAAGAAGGTCAGCAGCAGGGTACGGATGTGCGAACCGTCAACGTCAGCATCGGTCATGATGATGATGTTGTGATAACGCAGCTTGTCGATGTTGTACTCTTCGCGGCCGATACCGCAGCCCAGTGCAGTGATCAGCGTGCCCACTTCCTGGGACGAGATCATCTTGTCGAAGCGCGCTTTCTCGACGTTGAGGATTTTACCCTTCAACGGCAGGATTGCCTGGGTACGACGGTTGCGGCCTTGCTTCGCCGAGCCCCCCGCGGAGTCACCCTCCACCAGGTACAGTTCGGAAAGGGCAGGGTCCTTTTCCTGGCAGTCGGCCAGTTTGCCTGGCAGGCCGGCAATATCCAGCGCGCCTTTACGGCGAGTCATTTCACGGGCTTTACGTGCCGCTTCACGAGCACGGGCAGCGTCGATCATCTTGCCAACGACGGCCTTGGCCTCGTTGGGGTTTTCCAACAGGAAGTCGGCGAAGTACTTGTTCATCTCCTGTTCCACGGCGGTTTTCACCTCCGAGGAGACCAGCTTGTCCTTGGTCTGCGAGCTGAACTTAGGGTCCGGCACCTTCACCGAGATGATCGCGGTCAGGCCTTCACGGGCGTCGTCGCCAGTGGTCGCCACCTTGTTCTTCTTGGCCAGGCCTTCCTGTTCGATGTAGCTGTTCAGGCTACGGGTCAGCGAGGAACGGAAGCCCACCAGGTGAGTACCACCATCACGCTGCGGAATGTTGTTGGTGAAGCACAACAGGTTTTCGTTGAAGCTGTCGTTCCACTGCAGGGCGACTTCAACACCCACGCCATCGTCACGCTGGACGTTGAAGTGGAATACCTGGGAGTTGACCGGGGTCTTGTTGGTGTTCAGGTATTCGACGAACGCACGCAGGCCGCCTTCGTACTTGAAGAACTCTTCCTTGCCGCTACGTTCATCCTTCAGCAGGATGCCAACGCCCGAGTTGAGGAACGACAGCTCGCGGATACGCTTGGCCAGGATGTCCCAGCTGAAGTGGATGTTCTTGAAGGTTTCAGCCGAAGGCTTGAAGTGGATGTGGGTACCGGTGGTTTCGCTGTCACCGACAACCGCCATCGGCGCCTGTGGAACACCGTGAACGTAGGTCTGTTCCCAGATTTTGCCGCTACGGCGAACGGTCAGTACCAGTTTCTCGGACAGGGCGTTCACTACAGAAACACCTACGCCGTGCAGACCGCCGGAAACCTTGTAGGAGTTGTCGTCGAACTTACCGCCAGCGTGCAGCACGGTCATGATGACCTCGGCTGCGGAAACGCCTTCTTCTTTATGCACGTCGACCGGAATGCCGCGACCGTTGTCGCGCACACTGATGGATTCGTCCGGGTGGATGATGACGGTGATGTCATCGCAGTGACCGGCGAGGGCTTCGTCGATCGAGTTGTCGACCACCTCGAAGACCATGTGGTGCAGGCCGCTACCATCATCGGTGTCGCCAATGTACATGCCGGGGCGCTTGCGCACGGCATCCAAACCTTTCAGCACCTTGATGCTGGAGGAGTCGTACGTTTGATTTTCGCTCATGCATTCACTCCCGATGGTCGTGGGTCTGGGTGATACGGCCTTGTTCCACGTGGAACAAAGCAACTGGCGTTTCCGTCTGCCAGCCTTCCCTCAGTAATTCGTGATCTACACAGGTGATGAACACCTGGCAGCGTAATTCTTCAAGCAAGCGACACAGCGCGCGGCGATGCTGGTCGTCCAGTTCGGACGGCAAGTCATCCACGAGATAAATACAGTGACCGCGGCGAGCCTGACTAACGAGGTGGCCTTGGGCAATGCGCAATGCGCACACCACCAGCTTTTGCTGACCACGCGACAGGATGTCGGCTGCATTGTTGGCAGCCAGACGAAGACGCAGATCAGCACGCTGCGGACCGGCCTGGGTGTGGCCCATCTGCTGATCGCGAAGGAGAGAGGAAGCGAGTACTTCTTGCAGTTCCCGGTCCTTGTCCCAGCCTCGGTAGTAGCTAAGGGTCAACCCGTCCAGCTCGACCAGTTCGCTCAGGGTTCGCTCGAAGACGGGCTTCAAGGCCTTGATGTAGTTGCGACGGTATTCATCTATTTCCGCGCTGGCCAGGCACAATTCCCGGTCCCAGGCGGCTTGCGAAGCTAGGTCAAGTGTACCATGCCGCAACCATGAGTTCCGCTGCCGCAGTGCCTTCTGCAGCCGTTGCCAGGCTGGCAGAAAACGAGGTTCCACGTGGAACACCCCCCAATCCAGGAACTGGCGGCGTATTTTCGGAGCGCCTTCCAACAAGCGGAAACTGTCTGGATTGATGAGCTGAAGCGGTAGCAATTCAGCCAGTTGCGCCGCACTCCGCGCATTCTGCCCATCGATGCGAATAGTGAACTCCCCCTGCCGCTCCCGGGATACACCCAGGTTACTGCTGCCACCCTCGGCCAATTGCACTTCGCCGAACACGGTACAGGCCGGTTGTTCGTACTGGATAACCGGGTTCAGGCGGGTGCTGCGGAACGAGCGCGCCAGCCCGAGCAGGTGCACGGCCTCAAGCACGCTGGTTTTGCCGCTGCCGTTGGCGCCGTAAAGGATGTTGATGCGGGGGGACGGTGAGAGTGTCACCGGGTGCAAGTTGCGCACCGCGGTGACCATGATACGTCGAAGAGACATTTCGCCTGCTACGGGTTACAGACGCATCGGCATGACAACGTAGGAAGAATCGTCATTGCCAGCTTCCTGCAGCAGGGCACTGCTGTTGGAATCAGACAGGATCAGACGAACTTGCTCGGTAGTCATTACGCCCAGCACGTCCAGCAGGTAGCTGACGTTGAAGCCGATCTCCAGCGAGCTACCTTCGTAGTCCACGCTGATTTCTTCTTCAGCTTCTTCCTGCTCGGGGTTGTTGGCCTGGATTTTCAGTTGGCCAGCAGCCAGTTGCAGGCGGATACCGCGGTACTTTTCGTTGGAAAGAATCGCAGTACGGCTAAAGGCTTCACGCAGCGCCTGGCGGTCGCCGACCACCAGCTTGTCACCGCCCTTGGGCAGTACGCGCTCGTAGTCCGGGAACTTGCCGTCCACCAGCTTGGAAGTGAAGGTGAATTCACCAGTGGTGGCGCGAATGTGGTGCTGGCCCAGGACGATGCTGACCATGCCTTCCGGGTCGGTCAGCAGGCGTGCCAGTTCGAGGATACCTTTGCGTGGCACGATGACCTGGTGGCGATCATCCTGCTCGATCGGTGCGCTCATGGAGCACAGCGCCAGGCGGTGACCGTCAGTGGACACAGCTCGCAGGGTGTTGCGGGAAACCTCCAGCAGCATACCGTTGAGGTAGTAGCGCACATCCTGCTGGGCCATGGCGAAACTGGTGCGCTCGATCAGGCGGCGCAGCTTGCTCTGTTCCAGGTTGCAGGTCAGCGAGCCCGGGCCTTCTTCCACGGTCGGGAAGTCATTGGCTGGCAGGGTCGACAGGGTAAAGCGGCTGCGACCGGCCTTGACCAACAGTTTCTGCTCGTCGACCTTGATATCGATCAGGGCGTCGTTAGGCAGGCTTTTGCAAATGTCCATCAGCTTGCGTGCCGGGACAGTGATTTCGCCAGGCTCGGCCGGCTCTTCCAGTTGCACGCGGCCTACCAGTTCGACTTCCAGGTCGGTACCAGTCAACGACAGTTGCTGGCCTTGCACGACCAGCAATACGTTGGACAGGACCGGCAAGGTCTGGCGGCGCTCGACGACACCGGCGACCAGTTGCAGGGGTTTCAACAGGGCTTCGCGTTGAATGGTGAAATGCATGGTCTAGTCCCTTGCCTTCAATTAGCTGCGCAGACGGCCATCAGGTCGTCAGCGTCCGCAGCAGGTTCTTGTAGTCCTCGCGGATGTCCGCGTCGGATTCCTTCAGTTCGTTGATCTTGCGGCAGGCGTGCAGCACGGTCGTATGGTCGCGACCACCGAACATGTCGCCGATTTCCGGCAGACTGTGGTTGGTCAGTTCCTTGGACAGCGCCATGGCCACCTGGCGTGGACGCGCCACGGAACGCGAACGACGCTTGGACAACAGATCGGAGATCTTGATCTTGTAGTACTCGGCGACGGTACGCTGAATGTTATCCACACTGACCAGCTTGTCCTGGAGCGCCAGCAGGTCCTTGAGCGACTCACGAATCAGTTCGATGGTTATGTCGCGGCCCATGAAGTGCGAGTGAGCGATCACCCGCTTCAATGCGCCTTCCAGTTCACGGACGTTGGAACGGATGCGCTGGGCAATGAAGAAGGCCGCGTCATGCGGTAGTTCGACCTTGGCCTGGTCGGCCTTCTTCATCAGGATCGCCACGCGGGTTTCCAGCTCCGGTGGCTCGACGGCAACCGTCAGGCCCCAACCAAAGCGCGACTTCAGGCGCTCTTCCAGGCCTTCGATCTCCTTGGGGTAGCGGTCAGAGGTAAGGATTACCTGCTGACCACCCTCGAGCAGGGCGTTGAAGGTGTGGAAAAACTCTTCCTGCGAGCGCTCTTTACGGGCAAAGAACTGGATATCGTCGATCAGCAACGCATCCACCGAGCGGTAGAAACGCTTGAATTCGTTGATGGCGTTGAGCTGCAGCGCCTTGACCATGTCCGCGACGAAGCGCTCCGAATGCAGGTACACGACCTTGGCGTTCGGGTTCTTTTTCAGCAGGTGGTTACCCACAGCATGCATGAGGTGGGTTTTACCCAGGCCCACACCACCATAAAGGAAGAGCGGGTTGTAACCATGCTTGGGGTTGTCTGCCACCTGCCAGGCAGCCGCGCGCGCCAGCTGGTTCGACTTACCTTCGACGAAGGTGTCGAACGTGAAGGTGCGGTTCAGGTAACTGGTGTGTTTGAGCGCACCTTCAACCTGCACGGTGCGCTGTTCGGTCCGGGCACTGCCGGCCGACGCTGAAGCCGGCTCGGCCATGGCATCGAAGCTGTCACGCGAGGATGGCTCGGCCAGTTCATCGACCAGCACAGGCTCGGCAGCCGCCACGGCGACGGGTTCGACCGCTGCCGGCACTGCCTTCTGTGTCTGGCTCTGGGCCTGGGTCTGGGCCAGCGAGGCGGCCACCGCAGCACTTACTGGCGCGTTGGGTGCGGCACGTGGCGCAGAGCTGCGACGGCTGCCGATCAACAAGGAAAGGGCAGGCGCAATGCCGCTGCCGTTTTCGCCCAACAGCTCGAGCAAACGACCCAGGTACTTTTCATTGACCCAATCGAGAACGAAACGGTTAGGCGCATAGACGCGCAACTCGTCGCCTTCGGCTTCGACCTGTAGCGGACGGATCCAGGTGTTGAATTGCTGGGCAGGCAGTTCATCGCGCAGAAGCTCCACGCACTGCTGCCAAAGTTCCACTGACACGGATATCCCCTGAGTTTGAAAGCCGGATGAGGCAAAAACAAACCGCCATTGTACCGGTCGAGCGTTCAGTTATCCACATGTGGACACGTTAGGAACCATGACAAAACAGCCATTTATCGACCAAAACGGCTTCTTCGCACTGTGAATAAGCCCTGTGGATAAGCAGCCATGAGCGCTATGCACAACCCTGAGGTCAAGCCTGTTGATAACTCTGCTGTGGATAAGCGGCTATTTAATCCACAGCTTTTGACCACGAATAAAACAAGCGCAGCACCGGTTGAGAACACAGTTGTAAAACTCTGTACAGCCCGGATTTTATGGCCTCAAGCAGGTTATCCACAGAAGGTTATCCACTTAAGATTTATAGATTCTTCAGAAAAGCTTTTTATATGTCTCTTCTTTTTTTTCATGTTGTCCCCAATTCGTGTGTCCGATCAAGCACCCTTGGGGGATGGACAAGGACGCACCGTCCATCACGTGCTCTATATGGAAAGACTGGTTGGAAATTGACCTACGGGCTTGCTTTCTCTAGAATCGCCGGTCTCTTAAAAAGGGGGCCATCCCGGCCCGTCGTCGACAAACCAGGTAACACGCCATGAAACGTACTTTCCAACCAAGCACCATCAAGCGCGCGCGCACCCACGGCTTCCGTGCCCGTATGGCTACCAAGAACGGCCGCGCTGTTCTGTCGCGTCGTCGTGCCAAAGGCCGTAAGCGTCTGGCCATTTGATTTTTCGGCACAGGTGGTGAGTCAGGACTTCAGTCGGGAAAAGCGACTGCTTACACCCCGACATTTCAAAGCGGTCTTCGACTCCCCAACCGGCAAGGTTCCAGGGAAAAACCTGCTGATCCTTGCTCGCGAGAACGGCCTCGATCACCCACGCCTTGGCCTGGTGATCGGCAAGAAGAGCGTCAAGCTCGCCGTTCAACGCAACCGCCTCAAGCGCTTGATGCGCGATTCCTTTCGCCTGAACCAGCAATTGCTTGCCGGGTTGGACATTGTGATCGTCGCGCGCAAGGGATTGGGTGAGATAGAAAACCCGGAATTGCACCAACACTTTGGCAAACTCTGGAAACGCCTGGCGCGCAGCCGGCCCACTCCAGCAGTGACCGCCAATTCCGCAGGGGTAGACAGCCAAGATGCGTAAACTGGCGCTCGTTCCGATCCAGTTTTACCGTTACGCCATTAGTCCTCTGATGGCCAACCACTGTCGTTTCTTCCCCAGTTGCTCCTGTTACGCTTATGAAGCCATCGAAAACCACGGCCTCTGGCGTGGTGGGTGGCTAGCCGTTCGTCGCCTGGGGCGTTGTCATCCGTGGAACGACGGCGGTTTCGATCCCGTTCCTCCCGCTCCTTCCTCCCGAACTTCTTCGATAGCCGAGTAATCATGGATATTAAACGCACGATCCTGATCGTCGCCCTGGCAATCGTGTCCTACGTCATGGTCCTCAAGTGGAACCAGGACTACGGCCAGGCTGCCCTGCCGACTCAGAATACTGCTGCCAGCACCGTTGCCCCGGGTTTGCCGGATGGCGTACCGGCCGGTAACGCCGGCGCCAGCGCCGATGTGCCAAGCGCCAACGCCGAAACCAGCGCAGCCGAACTGGCACCGGTTGCGGTCAGCAAGGACCTGATCCGGGTCAAGACCGATGTTCTGGAGCTGGCTATCGATCCGGTCGGTGGTGACATCGTCCAGCTGAACCTGCCGCAGTACCCACGTCGCCAGGACCACCCGGACATTCCGTTCCAGCTGTTCGACAACGGTGGCGAGCGTGTCTACCTGGCACAAAGCGGCCTGACCGGCGTCAACGGTCCGGATGCCCGTCCTGCCGGTCGCCCTCTGTACGCTACCGACAAGAAGGGTTACCAGCTGGCCGATGGCCAGGAACAACTGGTGGTCGACCTGAAGTTCAGCGACAACGGCGTCAACTACATCAAGCGCTTCAGCTTCAAGCGCGGCGAGTACGACCTGACCGTCAGCTACCTGATCGACAACCAGAGCGGTCAGGCCTGGAGCGGCAACATGTTTGCCCAGCTCAAGCGTGACGCCAGCTCCGATCCGTCGTCGAGCACTGCCACCGGCACCGCCACCTACCTGGGCGCTGCCCTGTGGACTGCTTCCGAGCCTTACAAAAAGGTCTCGATGAAGGACATCGACAAAGGTAGTTTGAAAGAAAATGTGTCCGGCGGCTGGGTTGCCTGGCTGCAGCACTACTTCGTGACCGCCTGGATTCCGGCCAAGTCGGACAACAACGTTGTTCAGACCCGCAAGGACAGCCAGGGCAACTACATCATCGGCTATACCGGCCCGGCCATCAGCGTGCCTGCTGGCGGCAAGGTCGAAACCAGCGCCATGCTGTACGCCGGCCCGAAAATCCAGTCCAAGCTGAAAGAGTTGTCCCCAGGCCTGGAACTGACCGTCGACTACGGCTTCCTGTGGTTCATCGCCCAGCCGATCTTCTGGCTGCTGCAACATATCCACAGCCTGCTGGGTAACTGGGGCTGGTCGATCATCGTGCTGACCATGCTGATCAAAGGCCTGTTCTTCCCGCTGTCGGCTGCCAGCTACCGTTCGATGGCGCGCATGCGTGCCGTTGCGCCGAAGCTTGCTGCACTGAAGGAACGCTTCGGTGACGATCGCCAGAAGATGTCCCAGGCGATGATGGAGCTGTACAAGAAAGAGAAGATCAACCCGCTGGGCGGCTGCCTGCCGATCCTGGTGCAGATGCCAGTGTTCCTGGCCCTGTACTGGGTACTGCTGGAAAGCGTGGAAATGCGCCAGGCTCCATGGATGCTGTGGATTACCGACCTGTCGATCAAGGATCCGTTCTTCATCCTGCCGATCATCATGGGCGCCACCATGTTCATCCAGCAGCGCCTGAACCCGACGCCGCCGGATCCGATGCAGGCCAAGGTGATGAAAATGATGCCGATCATCTTCACCTTCTTCTTCCTGTGGTTCCCGGCTGGTCTGGTGCTGTACTGGGTTGTGAACAACTGCCTGTCGATCGCACAGCAGTGGTACATCACCCGCAGCATCGAAGCAGCCAGCAAAAAAGCTGCTGCTTGACAGGCTACTGCGCTAGCCTGTGAATAAAAAACGCCCCCTAGTGGGGCGTTTTTGCTATCTGTCGTTTTTGTCGTAGAGGCTTTCGAGCATGAACACTGTGCGTGAAACCATCGCCGCCATTGCCACCGCCCAGGGCCGCGGCGGTGTGGGTATTGTCAGGTTGTCCGGCCCTCTGGCCGCCAAGGCCGGCCAGTTGATCACCGGCCGTACGCTTACCCCGCGCCACGCCCATTACGGCCCGTTCCGCGACGAGGAAGGCCTGGTACTGGATGAAGGGATCGCGCTGTTCTTCCCCGGGCCGAATTCGTTCACCGGCGAGGACGTGCTGGAACTGCAGGGCCATGGTGGCCCGGTGGTGCTGGATATGCTGCTGCAGCGCTGTGTACAGGTTGGCTGCCGGCTGGCTCGCCCGGGTGAGTTCAGCGAACGTGCATTCCTCAACGACAAGCTCGACCTGGCCCAGGCCGAAGCCATTGCCGACCTGATCGAAGCCAGTTCCAGCCAGGCTGCGCGCAATGCACTGCGTTCGCTGCAGGGCGAGTTCTCCAAGCGCGTGCACAGCCTGACCGAAGCACTGATAGCCCTGCGCATATACGTCGAGGCGGCGATCGACTTCCCCGAGGAAGAAATCGACTTCCTCGCCGATGGCCATGTACTTTCGATGCTCGATAACGTTCGCGGCGAGTTGTCCACAGTGCAGCGGGAAGCCGGGCAGGGCGCCTTGCTGCGTGACGGCATGACCGTGGTCATCGCCGGTCGGCCGAATGCCGGCAAGTCGAGCCTGCTGAACCAGCTGGCCGGGCGGGAAGCGGCCATCGTCACCGATATTGCCGGCACCACGCGGGACATCCTGCGCGAACATATCCACATCGACGGCATGCCGCTGCACGTGGTCGATACTGCCGGTTTGCGCGACACCGATGACCATGTGGAAAAGATCGGCGTGGAACGTGCGCTGAAGGCCATTGGCGAGGCAGACCGGGTGTTGTTGGTGGTGGATTCCACCGCGCCCGAGGCCAGTGACCCGTTCGCCCTGTGGCCAGAATTTCTCGACCAGCGGCCAGACCCGACCAAGGTGACGCTGATTCGGAACAAGGCCGATCTTAGTGGTGAGCGGGTAGCGCTGGAACAGTGCGATGACGGCCATGTAACGATCACCCTCAGTGCCAAAGGGGACGATGCGGGGCTGCAGTTGCTGCGTGACCACCTGAAGGCCTGCATGGGTTATGAACAGACGGCCGAGAGTGGTTTCAGCGCTCGCCGGCGCCATCTGGATGCCCTGCGCCAGGCCAGTGAGCACCTGGAGCATGGCCGTGCACAACTGACCCTGGCTGGCGCGGGTGAGCTGTTGGCGGAAGACCTGCGGCAGGCGCAGCAGGCCCTGGGGGAGATTACCGGGGCATTCAGCTCTGATGACCTGTTGGGGCGGATTTTCTCCAGCTTCTGCATCGGCAAGTAATTCACAGCCAGGCAAAACCAAGAGCCGCTCCTTCGGGAGCGGCTTTTTTTTGCCTAAATTTCGCAGCTTCTACGGAAATCGCGCCGCACCTGAAGGCTGTGCAGAACCCTGTGGGAGCGGGTTCACCCGCGAAGAGGCCGGTGCAGGTTCACAATTTTTTTTTATTCACCTACCCCAATCTGCTCTCAGGAGACCTGTGGAAAACTCGCCTTCAGCCCCGTTGATAAGCAGGCTTTTTTTCTGAGGACAAACCCGCTTGTGGGTAAACAGCCATTTAATCCACAGGCTAAATCCTGTTATCCATAGCCCTCATGGTACTCCAGCCACAGGGTTTAATTTTTCTCTACACGGCATGAATAAAGGCCTGCATAACCTTATCCACAGCAAAGCTTGTGCATAAGAATAAACATAAAAACAAAGCTTTTTTAAATTTTTCCTCTTTGATTTCTGTTGGCTGCCACTCATCCACAGACTGGTCAAAATTTGCTCAGACGGTTTCTTTACAGGGGGTGAAGTCCCTATACTTGTCCGCTTACCTTCTCTATTCGCAAAAACAGGCACGAGGTGCGTGGTGGATTTCCCTTCCCGTTTTGAAGTGATCGTCATCGGCGGCGGCCATGCCGGTACCGAGGCTGCGCTTGCGTCTGCACGCATGGGTGTGAAAACCCTGCTGCTGACCCATAACGTGGAAACCCTCGGTCACATGAGCTGCAACCCCGCCATTGGCGGTATTGGCAAAAGCCATCTGGTCAAAGAGATCGATGCCCTCGGCGGCGCCATGGCGCTGGCCACCGACAAGAGCGGCATCCAGTTCCGCGTTCTGAACAACCGCAAGGGCCCGGCCGTACGCGCCACCCGTGCACAGGCCGACCGCGCCATCTACAAGGCAGTGGTGCGTGAAATCCTGGAAAACCAGCCGAACCTGTGGATATTCCAGCAGTCCTGCGACGACCTGATCGTCGAGCAGGACCAGGTCAAAGGTGTGGTGACCCAGATGGGCCTGCGTTTCTTCGCCGAATCGGTGGTACTGACCACCGGTACCTTCCTCGGCGGGCTTATCCACATTGGTTTGCAAAACCATTCCGGTGGTCGCGCCGGCGATCCACCTTCGATCGCCCTGGCCCACCGGATGCGTGAACTGCCGCTGCGCGTCGGCCGCCTGAAAACCGGTACCCCGCCACGCATCGACGGCCGCTCGGTGGACTTCTCGGTGATGACCGAGCAGCCAGGCGATACGCCGATTCCGGTGATGTCGTTCATGGGCAATGCCCAGATGCACCCGCGCCAGGTGAGCTGCTGGATCACCCACACCAATGCGCGCACCCACGAGATCATCGCCTCGAACCTCGACCGTTCGCCGATGTACTCGGGTGTCATCGAAGGTGTCGGCCCGCGCTACTGCCCGTCGATCGAAGACAAGATCCACCGCTTCGCCGACAAGGAAAGCCACCAGGTGTTCATCGAGCCGGAAGGCCTGACCACCCATGAGCTGTACCCCAACGGTATTTCCACTTCGCTGCCATTCGACGTGCAGCTGGAGCTGGTGCGGTCGATCCGCGGCATGGAGAACGCCCACATCGTTCGCCCGGGCTATGCCATCGAATACGACTACTTCGACCCGCGCGACCTCAAGTACAGCCTCGAGACCAAAGTCATCGGCGGCCTGTTCTTCGCCGGCCAGATCAACGGCACCACCGGTTACGAAGAAGCCGGCGCCCAGGGTTTGCTGGCCGGGACCAACGCGGCCCTGCGGGCGCAGGGCCGAGACAGCTGGTGCCCGCGCCGCGACGAGGCGTACATCGGCGTACTGGTCGACGACCTGATTACCCTGGGTACCCAGGAGCCGTACCGCATGTTCACTTCGCGTGCCGAGTATCGCCTGATCCTGCGCGAAGACAACGCCGACCTGCGCCTGACCGAAAAGGGCCGCGAACTCGGCCTGATCGACGACCAGCGCTGGGCCGCCTTCTGCGCCAAGCGCGACGGCATCGAACGCGAGGAGCAGCGCCTGAAGTCGACCTGGGTACGCCCGAACACCGAGCAAGGCCAGGCGATTGTGGATAAGTTCGGTACCCCGCTCAGCCACGAGTACAGCCTGCTCAACCTGCTGGCGCGCCCGGAAATCGACTACGCCGGGCTGATCGAGGCAACCGGCGGCGAAGCGATCGATCCACAGGTCGCCGAGCAGGTCGAAATCCGCACCAAGTACGCCGGCTACATCGACCGCCAGCAGGATGAAATCGCACGTCTGCGCGCCAGCGAAGACACCCGCCTGCCTGTGGATATCGATTACTCGACGATTTCCGGCCTGTCCAAGGAAATCCAGGGCAAGCTGGGCCAGACCCGACCGGAAACCCTGGGTCAGGCTTCGCGTATCCCGGGCGTGACCCCGGCGGCGATTTCCCTGTTGCTGATTCACTTGAAAAAACGCGGCGCTGGCCGCGAATTGGAGCAAAGCGCTTGAGTTCCCTGGTCACCCCGCAACACGCTGAAGAGTTGTCCACAGGTGCGCGCCAGCTCGGTGTCGAGCTGAGCGCCGAGCATCACGAAAAGCTGCTCGGCTACCTGGCCCTGTTGATCAAATGGAACAAAGCCTACAACCTCACCGCCGTGCGCGACCCCGACGAGATGGTGTCGCGTCACCTGCTCGACAGCCTCAGTGTCATGCCGTTTATCCACAGCGAGCGTGACAACTGGCTGGATGTCGGCAGTGGCGGTGGCATGCCCGGTATCCCATTGGCTATCCTGCATCCGCACAAGCGCGTGATGGTGCTGGACGCCAATGGCAAGAAGACCCGCTTCCTGACCCAGGTGAAAATGGAGCTCAAGCTGGACAACCTCACGGTTATCCACAGTCGGGTCGAAGCCTTCCAGCCGACACAACCGTTCAGCGGAATCATCTCCCGCGCCTTCAGCAGCATGGAGAACTTCACCAACTGGACCCGCCACCTGGGCGACACCGGGACGCAATGGCTTGCAATGAAGGGGCTGCATCCTGCCGATGAACTGGTAGCATTGCCCGCAGACTTCACAGTGGAAAGCGAGCAGGCCCTGACCGTTCCAGGTTGCCAGGGCCAGCGCCATCTGCTGATACTGCGCCGCAAGGCATGACTGGGAACACACGCAACAATGGCTAAGGTATTCGCAATCGCGAACCAGAAAGGTGGTGTGGGCAAGACAACCACCTGTATCAATCTCGCCGCCTCGCTGGCCGCGACCAAGCGTCGTGTGCTGCTGATCGACCTCGATCCGCAGGGCAACGCCACCATGGGCAGCGGTGTGGACAAGCACGAGCTCGAGCACTCGGTCTACGACCTGTTGATCGGGGAATGCGACCTGGCCCAGGCCATGCATTACTCCGAGCACGGTGGTTTCCAGTTGCTGCCGGCCAACCGTGACCTGACCGCCGCCGAAGTGGTGCTGCTGGAAATGCAGGTCAAGGAGAGCCGACTGCGCAACGCCCTGGCGCCGATCCGCGAGAACTACGACTACATCCTCATCGACTGCCCTCCGTCGCTGTCGATGCTCACGCTCAACGCCCTGGTCGCCTCCGATGGCGTGATCATCCCGATGCAGTGCGAGTACTACGCACTGGAAGGTCTCAGCGACCTTGTGGATAACATCAAGCGCATCGCCGCCCGGTTGAACCCGGAGCTGAAGATCGAGGGCCTGCTGCGGACCATGTACGATCCGCGCCTGAGCCTGAACAACGATGTCTCGGCGCAGCTGAAGGAGCACTTTGGCCCGCAGCTGTACGACACGGTCATTCCGCGCAACATTCGCCTGGCCGAGGCCCCGAGCTTCGGCATGCCGGCCCTGGCCTACGACAAGCAATCGCGAGGCGCGCTGGCTTATCTGGCCCTGGCCGGGGAACTGGTACGCCGTCAACGCCGTCAATCACGCACTGCACAAACAACTTAAGGAATCCGTATGGCCGTCAAGAAACGGGGTCTCGGACGTGGGTTGGATGCACTGCTCAGTGGTCCTTCCGTCAGCGCGCTCGAAGAGCAGGCTGTGAAGATCGACCAGAAAGAACTGCAACACCTGCCGGTCGAGCTGATCCAGCGTGGCAAGTACCAGCCGCGCCGGGACATGGACCCGGAGGCGCTGGAAGAGCTCGCGCACTCGATTCGCAACCATGGCGTGATGCAACCGATCGTGGTGCGCCCGATCGATGGCAACCGCTTCGAGATCATCGCCGGTGAGCGCCGCTGGCGCGCCACCCAGCAGGCTGGCCTGGACAAGATCCCGGCGATGGTCCGCGAAGTGCCCGACGAAGCCGCCATCGCCATGGCGCTGATCGAGAACATCCAGCGCGAAGACCTCAACCCGCTGGAAGAGGCCCTGGCCCTGCAGCGGCTGCAGCAGGAGTTCGAGCTCACCCAGCAACAGGTGGCCGATGCCGTGGGCAAGTCGCGGGTGACCGTGGCCAACCTGCTGCGCCTGATCACCCTGCCTGACGCGATCAAGACCATGCTCGCCCATGGCGACCTGGAGATGGGCCACGCCCGTGCATTGCTCGGCCTGGAAGAACACCGCCAGGAAGAGGGGGCGCGTCATGTTGTCGCACGTGGCCTCACCGTGCGCCAAACCGAGGCACTGGTTCGTCACTGGCTCAGCGACAAACCTGATCCGGTCGAACCGAGCAAACCTGATCCGGATATCGCACGCCTTGAACAGCGGCTCGCAGAGCGCCTGGGCTCGGCCGTGCAGATCCGCCATGGCAACAAGGGCAAAGGCCAATTGGTTATTCGCTACAACTCGCTTGACGAGTTGCAAGGCGTGCTTGCTCACATCCGCTGAAACAATTCCCGTTGTAGCGCGCAGTCGGAAATCACTACCGAATAGTTGAATAGGGGTTAATCCACCCCTATACTCTGCGCGCATTTTGTCGGCACAAATTATGCCAAGTCATAACTGACTTGCTGGTCGACTTCCGAGGAGCAGTTGTGATGGAAATCCGCACGCCAAACCGCCTGCCTTTCCATCGCTGGGCGGTTTTCCCGGTACTGCTGGCTCAATTCGTCGTACTGCTGCTGGCAACGTTGGTGTTGTGGCAGTGGAAAGGGGCGGTCAGTGGATATTCAGGCCTCTGCGGAGGTTTGATTGCCTGGCTACCCAATGTGTATTTCGCCTGGAAGGCTTTTCGCTTCAGCGGGGCCCGGGCGGCACAAGCCATCGTCAAGTCGTTCTACGCTGGCGAGGCAGGCAAGATGATTTTGACGGCAGTGCTTTTTGCACTGACCTTCGCAGGAGTGAAGCCACTGGCGCCGTTAGCAGTATTCGGCGTCTTCGTGTTGACCCTTTTGGTCAGCTGGTTCGCGCCCCTGCTGATGAATAAAAGACTTTCGAGACCTTAGGGCGTTTGAGGCAACCATGGCAGCAGAAACCGCTTCGGGCTATATCCAGCACCACTTGCAGAACCTGACCTACGGTCAACTACCAGACGGCAGCTGGGGCTTCGCCCATTCGGCTGCAGAAGCCAAGGCAATGGGCTTCTGGGCGTTCCACCTGGACACCCTGGGTTGGTCCGTCGCGCTGGGTCTGATCTTCCTGTTCATCTTCCGCATGGCGGCCAAGAAGGCGACTTCCGGCCAACCTGGCGGCCTGCAGAACTTCGTAGAAGTGATGGTGGACTTCGTCAACGGCAGCGTGAAGGACTCCTTCCACGGCCGTAGCCCGGTAATCGCTCCGCTGGCGCTGACCATTTTCGTCTGGGTATTCCTGATGAACGCCGTCGACCTGGTACCGGTCGACTGGATTCCTCAGCTGGCCATCCTGATCTCCGGTGACCCGCACATTCCGTTCCGCGCCGTGTCGACCACCGACCCGAACGCGACCCTGGCCATGGCCTTCTGCGTGTTCGCCCTGATCATCTTCTACAGCATCAAGGTCAAGGGCCTGGGCGGCTTCATCGGTGAGCTGACCCTGCACCCGTTCGGCAGCAAGAACATCTTCGTTCAGATCCTGCTGATTCCGGTCAACTTCCTGCTGGAATTCGTCACCCTGATCGCCAAGCCGATCTCGCTGGCACTGCGTCTGTTCGGCAACATGTATGCCGGCGAACTGGTGTTCATCCTGATCGCTGTAATGTTCGGCTCCGGCCTGCTGTGGCTCAGCGGCCTGGGTGTGGTGCTGCAATGGGCGTGGGCTGTGTTCCACATCCTGATCATCACCCTGCAAGCTTTCATCTTCATGATGCTGACCATCGTCTACCTGTCGATGGCTCACGAAGATAACCATTAAGACCGCCTGGCGTGTCTGATAGCCTTCCCCGCCTGTTCGGGGGGAGGGCTTAAAAAGTCCGCAAGGGCATGCTGTACCAAACGATTTGTTTTACCGCTTCAAACTAAAAACCTAACCAATACGACGTAAAAGTCGGGAGGAAAGATGGAAACTGTAGTTGGTCTGACCGCTATCGCTGTTGCTCTGCTGATCGGCCTGGGTGCTCTGGGTACCGCCATTGGTTTCGGCCTGCTGGGCGGCAAGTTCCTGGAAGGCGCTGCTCGTCAACCAGAAATGGTTCCGATGCTGCAGGTTAAAATGTTCATCGTTGCCGGTCTGCTCGACGCCGTAACCATGATCGGTGTTGGTATCGCTCTGTTCTTCACCTTCGCGAATCCGTTCGTTGGTCAGATCGCCGGCTAATCACTCGTCACCACGAGTTGATGGCTGTATGAATTAAGACCGAGCGAGGTGTTGGCGTGAACATTAATGCAACCCTGATTGGCCAATCCGTTGCTTTTCTGATTTTTGTACTCTTCTGCATGAAGTATGTATGGCCTCCGGTCATCACTGCCCTGCAAGAGCGCCAAAAGAAGATTGCCGACGGCTTGGACGCTGCCAACCGCGCAGCTCGCGACCTGGAGCTGGCCCAAGAGAAAGCGGGTCAGCAACTGCGTGAAGCTAAAGCACAGGCAGCCGAAATCATCGAGCAAAGCAAGAAACGCGCTGCTCAGCTTGTCGAGGAAGCCCGTGATCAGGCCCGCGTCGAAGCTGACCGTGTGAAAGCTCAGGCTCTGGCCGAGATCGAACAGGAACTGAACAGCGCTAAAGACGCCCTGCGTGCCCAAGTGGGTGCCCTGGCCGTTGGTGGTGCTGAAAAGATCCTTGGCGCCACAATCGATCAAAACGCGCATGCGGAGCTGGTTAACAAACTGGCCGCTGAAATTTAAGCGAGGGCGATCATGGCAGAACTGACCACGTTGGCCCGACCTTACGCTAAGGCTGCCTTTGAGCATGCCCAGGCCCATCAGCAACTGGCCAATTGGTCAGCCATGCTCGGCCTGGCTGCTGCGGTGTCGCAAGACGACACCATGCAGCGCCTGCTCAAGGCCCCGCGACTGACGAGCGCAGAAAAGGCCGCCACGTTCATTGACGTGTGCGGTGACAAGTTCAATGCACAGGCACAGAATTTCATTCATGTTGCCGCGGAAAACGACCGTCTCCTGCTTCTGCCGGAGATTGCCGCCCTGTTCGACCTGTACAAGGCCGAGCAAGAGAAATCCGTGGACGTGGAAGTCACCAGTGCCTTCGCGTTGAACCAAGAACAGCAAGACAAACTCGCCAAGGTTCTCAGTGCACGGTTAGGCCAGGAAGTGCGCCTGCACGCGTCGGAGGATGCCAGCCTGATTGGCGGCGTCGTCATCCGCGCTGGTGACCTGGTAATCGATGGCTCTGTTCGCGGCAAAATCGCGAAACTGGCCGAAGCATTGAAATCTTGAGTTTGAAGGGGCAGCAGAGCAATGCAGCAACTCAATCCTTCCGAAATTAGTGAAATCATCAAGGGCCGCATCGACAACCTCGATGTGAGCTCCCAAGCCCGTAACGAAGGTACCGTTGTTTCGGTATCCGACGGTATCGTGCGGATCCACGGTCTGGCCGACGTCATGTACGGCGAAATGATCGAGTTCCCTGGCAGCGTATTCGGCATGGCCCTGAACCTGGAGCAAGACTCCGTAGGTGCAGTGATCCTGGGTGCCTATGACACCCTCGCCGAAGGCATGAGCGCCAAGTGCACCGGTCGCATCCTGGAAGTTCCGGTCGGCAAAGGCCTGCTGGGCCGCGTCGTCGACGCTCTGGGTAACCCGATCGATGGCAAAGGTCCTCTGACCACCACCGAAACCGACGCGGTCGAAAAGGTCGCTCCAGGCGTGATCTGGCGTAAGTCGGTAGACCAGCCTGTACAGACTGGCTACAAGTCCGTCGACGCCATGATCCCTGTCGGCCGTGGCCAGCGTGAGCTGATCATCGGTGACCGTCAGATCGGCAAGACCGCCATGGCCATCGACGCCATCATCAACCAGAAAGACTCCGGTATTTTCTGTGTTTATGTTGCTGTCGGCCAGAAGCGTTCCACCGTTGCCAACATCGTTCGCAAGCTGGAAGAAGCCGGCGCCCTGGCCAACACCATCGTGGTCGTTGCCAGTGCTTCGGAATCCGCCGCACTGCAGTTCCTGGCGCCATACGCCGGCTGCACCATGGGCGAGTTCTTCCGTGACCGCGGTGAAGACGCCCTGATCGTTTACGATGACCTGTCCAAGCAGGCCGTTGCCTACCGTCAGATCTCCCTGCTGCTGCGCCGTCCACCAGGACGTGAAGCGTACCCAGGTGACGTGTTCTATCTCCACTCCCGTCTGCTGGAGCGTGCATCGCGCGTTTCGGAAGAGTACGTCGAGAAGTTCACCAACGGTGCAGTGACTGGCAAAACCGGTTCCCTGACCGCCCTGCCGATCATCGAAACCCAGGCTGGCGACGTTTCCGCGTTCGTTCCGACCAACGTGATTTCCATCACCGACGGTCAGATCTTCCTGGAATCGGCCATGTTCAACTCGGGCATCCGCCCTGCAGTGAACGCCGGTGTTTCGGTATCCCGCGTAGGTGGTGCCGCTCAGACCAAGATCATCAAGAAGCTGTCCGGTGGTATCCGTACCGCTCTGGCTCAGTACCGTGAACTGGCTGCATTCGCCCAGTTCGCTTCCGATCTGGACGAAGCGACCCGCAAGCAGCTGGAGCATGGTCAGCGCGTTACCGAGCTGATGAAGCAGAAGCAGTACGCGCCGATGTCCATCGCGGACATGGCCCTGTCGCTGTACGCCGCTGAGCGTGGCTTCCTGACTGACGTAGAAGTCTCCAAGATCGGTAGCTTCGAGCAAGCACTGATCGCCTTCTTCAACCGTGATCACGCTGAACTGATGGCGAAGATCAACGTGAAGGGTGAC
The DNA here is from genome assembly GCF_040546125.1 of Pseudomonas sp. UYEF17. Taxonomy (NCBI): domain Bacteria; kingdom Pseudomonadati; phylum Pseudomonadota; class Gammaproteobacteria; order Pseudomonadales; family Pseudomonadaceae; genus Pseudomonas; species Pseudomonas sp. UYEF17. The sequence goes on from NZ_JBEPNE010000013.1 coordinate 104,235, forward strand.
TTCAACGACGAAATCGACGCAGGCCTGAAAGCCGGTATCGAGAAGTTCAAGGCCACCCAGACCTGGTAAGCCGCAGCGGGGGCTCAGGCCCCCGCTTGCTAACCTGATAGGTGATACATGGCAGGCGCAAAAGAGATTCGCAGTAAGATTGCGAGCATCAAAAGCACGCAAAAAATTACCAGCGCCATGGAGAAAGTGGCGGTCAGCAAGATGCGCAAGGCACAAATGCGCATGGCTGCTAGCCGTCCTTACGCGGAGCGTATCCGCCAGGTGATCGGTCATCTGGCCAACGCCAACCCGGAATACCGCCACCCGTTCATGATCGAGCGCCCTGTAAAGCGCGCCGGTTATATCGTGGTGAGCAGTGACCGTGGTCTGTGCGGTGGCTTGAACACCAACCTGTTCAAGGCCCTGGTCAAGGACATGAACGAAAACCGCGAACAGGGCGTGGAAATCGACCTGTGCGTGATCGGCAGCAAGGGTGCGACTTTCTTCCGCATCTTTGGCGGCAACGTCGTAGCCGCGATCAGCCACTTGGGCGAAGAGCCATCGATCAACGATCTGATCGGCTCCGTCAAAGTAATGCTGGACGCCTACCTGGACGGCCGTATCGATCGCCTCTCGGTGGTTTCGAACAAGTTCATCAACACCATGACCCAGAAGCCAACGGTCGAGCAATTGGTACCGTTGGTGGCAACCCCGGATCAGGATCTCAAGCATCACTGGGACTACCTGTACGAACCCGACGCAAAAGAGCTGCTGGACGGCTTGATGGTGCGTTACGTGGAGTCGCAGGTGTACCAGGCGGTGGTCGAGAACAACGCTGCTGAACAAGCGGCCCGGATGATCGCCATGAAGAACGCCACAGACAACGCCGGTGATTTGATCAAAGAGCTTCAGTTGATCTACAACAAGGCGCGTCAGGCTGCGATCACCCAGGAGATCTCGGAAATCGTCGGCGGCGCTGCCGCGGTTTAACGGTTCAAATATTCAGAGGATCCAGCTATGAGTAGCGGACGTATCGTTCAAATCATCGGCGCCGTCATCGACGTGGAATTCCCACGTGACGTCGTGCCGAGTGTTTACAACGCGCTGAAAGTACAAGGCGCGGAAACCACCCTGGAAGTTCAGCAGCAGCTGGGCGACGGCGTGGTTCGTACCATTGCGATGGGCTCGACCGAAGGCCTGAAGCGCGGTCTGGAAGTCGTTGACTCCGGCGCTGCCATTTCCGTTCCTGTTGGTAAGGCCACCCTGGGCCGTATCATGGACGTACTGGGCAACCCGATCGACGAGGCCGGCCCGATCGGCGAAGAAGAGCGTCGCGGTATCCACCAGCCAGCGCCTTCGTTCGCTGACCAGGCAGGCGGCAACGACCTGCTGGAAACCGGCATCAAGGTTATCGACCTGGTTTGCCCGTTCGCCAAGGGTGGTAAGGTTGGTCTGTTCGGTGGTGCCGGTGTCGGCAAGACCGTAAACATGATGGAACTGATCCGTAACATCGCCATGGAACACAGCGGTTACTCCGTGTTCGCTGGTGTGGGTGAGCGTACTCGTGAGGGTAACGACTTCTACCACGAGATGAAGGACTCCAACGTTCTCGACAAGGTAGCGCTGGTCTACGGTCAGATGAACGAGCCACCAGGAAACCGTCTGCGCGTAGCGCTGACCGGCCTGACCATGGCCGAGAAGTTCCGTGACGAAGGTAACGACGTTCTGCTGTTCGTCGACAACATCTATCGTTACACCCTGGCCGGTACCGAAGTATCCGCACTGCTGGGCCGTATGCCTTCGGCAGTAGGTTACCAGCCGACCCTGGCTGAAGAGATGGGCGTTCTGCAAGAGCGTATCACCTCCACCAAGGAAGGTTCGATCACCTCCGTTCAGGCCGTATACGTACCTGCGGACGACTTGACCGACCCGTCGCCAGCGACCACCTTCGCCCACTTGGACGCCACCGTCGTTCTGTCCCGTGACATCGCCTCCCTGGGTATCTACCCAGCGGTCGACCCACTGGACTCGACTTCGCGCCAGCTGGACCCGAACGTGATCGGCAACGAGCACTACGAGACCGCTCGTGGCGTTCAGTATGTTCTGCAGCGCTACAAAGAGCTGAAGGACATCATCGCGATCCTGGGTATGGACGAACTGTCCGAAGCCGACAAGCAACTGGTAGCCCGCGCTCGTAAGATCCAGCGCTTCCTGTCGCAGCCGTTCTTCGTGGCCGAAGTCTTCACCGGTTCGCCAGGCAAGTACGTTTCCCTGAAAGACACCATCGCTGGCTTCAGCGGCATCCTCAAAGGTGACTACGACCACCTGCCAGAACAAGCGTTCTACATGGTCGGCAGCATCGACGAAGCGATCGAGAAAGCCAAGAAACTGTAATTCCTGCGCCCCGCAAGGGGCGCTATCAGGTTGAGGCAAGCAGATGGCTATGACAGTCCATTGCGATATCGTCAGCGCGGAAGGAGAGATCTTCTCCGGCCTGGTCGAGATGGTAGTTGCGCACGGTAACCTAGGTGATCTTGGTATCGCTCCGGGTCACGCGCCGCTGATCACCAATCTCAAGCCTGGTCCGATCACGCTGACCAAGCAGGGTGGCGCCCAAGAGGTGTTCTACATCTCTGGTGGTTTCCTCGAGGTTCAGCCGAACATGGTCAAGGTGCTTGCCGATACCGTGCAACGTGCTGCAGACCTGGATGAAGCTCAGGCTCAGGAAGCCCTCAAGGCTGCCGAGAACGCCCTGAATCTGAAAGGCGCGGACTTCGACTACGGCGCCGCCGCCGCACGTCTGGCCGAGGCCGCAGCTCAGCTGCGTACCGTCCAGCAAATGCGCAGAGGCAAGTAATCGGCCCTCGGCTGATAACTTCTGTAGCGATTGAGTAAAAGGGTAGCCTCGGCTACCCTTTTTCTTTTTCTGATTTCTCCCCCCGGTCATTTCACTGACCACCCAGGATTGGTAGCCAGTAATGTCACTCGATATCGTTATTCTCGCCGCCGGCCAAGGCACCCGCATGCGCTCGGCGCTGCCCAAGGTGCTGCACCCGGTAGCCGGCAACTCCATGCTCGGCCATGTTATCCACAGCGCGCGTCAGCTGCAGCCGCAAGGTATTCATGTGGTCATTGGCCATGGTGCCGAGCTGGTTCGCGAGCGCCTGGCCGCCGACGACCTGAACTTCGTCATGCAGGACAAGCAGCTGGGGACCGGCCATGCGGTTGCCCAGGCACTACCGGGCTTGACCGCCGAAACCGTGCTGGTGCTGTACGGTGATGTGCCGTTGATCGAAGTGGAAACCCTGCAGCGTCTGCTGGCCAAGGCCAACGAGCAGCAGCTGGGCCTGCTCACGGTGACCCTCGACGACCCGACCGGCTATGGCCGCATCGTGCGTGACGAGCAGGGCAAGGTGACCGCCATCGTTGAGCACAAGGACGCCAACGATGCGCAGAAAGCGATCAAGGAAGGCAACACCGGTATTCTGGCCCTGCCAGCCGCGCGCCTGGCCGACTGGATGGGCCGTCTGTCGAACAACAACGCTCAGGGCGAGTATTACCTGACCGACGTCATCGCCATGGCTGTGGCCGATGGCCTGGTGGTGGCTACCGAACAGCCGCATGACCCGATGGAAGTGCAAGGTGCCAACGACCGCCGCCAGTTGTCGGAGCTGGAGCGCCACTACCAGTTGCGCGAAGGCCGTCGCCTGATGGCCCAGGGTGTGACCCTGCGCGACCCGGCGCGCTTCGATGTCCGCGGTGAAGTGACTGTTGGCCGTGACGTGCTGATCGACATCAACGTGATTCTCGAAGGCAAGGTGGTCATCGAGGATGATGTGCAGATCGGCCCTAACTGTGTGATCAAGAACACCACCCTGCGCAAAGGCGCAGTGGTCAAGGCCAACAGCCACCTCGAAGGCGCCGTGATGGGCGAGGGCAGCGATGCCGGCCCGTTCGCCCGCCTGCGCCCGGGCAGCGTGCTGGACGCCAAGGCCCATGTGGGTAACTTCGTCGAACTGAAAAATGCCCACCTCGGGGAAGGCGCCAAGGCCGGTCACCTGACCTACCTGGGCGATGCTGAGATCGGTGCACGCACCAACATCGGCGCCGGTACCATCACCTGCAACTACGATGGCGCCAACAAGTTCAAGACCGTGATGGGCGAGGACGTGTTCATCGGCTCGAACAACTCGTTGGTAGCGCCTGTGGAAATCAAGGCTGGTGCGACCACTGCTGCCGGTTCGACCATCACCCAGACCGTGGAGGCAGGCGACCTGGCGGTGGCTCGTGCGCGTCAGCGCAACATCTCGGGTTGGAAGCGGCCGGAGAAGATCAAGAAGAGCTGAGTTATACACAGCTGTTTCGATCGAAAGCCGACTTATGTGAATAAGTCGGCTTTTTTCTTGGTCGTTTGGTGTTACTTGTGGGAGCGGCCTTGTGTCGCGAAAGGGCTGCGAAGCAGCCCCGGCAATATTCGCGTTACCTTTGAAATCATTGGGGCCGCTTTGCGGCCCTTTCGCGACACAAGGCCGCTCCCACAAGGGCATGGCGAGTGCCGGAAGAAACTATCCACAGGCAGTGACACCTTGACGAATCGCTCATCTTAGGTTTTGATTGCCACCATTATCTTTCGAATCGAAACTTAAGCGCTCATGTCGAAACGAAACACCCCGCAGCGGCGGCACAACATCCTGGCTTTGCTCAGCGAGCAGGGCGAGGTGAGTGTGGACGCGTTGGCCAAGCGTTTCGCTACCTCGGAAGTCACCATCCGCAAGGACCTCGCTGCCCTCGAAACCAACGGCCTGTTGCTGCGGCGCTACGGTGGCGCGGTCCCGGTGCCACAAGAGTTGCTCGGTGAACCTGCCCAGCCGGTGTCTTCCTATAAAAAGGCCATCGCCCGCGCCGCCGTGGCACGTATCCGCGAACATGCGCGCATCATCATCGACAGCGGTAGCACCACGGCAGCCATGATCCCCGAACTGGGGCGCCATCCTGGCTTGGTGGTGATGACCAATTCGATGAACGTGGCCCGCGCCATCTGCGACCTCGAACACGAGCCGGTGCTGCTGATGACCGGTGGCACCTGGGACCCGCATTCCGAGTCGTTCCAGGGCCAGGTGGCCGAGCAAGTGTTGCGCTCCTACGATTTCGACCAGTTGTTCATCGGCGCCGACGGCATCGACCTCGGTCGTGGTACCACCACCTTCAACGAACTTCTCGGGCTGAGCCGGGTCATGGCCGAAGTCGCCCGTGAAGTGATCGTGATGGTCGAATCGGACAAGGTAGGGCGCAAGATCCCCAACCTTGAGCTGCCCTGGGGCAGCGTGCACACCCTTATTACTGACGAACGCCTGCCCGCAGCGGCACGCGAACAAATTCAAGCCCGCGGCATCAACCTGATCTGCGCCGCGATCAGCCAGGAGCAATAAACCATGTGTGGAATCGTTGGTGCCGTCGCCGAACGCAACATCACAGCCATCCTGATCGAAGGCCTCAAGCGTCTTGAGTACCGCGGGTACGACAGCGCCGGCCTGGCCGTCCTCACCCAGAGCGGTGAACTGCAGCGCCGCCGCCGTATCGGCAAGGTCAGTGAACTGGAAGCCGCTGCTGCCGCCGAGCCACTGGCGGGCCAGCTGGGCATCGCCCACACTCGCTGGGCCACCCACGGTGCGCCGACCGAGGGCAACGCCCACCCGCACTTCTCGGGCAATGAAGTGGCCGTGGTGCACAACGGCATCATCGAGAACCACGAAGAACTGCGCGAAGAGCTGAAGGGCCTTGGCTATGTCTTCACTTCGCAGACCGATACCGAAGTCATCGTCCACCTGATCCACCACACCCTGAAGAGCATTCCGGACCTGACCGATGCCCTGAAGGCTGCGGTGAAGCGCCTGCATGGTGCTTACGGCCTGGCGCTGATCAGTGCCAAGCAGCCTGACCGCCTGGTAGCTGCACGCAGTGGCAGCCCGCTGGTGATCGGCCTGGGCCTGGGCGAGAACTTCCTGGCGTCCGACCAGCTGGCCCTGCGCCAGGTCACCGACCGCTTCATGTACCTGGAAGAAGGCGACATTGCCGAAATCCGCCGTGACCAGGTCTCCATCTGGGACCAGGATGGCCACAAGGTCCAGCGCGAAACCGTGCAGTACCACGAAGGTGCCGAAGCTGCCGACAAAGGCACCTACCGCCACTTCATGCTCAAGGAAATCCACGAGCAGCCAAGCGTGGTGCAGCGCACCCTGGAAGGTCGCCTGGGCAAGGACAACGTGATGGTCCAGGCCTTCGGCCCGCAGGCTGCCGAACTGTTCGCCAAGGTGCGTAACGTGCAGATCGTTGCCTGCGGTACCAGCTACCACGCCGGCATGGTCGCCCGTTACTGGCTGGAAAGCCTGGCCGGCATCCCGTGCCAGGTCGAAGTGGCCAGCGAGTTCCGTTACCGCAAGGTGGTAGTGCAGCCGGACACCCTGTTCGTCTCCATCTCGCAGTCTGGCGAAACCGCCGACACCCTGGCCGCACTGCGCAACGCCAAGGAGCTGGGCTTCCTCGGCAGCCTGGCGATCTGCAACGTCGGTATCAGCTCGCTGGTGCGTGAGTCGGACCTGACCCTGCTGACCCTGGCTGGCCCGGAAATCGGCGTGGCCTCGACCAAAGCCTTCACCACCCAGCTGGTTTCGCTGATGCTGCTGACCCTGGCTCTGGGCCAGGTGCGCGGTACCCTGGAAGCCGGCGTCGAAGCCGAGCTGGTTGAAGAACTGCGCCGCCTGCCGGCCCGCCTGGGCGAAGCCCTGGCCATGGACGCCACCGTCGAGAAGATCGCCGAACTGTTCGCCGACAAGCACCACACCCTGTTCCTCGGCCGTGGTGCGCAGTACCCGGTGGCGATGGAAGGTGCGCTCAAGCTCAAGGAAATCTCCTACATCCACGCCGAAGCCTACCCGGCAGGCGAGCTGAAGCACGGCCCGCTGGCGCTGGTGGACAGCGACATGCCAGTGGTAACCGTTGCGCCGAACAACGAACTGCTGGAGAAGCTGAAGTCCAACCTGCAGGAAGTACGCGCCCGTGGTGGCGAGCTGGTAGTGTTTGCCGACGAGCAGGCCGGCATGACCAATGGCGAAGGTACCCACGTGATCAAGGTGCCGCACATCGCCGACGCCCTGGCGCCGATCCTGTACACCATCCCGCTGCAGCTGCTGTCCTACTACGTGGCCGTGCTCAAGGGCACCGATGTGGACCAGCCGCGTAACTTGGCCAAGTCGGTTACGGTCGAGTAAGCCAGAAGCCAGGGGCGCTTTGCTGTTTTTGAATAATAAAGGTTGTCACAAAACAATAAAGGTTGTCACAACGTAATAAAGGTTGTCACAAGGCAGGCTCTGACCGCACATCGGGCCGGAGCCAGGCCTTGGAGATTCGGGTGACAATCCTCTACCCAACGCTGTGACTGTTGTCCTGGCTTAGCCCGCTCTCTGGGGTGTCCCCTGTGCACGACACCTGTCCTCGTCCCGGTCGAGCGGGTCGCCCAATTTTGAGCGACTCGAACAATGGCATCCATGCCCATAGCTCCGGTCAAGGCTGCACATCGCAAGCTGATGACCCAGGCAAAAATAGATAAGAAAATTCAATCGGGTCGTGGGTGTGGAGTCAGAGATTCCTATAAGCCATGGATCAAAGTGTGGGAGATCAAATCAAAGGGTGTCTCTCATATGATCGCGGGAGTTAAAATTCACCGCACACACCACCTGCTGTCCAATGCAGAGCGAGATTACTTAACTGTACTTGAGCACGATGCCTCGATCATCGATATCCGAGAGCAGTATCCTCTGCTGACACAGGCTGAGACCCAAGCAATTGCCTCAAGTATTAACTGTCGCCACCCTGTATATCCTGGCACGCAAATACCTGTCGTTATGACGACGGACTTTCTCGTTACCTTCTTAGATTCCTCTGGCGAAACAAGGCTAGCTGCTCGATCAGTGAAATACCGAAAAGAGTTTGAGCAAGCTGATCTTCAGGCGCGTAATCGAATAGCAGAAAAGCTAGCCATCGAAGAAAAATACTGGGCAATGAGGGGGGTGGACTGGAAGCTGGTCCTGCATGAAAACCTCTCAAAGATAAAATTAGCGAACCTCAAGATTCTCAGGACATACGCCAGTATTCATCCCTCGTTACCGACGGAGAAGAACATCGGCAATTTGCTTGGATACATTGAGGAGGCAAAGACGGATCAAATACCGTTAAAAATTCTTTTGGATAAAGCGTCTCGTGACCTTTACATTGAATATATGGGGGTAAAGCGCCTCTTCCATCACCTGCTATGGAACGGTCGTTTAGAGTCAGATCTTACCTCGAAAATAATAAGCATGTCGCAGCCGTTGCACGTATGGCCGAATCAAAGGTCAGCGGCTTTGTCTCTGCCAAACGAGGTTTCCCATCATGCTTGATCTTAAAATCAACAGCATTGTCACTCCTGGCGAAGAACCTAGCCTACTAAAAAAAGCGGTTCGGATTTTAGGCATAGATGATGCTTCTGTAATTGTGATTGAGCTGAGTACGAATCCCAGCAAGCCGTGGCAGATCGAGCGGTCCGTTTTGATTGACGATATTGACGCAGGGCGCGCAATCTTAAGTCGAGAAATGGTGCCCTTACATCTGCTCAGAAGTGATGATGAAATTAGTGAAAATGAAAAATCGAGCCGAAATCGTAACTGGAGCCTTATAAGAGGGTTAGTAGAAGATCGCTCCGCCTTGGAAATTCTTGGACCGGGTTTTGGAAAGCTGGTTGCTAGGCATGCCCTAGAGGCAGGAGTAGAGCGTAAACAGATATACCGGCTTCTATACCGCTACTGGAGCATGGGGCAGACACCTAACGCGTTTCTATGGAACACTAGTGCTTGCGGTGGTCGGGGAAAGAAAAAGGATCGATCCTCAGGCATTATCCCCGGTAGGCCGCGTAAGTATCGTGGTGTCGTTGTCAATGATGGTGGTGCTATCACGCTCGAACCGCGCCATCTCTCTCATATCCGTTTGGCTTACGGGCGGGTTGCTAGCGGCAAATGCGGCACCCTGAAAGATGCACATAAGTGGATGTTAAACAAATTTTATAGAGAGACTCTGCCAGACGGCTCGAAAGGGAATATTGTACGCGGCAGTTACCCGACTACTACCCAGCTCAGATATCACGGTAAGCTTTTTTTCGATGATCTTTATAAACTTAAGGTGCGTGGCGGTTCTGTTCGATACAACAAAGATCATCGTGCTATCGTTGGCGCAGCTTCCCAAGGCCTGATGGGTGCGACCCATCGATATGAGATAGATTCCACCATCGCTGATGTATATTTAGTGCATCGCGTTAACAGGCTATGGCTCATAGGACGCCCCATACTTTATGTGGTCGTCGATACCTTTACTAGAATGATTGTAGGGATTCACGTGGGCCTTGAGGGTCCCAGTTGGAATGGGGCTCGACACGCGATATACAATGCTTGCACCCCAAAGGTCGATTTTTGCAAGCGATACAATGTTGAAATAGATGAGGCTGACTGGCCGTGCTCGCACTTGCCAGTCGAAATTGTTGCTGACCGGGCCGAACTTCTAAGTGAGGCTGGGGCAACGCTGTCGCAAAGCTTGGGACTAGCGGTGCAAATTTTGCCCCCCTTTAGGCCTGATTGGAAAGGGATCATCGAAAGCCGCTTCCGTCTGATCAATGAACACCTGGACTTGAAATTTGTTCCAGGCGGAGTAGATGCTCGTAAAATGGAGCGTGGTGATAGGGACTACCAACTCGATGCGATTTTGGATATCGACGAGTTCACAGAAATGGTTATTGTAGGGGTCTTGGCGCACAATAAGAGCCTACGCATACCACACCTATTAAGTCGCGAGATGATTGCCGACGGTATAGAAGCGACGCCTATAGCAGTTTGGAATTGGTCTAAAGCTAATAGTCCTATCAATTCTAAAGTGGTTTCTCCGGCTGAGTTGAAAATTGCTTTACTGCCCTCTCAAGAGTGTCGTATCAGTCGAGGCGGTATTGTTTTCCAAGGCGTCCAATATACATGTCAAACAGCCTTGCGTGAGGAGTGGTTGGAGCGCTCACACAATCTGCGGACGAAGTATGTTCGAGTATTCTACGATCCTAACTCTATTGAAAATTGTTGGATCAAGTCCGAAGCAGGTTTTGAGGCTTTAACTATTGTACCGCAGCAACGGCAGAAATATGGTGGACTCCGTATGGAGGAGGTTCTTGATATGGTCCATGTCTTGAACCAAGTATCGCCGGATGCCCGTTATGACAGTGACAATACTGCGGCGCTGGTAAGGGGGCGGCAAGAGGAAATCCTTGACCGGGCCAAAGCCAAACGTGCCGCACAGGGTGACCCGAAATCGAATGCAGATTTCAAGCGGGACAAACGTGCCAAGCGTGCGACCGAAGCTCAGACCGAGCGCGATTCCCATACCGCTGATCTGAATCAGCTACGCGTTGTGGATCACACGCCCCTTGCGGGAGAAAATTCTAGGCCAGTCACCGGCAGGCCCAGTTCCACAAGAAGCGCGGCGTTTCTGAAACTGGTAGTCAGCGAGGGTAGCGAGACAGAGACATGAACGATTTGACCTTCTCCCCCGCAGAATATATTCCTACAGGCATGCCTCAATATGATGGCAACCCGCTGATTGAATGCTTGCCTAGAATTCTCTCGGATGTTGATGTGGTGAGGCGTGTTGGGAACCTTCCGCCGAAGCCCGACGAGGCCGAACGAGCGTTGCCACCGAAGCTTCGCGGCCATGGGATCAACCGGCTCAAAGATGTTGTGGTTCCATTCGAAATCCACTTGCGCCTCGAAGACCTATTCAGCCAGCTGATCCGCTACGGCTATTCGGGCCGCAATCCGCTGTTGGCCTCATCTGTTAGGCATCGATTGCCTTCCTCAGCAGATGCCAAGCGCCATGGATTCATGTCCACCGCTGAGACGATGACCCTGATTGGCTTGAGTGGTATGGGCAAGACCACAGCGCTTAATTCCATAGCAAGGCTTTATCCGCAGGTGATCAGTCACAGCAGATATAAAGACGCGATTCTCATCGAAACCCAGGTTGTGTGGCTAAAGATTGAGTGCCCTCACGATGGCTCGTTGCGCGGTTTTTGCGCAGCATTCTTCTCTGCACTGGACGCTGCGTTAGGTGTCGAAAAATACTCTCGCAGGGGCGGTGCCGCCAACAGCATCAGCGTAATGCTCCAGCACATCAGTCAGCTGTGCAAAACCTTTTTTATCGGTGCTTTGATAATTGATGAAATGCAGCATCTTTGCTCGTCGCGAGGGGGGCAGGATCGGGAAAAGTTACTGAATTTCTTCGTAACTTTATCCAATGATGCGGGCGTTCCGCTTGTCTATGTAGGGACCAACGCAATGCTTCCGCTTTTTTCTGGTGTGTTGCGTAATGCCCGAAGAGCGGCGGGGATGGGACCAATCGCCTTTGACCGTTTCAGCGAAGACGATCCGTTTTGGCATCACTTGGTGTCCCAACTCTGGGCCTATGACTGGACGGAATCTTGCGCTCCCCTGACGAGTGACCTCCTGTCCAAGATCTATGATCTCACCCAGGGCAATACAGATTTCCTAGCGAAACTGCTTATGCTTGCGCAGCGTCATGTTATTTGGGAAGGAATCGACGCCATTACGCCAGCCGTGCTTCAGCAGGTGTATGACAATCAAATGAGGCTTTTGCACAAGCCCATCGAGGCCCTTCGAAGCGGTGATCCTCTTCAGATTGCTGATTTCGAGGACATGATGCCTACAAAAGACCAAATCGCTCAGATGATGAGCTACGACTTGGCTCGCCGGGCGGACCGGGCTCATCTTTCGCTACTTACACAGACCGCAATAGCACCTTCACCTCTAGCAAAGGAAAAATCGGTGCCGAAGGCTCCGAGTCGTACGGTCGTACCGGTTGCTGACGGCGCGTTAACTAACGTGCATTTTTCGAAGGACGAAGACCTTCAGGCTCAGCTCGAACAGCGCGGCTGGGTGGATAGGGATTCTTCCTGGTAATTTGACGCAGGGGAGCTCAGGGCAGTGGCTAACCTTCTGTTCTTCCCCCAGCCGTTTCCGGATGAGTCGCTCTATAGCCTGGCCGTGCGCTATCACAAGCTAGCAGCGAATCAGGGATACCGAGCGACCAGCCAAGAGCTGTTCGGTAGCTACTCGCGTACCTGCGGTTCCATCCTGCCGTGCTGCTTAGAGGCTCTGTCTGAACGTCTCAGAGGCGCCTTCTCTGTAGGAGAGCTGATCGAGCGCTTCACGCTTTTACCGCTTTTTCTGCCTTTTTTGGACGACGAGAAGGGCCGCGATGCTGCCGTTCTAATGGGAGGTAATCGAGGTACAGGCCTCAAGATGGCCTTGGGCATTACAGCATCGCGTTTCCTCCAACACGCCTCGTTTAGGTATTGCGAGAGCTGCGTCAGAGAGGACATTCTGGAGTGCGGCTCAGCTTATTGGCATCGTATTCACCAAGCATCGGGCACTTGCATTTGTCCACGCCACAGCGAAGTACTACAGGCGATTAGATTCCCCGGATGGTCAGATTGGCGTTGTATGTTGCTTCCGGGGGAATCTGCTGGAACGCCGGTTATGGACTGTGGTGACCACAGCGGGGCCGTTGCCATTGCCCACATGCAGCTGTGGGGGCTAGACCATCCCAATGAGATGAAAACGATTCTGGCTGGAAATTTGCTCAGGAACCGTTTGGACGAGATGGGTTTTATCAGGTCTGGACGAATTAGAGAGCAGATGCTGAGAGATTTTTTAACCAGGCGACTTCGGTGCAGTCCTAGCGCCGCCGAATTCGAAGAAATGGTTCGATCCGCTGAGTGGGTCTTTCAGATATTGCGGCGACAAGGTCGAACCGTGCAGCCTTTCAAGTTCTATTTTCTCTGCTGGCTCCTTGATCTAGAGCTGGAGCACCTGAAGACCTACCGTCTAGAGGACGTTAATCGCGCTGGTATTGTGGTCCGGCCTGATGAACCGAATAACCTCATCCCTGACGATGACCTTCACGCCCGGCGAATAGCGTTTGCGAAGAGTACGAATCTCAAATGTCATGACAAGCCGGGCTATCAGTGGTTGTACCGCCACGACAGGGAATGGTTGGCCCGTTATGTTGCTGGGAACCCCTACCACAGAGACCGAAGAATTTTGATCGATTGGCAATCCAGGGACTCGGCCCTTGCGTTGGAGCTCGCTAAAGCGAAGACGATGATTCTTTCTGTAGACGGAAAGCCTCAGCAGGTCACCCGCGCTGCTCTATGTAGGCGTGTCCTAAACGCTCATGCTTTCCTCAAGATGCCGGACCACTTTCCGATGAGCACTAGGTTGATGGCGGGTTTACTTGAGTCTACTCATGACCATCAGCTACGTAAAATCCGGTGGGCAATTCGAGAATACTCGCTGACTGAAAACTGTGCGATGAGTGTTTTATACCGTTATGCAGGAATAAGAATATCTCGCGTATCCGAAGATGAAGTCTTTACGCAGATACGTGACGATATGGATTAGTTTTCATGGCTTCGTGCAAAAGTTTATTGAATATGACTGTTTTCTTCTCCCGCAGCACGTCTTGCTCATCCTTATTATTTAGCAAGTTGAAATAATTTTCAGCGGTGTGGCATCCAAGAAACACATAGATAGGATATTTGTCGCTGGTAGAGATACTGACATGGGTGAGTCTCGAAGTTATGCCCATTTCTTCGTTGATCAGTTTGGAAATATTCAGCTGGGTTTTTTCGAATGCGCTAGTTCGATTTATCATGAGGCTTGCATATGCGACAAAGTCTGCCATTCCATCCTTGATCATAGGGCCGCTATAGTCCAAAAGGTCTGCGACAAATTTGGCATACATATGACGGTTTGATCCGAATTCTCGCTTTTGACGTTTTGACCATGTGTTAAGCTTGCTGCACTTGGCTAGGTGATTAATCTCGTGCTTTTTCATTGGTATTGAGCAGGTCGGACATGTCTCGATTAGAGCGCAGGCATGAGTACTGCACACCTGTACGGAACCCAATACGTGCCTGCGATGAATATAGGGGCTTCCGCAATTATCCAAGTCTTCGCGAACACAATCTGGACAAACCTTTTCCCAAGTTTTCGGTGTGACGATTGCGGTCGCTCGATGACGCCCGAGGGCAGCTATCATAGGATACAAAGTGTGATCGCTTAAGGCTAGGTCCGAAATCTTGTGCTCGTCTAGCAGCTTTGGGTAATAGAATTCTTGATGCGGCCGCCACTCTGTTTGCAACTTCCCCAAAGTCTTATTAATTCCGAACCCAATACGAGGTTTCGCTTTTATATAGAAATCTTCAGTTTTCAACGATTTAATGCCTAGGAGCTCATTGCCGCGCTTAAGCGCAGATGCGATATATTCTCCAGGTAATGGTGTGAAAATTTTCATGCAATGATGTTCTGGAAGACGAGTGGTATGGCATTTTAGTTAGAAGACACCGGTACTGCATACACATTAGTGATCGTTTTGGGCTAAGGTGTGAAGGTTAAAGGGCGTCGGGCGTGCTTGGGAATCAAATTCGATCTAGTCTGACAGCCAACGCACAAGAGGAGGTCGATGCAATGAATCCTACAAGCACGCCCCCACCTGTTGAATCGCAGGCTTTTGCACCAACGTTCCACTTGGTTCATACCGACCTTGATGAGTTGAGCCAGCTGGAGCTCCTGCGTCTTGTCCAAACAGGATTTTTTTTCAGCGACGTGAAATGCATGGTCGAGTCCTCAAGCCTATTCAAGGCTCGTAACCTCGTCAGGCGAATCACAGGAATATCGACCAGAAGCGTTCACCGTCTGAGCCATTCCGTTCAGGCCCATCGCCTGGATGCCCAGCAGAGCGCGGTGGCGTTTCAATATGCGAAAGGACTGGAGCTTGCGTCGAAGGTATTTGGCTCTCAGATGCTCGCGGAGCAGTGGCTTTGTCGGCCGTGCGGCCGTTTGATGGGGTTTGTACCCTTCGAGATGCTCGACACGTCGCTCGGATTCAGCGTGGTAGCGGACTATCTTGAGCGTCTTCGCCTGGGTGTCTATCAGTAGTGTGCCTGAGGGGAATTGGTATGCCGTGTAGACGCAACGCTACCTCCATCTGCAAGCCGGACTTACAACCTTGTAATCCCCGTATCACTCAATTGACAGCGACAAAATCCTAATCTTCAGTCACGTCTATTGGAGTGATTGAAATGAAAGTCATCAAAAGCATCGCGGCCATCCTGGCCATAGTGGCCTCCTCAACCGCGCTCGCCGAAGGAGGATCCGACCGTCTATACGGGAAGATGATTCAGGCCAATGAGCAAGCTATGCGAGCTTATGCGGCCGTCAATGATATGAAGCCACCGGAGGTGATCCATTATCGCTACGGGATGCGGCTCGACGTGGCGAGAGTAATCAGCATGACATCGACCAAGGCGAGCTGTGACGTGATGCCAGCACAGATGAACTACGAGGATTCCAATGGAGACCTGAAAATCCTTGAGTACCGGACCGCTGGTATCGGTTGCCGGGGCCAGAACTGAGCACTGATCGAGCGGGCAGGACTTACGCTGATAAAAAGCCGGGTTGAAGCGTCAATTCCGGCGATTGATCGCCTGGTTACCGGCTTTCATGACTGGTGGAGTACGATGAGAATTGGTAGCTCAGGCAGGACAGCCCAATGACTCAATCAGCGCGCACCACGGTCAAGTGCCTTGATCCCGGCGACGGCTCCGGCGATGTGATTGTGGAACTACCCGACGACATTCTGAGCGAGCTCGGGGTCACGACGGGCGACAGACTCTCCATCGAGCTTATCAACGGCGATATCGTACTCAAGCCAGTCCGCGAGCGCCGTGAATCTGATTAGCTACGCTTTGCAGGCCCTCTGTGTCGTCGTGTTGAGCTGATGAAACTTTCTAGCGGGGATTTATGGGACGGCAGTCAGCCTACTGCCGTCCTTCTGGTCGGTGGGTTATTTGGCTGGATAGTTGGCGACTACTTGGTCCTCGCCGCTTTTGGTCAAACCAATAACCTGGTAGGCATGGCTTACACCATCAACCTCCATGCCTGGGGATCCAGCTGGCATTCCTGGCACGGCGATCCCTACCAGATCGTTCCGCTCCTTGAGTTCTCGAATCTGCTCAGCTGGCACGTGACCTTCAACAAACTTTCCGTCAATCACGGCTGTGTGGCAGGAGGCTAACCGTGGCGCTACGCCCAGCTTCTGTTTCACTGCGCTCATGTCCGTCTCAACATGGTCGGTCACTTTGAAACCATTGGCTTCCAGGTGCGCGATCCACTTCTTGCAGCAACCGCAGTTCGCATCTCGGTGAACGTCGATGGACAATGACTCTGCGGCGTAGGCCGCCGAGGCCACCAGCAGCCCAGCGATTGCGGCTAGCCGAACGAGTATCCGGTTAGTTGGCATGAGTGTGCTCCTTACCGTCTTTGTGAACATGCGTCTTTGTCGACGATTTCGGGTGGGCGTCCGAATGGGCTTCGGCCGCATTGTGGTCACCGTGATGATCTGCCGCTTGGGCGGCGCCTGCGGGTGCAGCTCCATGGTCGTGAGCTGTCTGAGCATGGTCGTCATCTGCCGCTTCGTCGTGATCGCCACGCTCGGCATGACCGCTCCCGCCGTGCTGGCCCTCATGATTATGCATATCGCTTTCACCGCCGCCGTGCTGATGGCCGCCGCTCGTGGCCACCAACGCCTTGTACTGCTCAGAATTCATTTGGGGCAGTTGGTCAAGGAACGCGACTATTCCCCAGATGTACTCATCACCCATGCTCTTGCCCCAGGCGGGCATGCCGGTGGCTTTGATGCCGTGCTTGATCGTCCAGAATGCGGCAGCCGGATCGTCTCCGACACCCACCTTGGTGAGGTCAGGTGGCGACGGGTATAGCGCTTGGCTGAGTTCTGTCTTTCCAACGCCAGGGGCGAGGTGGCACCCAATGCACATGGCGTTGTAGTTGCCTGCGCCTGCCTTGATCAACGCAGCGTTCTTCAGGTCAGGCACTTCAATGTCTCGCGCTCGAACCTCAATCGACCGGTCGCGAGCCATGGCGAGAAACGAATGGACAGCCGGGAAGTGAGGATCATCGGCGCCGACATTCACCAAGCCGAAATACGCGGTGCCCAATACCGCAGCACTTCCGACAGCACCGGCCACAAGCAGCGTTGTAATTGTTCTTTTCATGTTGGAATTCTCAGAACCACATCCTGATACCGGCAACGAAGCGTGCCTCATCAACATCTCCACCCTCGTCTCGGATGAAGTCAGCGGTGTTGCCGTAGGAGCGGCTCCAGGTAACGCCTATGTACGGGGCAAACTGGCGGACGATTTCATACCGTAGACGCAGCCCGACTTCGGTATTGGCCAGACCCGATCCAACACCGCGCTCAGGATCGTTCTTGCCATAGAAGTTCGCCTCAGCCGTGGGCTGCAAAATCAAGCGATTGGTCAGCAGGATGTCGTATTCGCCTTCAAGACGCGCAGCAGTCTGGCCGTTTTCGCCGATGAACGCCGTAGCTTCGGCCTCGAAGTCATACAAGGCCATGCCCTGAATACCAAAGGCTGCCCAGGTCTGCGGTGATTCCGGTTTGAAATCCTGACGGACCCCGGCGACCACGTCCCACCAAGGACTGACCGAGCGCCCGTATAGCAGTTGCAGCTCAGCATCTTCGGTTACCCCGTTGGTGCGCTCGCCTTCCGACCGAACCCAGAGTCGATTGATGTCGCTACCTACCCAGCCAGATGCATCCCAAGCCAGGGTGCTGCCCTCATCGGCGTCCTGGTATTCGAGCTGGTCCAACAGAAAGAAGCTGTTGATTCCGCTGTCGTGCACCTGGTGGCCACCCAAAGGCGGAAAGGCTGCCTCGCGGTCGGCATCAGTGAGCACTGGAATCGGCGTGCGGCTCGTTGTGGTCGGAGAAGTCGCTGAACCAGGATTCATCTGGGAATGGTCCATGCCCTTCATCGAACCGTGATCCATGCCCTTCATGTTTCCATGGCCCATTTTGCTGTGGTCCATCTTGCTATGGTCCACCGGGCTGGATTTGCTCTGGCTTTGAGCATGCCCCATCTGGCTGTGATCAACAGGGGCAGGCTGTTTCTGCTGTTTGCTCATCCCCATCTTGCTGTGATCCATCGCCGGCATCGATTCGGACGGAGCAGCATCCATTTGCATGGAACCGTGCCCCATTTTCGAATGATCCATGCCCGAGTGATCCATTTCTTCAGCGGCGAAGCTGGGCGTTACGCCCAGCATGCCGATTGAAACAGTCAGGGCCAGCAGCGAAGGCCGCCCAAGGCTATTGACCATCTTTCCCTGCCTTAGCTTTGTCGCTGCCATGCGATTCCATCATTTTGTCGTGGTCCATGCCTTCCATCGAGCCATGGTCCATCCCCTTCATCGAGCCATGGTCCATCCCCTTCATCGAGCCGTGGTCCATACCTTCCATGGACCCATGGTCCATGCCTTCATGGTTCATGCCCTGGCCCTGCTTGTCCTGCGAACCTTTGGCTTTACCGGCCTCGGTGGATTTCTGGGAATGCTGATCGTGGTTGTCGCTAGACCACGACGACGGGGCATAAACAGCCAACATGCCGACCATCGCAGCAGAGAGGAAAAAGGCGCTTCGTTTCATTGGTTTGCTCATCTCAAATCTCCAGTTCATTCGTCCACACGGACTTCTCGGAACATGCCCATTTCCATGTGGAACAGTAGGTGACAGTGATAGGCCCAACGTCCCAAGGCATCTGCGGTGACGCGATAGCTTCGTTTTGAGCCAGGTGGCATGTCGATGGTGTGCTTGCGAACCATGAAGTTGCCGTTCTCGTCCTCCAGATCACTCCACATACCGTGGAGATGGATGGGGTGAGTCATCATGGTGTCGTTGACCAAGGTGATGCGAAGACGCTCGCCATATTTCAACCGCAGCGGTTCAGCGTCGGAGAATTTGATACCGTCGAACGACCATGCGAACTTCTCCATTTGGCCGGTAAGGTGCAGTTCGATTGTGCGTCCAGGCTCTCGACCATCGGGATCGATGAAGGTGCTCCGCAAATCGGCGTAGGTCAGCACTCGGCGCCCGTTGTTGCGCAGGCCAATTCCCGGATCGTTCAGCTTCGGGGTCGGCGACATGGTCTGCATATCGACCAACGGGTTGTTGGTCTCGGAAGTCGGATGGCTCTGCATTGCACCGCTCATGCCGGCCATGCCCTCATGACCCATCCCAGCCATCTTGCTGTGATCCATGCCGGCCATGTTGCCGTGGTCCATTCCAGCCATCTTGCTGTGGTCCATGCCGGCCGTGCTGCCATGGTCCATTCCAGCCATCTTGCTGTGGTCCATGCCGGCCATGTTGCCATGGTCCATTCCAGCCATCTTGCTGTGGTCCATGCCGGCCATGTTGCCGTGATCCATTCCAGCCATCTTGCTGTGGTCCATGCCGGCCATGCTGCCATGGTCCATCCCAGCCATCTTGCTGTGATCCATGCCGGCCATGTTCCCTTGGTCCATGCCAGCCATGCCGCCGTGATCCATTCCGCCCATGCTGCCGTGGTCCATGCCCATATCGCTCATGGCGATGATCGGGCGTGGATCTACCTCCGGTACGGGCGCTTGCAAGTCTTCACGAACTGCCAGGGTGCCTCGGGAGTACCCGGTACGGTCCATGGATTGCGCGAAGATCGTATAGGCCTGCTCGTTTTCAGGTTCGACGATGACATCGTAGGTTTCGGCAACGGCGATCCGGAACTCATCGACCGATACGGGTTTGACGTACTGGCCGTCAGCAGCCACAACCGTCATCTTGAGCCCAGGAATCCGGACATCGAAATAGGTCATGGCCGAGCCGTTGATAAAGCGCAGGCGGATCTTCTCGCCGGGCTTGAAGAGTCCCGTCCAGTTGCCGTTCGGAGCCTGGCCGTTCATGAGGTAGGTGTAGGTATACCCGCTCACGTCAGCGAGGTCGGTGGGGCTCATCTTCATTTCAGCCCACATCTTCCGATCCGCTACAGCGGCCGACCAGCCTTTCTCGCTCACATCGTCAACGAAGTCGCTTACAGTGCGCTTGTGGAAGTTGTAGTAGTCAGATTGCTTCTTGAGTTTGGAGAGCACCCGCGCCGGGTCTTCATCCGTCCAATCGCTGAGCATGACGACGTAATCACGGTCGTACACAAACGGCTCCGGATCCTTGGCATCGATCACCAACGCCCCATAGACCCCGGACTGTTCCTGGAGGCCTGAGTGGCTGTGATACCAGTAAGTGCCGTTCTGGTGGACCTTGAACTTGTATTCGTACATGCCATCGGGAGCGATGCCGTGGAAGCTCAAGCCCGGCACACCGTCCATGTTGGCGGGCAGGATGATGCCGTGCCAGTGAATGGAGGTGTCCTGTTTCAGCCGGTTGCGTACGCGCAGCGTCACGGTGTCGCCTTCGCGCCATCGCAGGATCGGCCCTGGCACGGAGCCGTTGATGGCCATGGCCGTACGAGCTGCACCCGTGATGTTGACGGGCAGTTCGCCGATATACAGATCGAAGTCCGTGCCGCTGAGCACGTTCGGTTGGCCAGGGCTGGTCACGGCCCAGACCGGCGCGCGCCACATGCCGAGCCCACCCAGAAGTCCGGTAGCGGCCAGGCCTTTGACGAAAGATCGTCTCGTGGTTTTGCTTTGCATGCCGTTGCGTCCAGTCAGGTAGATCGCTGATATCCAGGCTGCTAGATGGTGCAGCCCTTGGGTTCATTGGAGCTCTCACCAGTCTCGTAGACTTTCGCCACTACGCGAGGCTGATGAGAGGCCGTACTCTGAAACAGCCATAGTTCAGATTCCGGGATGATTACTTTTCTGTAAGCTAGGATCAGCAGCTTTCGTGGCCCGCGTGCTTGCTGGACTGGGCGGCGAATGGCGCCTGCTCTTTCTTCCCCTGCGCAACCTGGGAGGCCTGCATGGAGCTTTGGAGAGCCGCTTCCATCCGTGCAAAGGTCCGGTCCGCGCCGCCCTCTGCCAGGGCAATGCCTGCCATGCCGAAGGTAACGACCATCACAATTGCTTTGACCATGTTCATCTGGAGATCCTCAGTGGGTTCTGCGCCTCATGGCGTCAGGTACAGGGTCAAGTTAGCCTCGCGGTGCTGTCAGAAAACTGATCTCGACATTACTTTTCCGTCAGCTTCTGGTTGGGCTTCTTTTTTCCCGCAAACTGGAAATGCACCCCGCGTGGATGAGAGCAGATGAAATTACTCGTGGCCGAAGATGAGCCGAAAACCGGTGTCTACCTCCAGCAAGGTCTAACAGAAGCTGGCTTCACCGTTGACCGGGTGATGACAGGCACTGACGCCCTGCAACAGGCACAGAGCGAAGCGTATGACTTGCTGATCCTCGACGTGATGATGCCGGGGCTCGATGGCTGGGATGTCCTGCGCAAGATCCGTGCGGCGGGTCAGGATGTGCCGGTCCTTTTCTTGACGGCCCGAGACGGCGTAGACGACCGCGTGAAAGGTTTGGAACTGGGCGCTGATGATTACCTGGTGAAGCCCTTTGCGTTCTCGGAGCTGCTGGCTCGAGTTCGTACGTTGCTGCGCAGAGGCAACGGTGGTTCTGCTCAAACCACTATGAAGATGGCAGACCTTGAGGTGGACCTGCTCAAGCGTCGAGCTACGCGAAACGGCAAGCGGATCGACCTTACTGCCAAGGAGTTTTCCCTGTTGGAGCTGCTCATGCGCCGACGCGGCGAGGTGCTTCCCAAATCGCTGATCGCTTCTCAGGTGTGGGACATGAATTTCGACAGTGACACCAACGTGATCGAGGTCGCGATTCGCCGACTGCGGGCCAAGATTGATGACGACTTCGCGCCAAAGCTAATCCATACCGCCCGAGGCATGGGCTACATGATGGATGTGCCCGAGTGATGCGCCCGCAATCATCGCTCGTCAAGCGGCTGACCCTGATGTTCATGTTCGCGGTGACTGCTGTCCTGGTGGTTGCCGGCGTCGCTTTCTACGGGCTCAGCCAGCACCATTTCCGGATGCTGGATGAGCAGGCGCTTTCTGAAAAGCTGGAGTCAACGCGTCATATCCTTTCCATCTCAGCAGCGCGAGGCGGGCTCGACGATCAGGAGCAGCAGCTGCGGGCATTGCTCGGCGCACATCAGGATCTGTCGGCGAAAATCACCAAGGCTGACGGAACGGTCCTGTTTTCAGACCCCAAAGCCTCCCAGATTCCTCAGCGGTTCGAGCAGGCGCATCGGGGTGCGGTCTGGGAGTGGCAGGATAAAGCGCAGAACTTCCGCGGCATTACCGCCCAGCTGACCATTGCAGGCGAGCCGGAACCGGTGACGGCCGTGCTGATGCTCGATGTCACCACTCACGCCCATTTCTTTGTCACCCTGCAATGGTGGTTCGGAATTGGTCTGGTGATCAGCGCGATTGTGAGCGCAGGCTTGGGCTGGGTCGTGGCCAAAAGCGGGCTTCGGCCTTTTGGGCAAATCACCAAAGTGGCCACCGGGATGTCGGCAAGATCACTTCGCGAACGCATTCCGCTGGAGCCCGTACCGCTAGAGCTTCAGGAGCTCATCCTGTCTTTCAACGGGATGCTGGGACGGTTGGAGGATGCATTCGTTCGGTTGTCCAACTTCTCTGCCGATATCGCTCACGAATTGAGAACGCCAGTCAGCAACCTTCTGACCCATACCGAAGTGGTGCTCACCAAGAAGCGTGACCTGGATGCCTATGAAGAAAACCTCTATTCGAACCTGGAAGACCTCAAGCGCATGTCGCGCATGATCGACGACATGCTGTTCCTGGCCAAGGCGGATAACGGTCTGATCGTGCCCGAGCAGATCGATGTGGAGCTCTCCGAACTCGTATCAAAGCTGTTCGAGTACTACCAATTCCTGGCTGAGGATCAAGGCATCCAACTGACCCTACACGGGCAGGGTAAGGTTCGTGGCGATCGCCTGATGATTGACCGAGCGCTTTCCAACCTTCTATCCAACGCGTTGCGCTACACCCCGGAAGGCAACGAGATATCAGTGCAGATCGAGCAGACGCCTGAAAGCGTGACGCTTTCCGTGCGTAACAGCGGGGTAACCATCGATCCCCAGCACATTGGCAAGATCTTCGACCGATTCTATCGAGCCGATCCAGCCAGACGCGAAGGCGGCCCAAGCAATGCAGGCCTGGGGCTGTCGATAACCCGCTCTATCATCGAGGCTCATAGCGGACGAATCTGGTGTACATCAGCGGAGGGTGTCACAACATTCTTCATCAGTCTCCCAGCCTCCAAGCGGTTGGTTAGTGCAGCCCCAACCCCTTAATGCTGAACTCATCCCGGTAACCTATACTCGCCCATCATGAATCGGCTCATTCGACTACTCACCCTCCTGATGCTAATCGTGGCGCTTCCGCTTAACGGGATGGCGGGCATCGATTCGGCGACTGAACCTTGCCCAATGCAGGCGATGGGCATGGAAATGATGGCGGGCATGGACCATGACTGCTGCCAGGACCAAGACCTGGGTAAGACTGGCGACCATGCCAAATCCTGCAAGGTCGGCCAGGAGTGCAGGACTGCCAGTACCGTACAGATTAGCTTCCTGACGCCTGGGCTGACTTTCGCCAAGCCACGACCTGCCGATACCTACGCTGTAGGCATAGCGACAGGTTCTCCCCCCGATCCGTGGCGTCCTCCCCGCGTCTGATTCCCTCTTAATTTCACACCGTCGTTCCGCCTAGCAGCGGGGCGATGGCACGCGCCTGGGCGCTGATCTTTCGAGGAATCATTTTCATGACTCCCCAACGTTTTCAGGGACGGATAACCACGGCCGTCCTGTTCATACTGCTGCCGGCTGTCTCGGCACAGGCTGCAACGCTGTCGCTGGATGAGGCGCTGCAACTGGCTGAACGTAACGCTCCCTCTCTACAGGCCCGCCAGGAGCAGGCATCAGCTGCGCGCAGCGCAGTCATTCCAGCGGGCGAACTACCCGATCCGCGCCTGAATCTCGGGGTACAAAACCTGCCGATTGAAGGCACCGATCGCTGGAGCATGAACAGAGACTTCATGACCATGCAGGTGGTTGGCCTGTCCCAAGAAGTACCGAACCGGGACAAACGCAAAGCTCGCATAGAGACAGCGCAGGCCACGGTCGAGCGAGCCGATGCCGAGGCGATCTTCGAACGCTTGAAGGTTAGGGCGGCAACCGCACAGGCTTGGGTTACTGCGTACACCGTGCAGCGAAAGCTTGAACAGTTCGACGCCTTCTACAAAGAAAACCAGCTGCTGGCTTCCACGGTGCGGGCCCGCCTGGCCGGAGGCGCAGGCTCCAGCGCCGATACGCTGGCTCCCAAGCAAGAAGCCGCGCAGTTGGACGAGCAGAAAGACGTTCTATTGAGTCAGTCAGCTCAGGCGCGAGCCGCGCTGAAGCGCTGGATTGGGCAGGACGCCGAAGTAGGCGCGCCGACCTTCCCTGTCTGGCCTGTAGACGCAGCTGAATACTTGCACTCCGTCCATGCCCATCCGGAGCTCAATACCTACAACGCCATGACACGCGAGGCTCAAGCCCAGGTACACCAGGCTCAGGCGGAAAAGAAATCGGATTGGTCCTGGGGAGTGGATTATCAGCGCCGTGGTCCGGACTTCAGCAACATGGTCAGCCTGCAAGTCAGCTTCCAATTGCCATTGTTTACCAGCTCACGGCAAGACCCGATGATTGCGGCACGACGCGCACAAGTTCGCCAATTGGAAGATGAGCAGGACGCTGCCCTGCGCGAGCATCAAGCCCAGCTTGAAACAGACCTTGTCGAGTACCAACGCTTGCAACGGGCAGTGCGGCGCAGTCGCGAAACACTTTTGCCCCTGGCCGAGGACCGGGTACGCCTCGCTCTGGCGGATTACCGCGCCGGTAAGTCGCCGTTGAGTGAAGTGCTGTCGGCACGCCGGCAGCGTGTGGAGGCACTACTACAGGATGTGGACCTGCAAGGACAGTTGGCGGCAACAGCAGCGCGTCTGCATTTCGTTTATGGAGAGGTGCGGGCATGAGGAATAGGTCGATTGGTTTCGTCGTGGCTGCTGCCCTTGCTATTGGAATAGGCGCTGGCTTCTGGCTAGGTGGGAGAGGTGCGTATTCGCCATCGCAGCCCTTAGGTCAGGAAAAAAAAGCGCTGTACTGGTACGACCCGATGTATCCCCAGCAGCACTTCCCGGCGCCCGGAAAATCGCCGTTCATGGACATGCCGCTCGTGCCCAAGTATTCGGATGACACGGCTGGCGAGGAGCAGCCTGCGGTTCAGGTCTCGGCTGGGCTCCAGCAAAACCTTGGGATTCGATTGGCAACGGTGACGGCTGGCCGGCTAGAACGGACCCTAAGTGTGAGCGGCGTTCTGACGTTCGACGAACGCGACTTCAGCGTGTTGCAGGCCCGTACTGGCGGTTACGTCGAACGCGTCTATGGTCGAGCGACGGGGGACATCGTTGCCAAAGGGGCTCCTCTAGCCGATGTGCTGACCCCGGAGTGGGCTGGTTTGCAGGAGGAATACCTGGCGTTGCGGCATTCTGGCGACGCTCAGCTGACGGCGGCGGCACGACAGCGGCTCGTGCTCGCCGGCATGCCGGCCGACCTGATCAACCGGGTCGCGAGCACTGGGAAGGTGCAGCTCTCGGTCACACTCTCCGCACCCACTGCCGGTGTAATCCAGGTTCTCGATCTGCGACCCGGCATGACGCTGACGCCGGGCGCTACCTTAGCAAGGATCAATGGAGTGGCCAACGTCTGGCTGGAAGCGGCTGTGCCGGAAGCCCAGGCTCAAGGCCTTCGCGAAGGCCAGCCTGTGCAGGCGCAATTGCCAGCGTTCCCAGGCGATCCCATACCGGGCAAGTTGACTGCGCTATTGGCCGATGCCGATTTGCAGAGCCGCACGTTGCGCCTGCGTATCGAGTTGCCCAACCGAGATGGGCGGCTTCGTCCTGGGATGACCGCTCAAGTGGCTCTCCATCCCGGCGAGTCTGCCAAGCAAAGCCTCTTGGTGCCTGCCGAGGCGGTCATCCGCACCGGCAAGCGAGACCTGGTGATGCTGGCTGAAGACGGTGGTCGCTTCCGGCCGGTGGAAGTCGTGTTGGGCCAGGAGAGCAAAGGCCAAGTTGCGGTGTTGCAGGGTCTTCAGGCAGGACAGCGCATCGTCGCGTCCGGGCAATTCCTGTTGGACTCCGACGCTAATTTGAAAGGCATCGAGGCGGCGACGGTGCAGGATAGTCAGCCTAATGCGGGGCCAGCCCTGCATGAAGCGGATGGCCGTGTCGTGCAGATAGACGGCACACAGCTCACCGTTGCCCACGGTCCTTTCATCACCCTGGGCATGCCAGGGATGACCATGACCTTCCCTGTGGCTGAGCAGTCTCTCCTTGATGGCCTCAAGATCGGTGCGCAGATTCGCTTTGGCATACGCGAACGCGACGAGGGCATGGTCGTTGAGCAGATCAAAGTGTTGGAGGGCCAACCATGATTGCCAAACTGATCCGCTGGTCGGTAGGCAACCGTGTGCTGGTGCTCCTCGCCACGCTGTTTCTGGTGGCATGGGGCTTCGTCTCGGTGCGTAGCCTACCAATCGACGCCTTGCCCGACCTGTCGGACGTGCAGGTGATCATCCGCACGTCCTACCCAGGCCAGGCTCCCCAGATCGTTGAGAATCAGGTGACCTATCCGCTGACCACTACCATGCTCTCGGTTCCGGGGGCCAAAACGGTTCGCGGCTTCTCCGCCTTCGGTGACAGCTTCGTCTATGTGCTGTTCGAGGACGGCACCGATCTGTATTGGGCGCGCTCTCGGGTTCTTGAGTACCTGAGCCAGGCGCAATCGCGATTACCTGCCGCAGCCAAGCCGGTACTGGGCCCGGACGCCACCGGGGTGGGCTGGATTTATCAATATGCGCTGGTCGATCGTAACGGCGGCCATGACCTGTCGCAACTGCGCAGCCTGCAGGACTGGTTCCTGCGCTATGAGCTCAAGACGCTGCCGGATGTCGCTGAAGTGGCCACCATCGGCGGTATGGTCAAGCAGTATCAGGTCGTGCTCGATCCGCTGCGCATGGCCAGCCTCGGTATCACCCAGGCTGAGGTGGTGGAGGCTATAGGCAAGGCCAACCAGGAGACCGGTGGCGGTGTACTGGAGCAAGGCGAAGCGGAATTCATGGTACGTGCGGCCGGCTACCTGCGATCGCTGGATGATTTCAGAGCGATACCCCTGCGACTGGCTACCAAGGGCGTGCCGGTGACATTAGGCGACGTCGCTACGGTGCAGATAGGTCCGGAAGCCCGCAGAGGCATAGGCGAACTGGACGGCCTCGGCGAAGCCGTAGGAGGTGTGGTGATCCTGCGCAGCGGGAAGAATGCTCGTGAGGCCATCGCGGACGTCAAGGCTAAGCTCGAAACCCTGAAGAAAGCCCTGCCAGCCGGGGTGGAACTTGTCACCGTCTACGACCGCAGCCAGTTGATCGACCGTGCCGTGGAGAACCTCAGTCACAAGCTGATCGAGGAGTTCTTGGTAGTGGCGTTGGTATGCGCAGCCTTTCTCTGGCACCTGCGCTCGTCATTGGTGGCTATCGTTTCGCTGCCCGTGGGAATCCTGATAGCGCTGATCGTCATGCGTCATCAGGGCATCAACGCCAACATCATGTCCCTTGGCGGAATCGCTATTGCCATCGGTGCAATGGTGGACGCTGCCGTGGTCATGATCGAGAACGCCCACAAACGTGTTGAGGCCTGGCATATCCGGCATCCTGGTCAACCTTTGCGGGGAGAAGCGCATTGGAGGGTAATGACGGAGGCGGCCGTCGAGGTAGGGCCGGCACTGTTCTTCAGCCTCATGATCATCACGCTTTCGTTCATCCCGGTGTTCACGCTGCAAGCCCAGGAAGGACGCCTCTTTGCACCCTTGGCCTTTACCAAGACCTACGCAATGGCTGCGGCAGCTGCGCTATCGGTGACCCTGATACCGGTGCTGATGGGGTACTGGATCAGAGGGCCACTGCCTGCGGAACAGCGCAACCCGCTCAACCGGGGCCTCATCCGGCTATACCGTCCGGCATTGGAGGTCGTCCTGCGCCGGCCTCTGGTTACCCTCGCTGCAGCATTGGTGATCCTGCTCAGCAGTCTGTGGCCCTTGAATCATCTTGGGGGCGAGTTCCTTCCTCCGCTCGATGAAGGTGATCTGCTCTACATGCCTTCAGCCTTGCCTGGACTCTCGGCGCAGAAAGCTTCAGAGCTGTTGCAGCGAACGGATCGTCTGATTCGAACTGTTCCCGAAGTGGCCAGTGTCTTTGGTAAAGCCGGCCGCGCCGAGTCAGCTACCGACCCGGCACCGCTGGAGATGTTCGAGACCACCGTTCGGCTCAAGCCCAAGAGTGAGTGGCGTCCAGGAATGACCACGGACAAGCTTATCGAGGAGCTTGATCGCACTGTGCGTGTGCCTGGGCTGACCAACATCTGGATCCCGCCCATCCGCAACCGCATCGATATGCTGGCCACCGGCATCAAGAGCCCAATCGGCGTCAAGGTGGCCGGCAGCGACCTAGGCCAGATAGACCGGGCCACTCTCGCTGTGGAGCGGGCCGCGAAAAAGGTGCCTGGAGTGACTTCGGCGCTGGCAGAGCGTTTGACTGGTGGCCGCTACATTGATCTGGATATCGACCGCCATGCCGCTGCCCGTTACGGTCTGAACATCACCGACGTACAGGCCATCGTGGCCGGCGCCATTGGTGGCGAAACCATCGGGGAAACAGTTGAAGGCTTGGCCCGCTATCCCATTAGCGTGCGCTATCCACGCGAATGGCGTGATTCGGTGGAGGCGTTGCGTCAGCTGCCGATCTACACCTCGCAGGGCGGCCAGCTGACGCTCGGCAGCGTGGCCCGCATACGTATTGCTGATGGCCCGCCCATGCTGAAGAGCGAGAATGCTCGCCCCTCGGGCTGGGTGTACATCGACGTGCGCGGCCGGGACCTTTCGTCTGTTGTTGCAGACTTACGTCAGGCGATCGACAGCGAGGTAAAGCTCGATTCAGGCATGAGCTTGAGCTACTCCGGCCAGTTCGAATACCTGGAGCGGGCGAACGCCCGTCTGGCCTGGGTGGTGCCAGCGACGCTGGCCATCATCTTCGTGCTGCTCTACCTGACCTTCGGCCGCCTCGGTGAAGCACTGCTCATCATGGGCACTTTACCTTTTGCCCTGACCGGGGGCGTCTGGCTGCTCTACCTGCTGGGCTACAACCTTTCAGTGGCCACAGGCGTTGGCTTCATTGCCCTGGCCGGCGTAGCGGCGGAGTTCGGAGTGATCATGCTCATCTACCTGAATAACGCTTGGGCTGAGCGTCAGGCCAACGGCGAAACTACACGAGCAGCGCTGCTCGACGCGATCCGTGAGGGCGCGGTGCAACGCATCAGGCCCAAGGCAATGACTGTGGCAGTCATCGTTGCAGGCCTGCTGCCCATCCTCTGGAGCAGCGGTACCGGCAGCGAGGTCATGAGCCGCATCGCGGTGCCCATGGTGGGCGGCATGCTCACCGCCCCCTTGCTTTCACTTTTTGTAATCCCTGCGGCGTACTGGCTGATCCGTCGCCGCGAACTTGCTGTAACTACCCCCAACCTCTCAGGAGAAATCCAATGAAAAAGCTAATTGTCATCGCAGGCCTGGTCACAGCTTTCGCCGCCAGTGTGCATGCCCAGGACATGGATGGTATGGACATGAAGAAAATGCCAGCCTCCGCCGAGGGTGGCCAAGGCAGCCAGGCGGCGCCCACTGCGCATGCGGAAGGGACAATTAAGGCGCTGGATCCTCAAAGCGGGAAAATCACCTTGGCGCACGGCCCGGTAGCAGAGCTCAAATGGCCGGCGATGACCATGGGCTTCCAAGCTGAGCCTGCACAGCTGAAGGGCTTGAACGTAGGAGACAAGGTGAAATTTGGGTTCCGTATGGAGGGAAGTGTCGCGAAAATCGTGAGCATCCAGAAGCAGTGATTGAAAAGCCTTGAATGATCGGGCACGCCTTCATACCGAGATGATTCGGACAAGCTTACAGAAATGTAATCAATCTTCAGGCCCCCGTCAGGTCGAACGCTACATACCGTCATGAGACGGTGCACTGGCATCTCATCGACCCGATACCGGAGATATGATCATGAACAGTAGCTTTGATGAATGCATCTCGGAATGCATGCGCTGCGCGCTGGCCTGTGAAGTCTGCGCGTCAGCCTGCCTGCGAGAGCAGGACGTAAAAATGATGGCTGACTGCATCAAGCTGGACAGGGATTGCGCAGATATGTGCAAGCTGGCGGCTACCTTGATGACACGAGAAAGCATGCTCGCCAAGGAATTTTGTGCGTTGTGCGCAAGGATTTGCCGCGCCTGCGGGGAGGCGTGCGGTAAGCATAAGGCAGACCACTGTCAGCATTGCGCACAGACCTGTTTGGCCTGCGCTGCATCCTGCGAAGCAATGGCTGCGTAAGCGTTTTCGCCCAGTCAGCTTTCCATGCGCCTGACAAAGGATATGGATACGTCGTTAACCGTCTGGCTAGGGAGACGGGTAGACCGCTGATGTTGAGCATGCGCTCTGGCGGAGCCTAGCTTGGGCAGCCATTCACCAAGGCGCTGCCTTACGGATCTGATGACAAAAAAGCCCGCCTCGGCGGCGGGCTATCAGATGTCTCCCAGGGGAGGCTGTAGGCCAACAAGTCTCGGAGCAAGCATTTGTAGGATACGCCTCTTGGCTCACGCCCACCAGCCAGCTTCGGCCGGAGCGAATGGTTCTACGTCGAGGGCATTGGAAACGGCTTATGTAGGCCCCGTCAATTGGCAGGGCAATCCGCAAAGACAAAGCAGGCCGATTATCCCCTGGCGGTATACCCCCAGGCAGAGTCAAAGGCAAAGCTAGGGGGGAAATCTAGCGGGTACCCCGATTTGAGGGCAGAATCACCAGCTTCACCTACGTTGCACTGGGTTGAGGGGCAGTTTGAAACTGCTATCTAGCGCGACAGCGACCATCGCCGCCATGAGCAAGAGCACAGGTGCGCCTTGAGTACTCAGCACAAAGGCCGTAGCAAACGGCCCCGTGGCCTGCGCCAAGACCATTGGGCGAGCTAATGCTCCCATGCGTGCGCGATACCCTTGCCAAACAGCACCAGAGGCAAGATGACTCTGGCAATAGTGAGAATCCCGATGCCGGCGCCCTACAGCGCTGCTGCAGGGAATGCCAGCCAAGGCACGCCAGGAATGAATAAGCAGATGCCGATGAAGCTCACCAACACGCCGGCACGGCCGACCAGGTTGGGTGAAGATGCCGAGCAAGCGAGAACTCCAATACTCTTGCCACCACCTGGGCCGGCCCAAGGACCATCCCCACCGCCAACACCGTGACCGTTGGAAGGCCAAGTTCCTTGAGCGAGGTGAGAAGATGCACAGAGAGGGTGGCCATGACGAAGGCAATGACCGTGAGTAGCCCTGCAACGAACCAGAAAAGCCGGCGGGCGCCATCATCGTTGAGCGGCGACTGAGCCTGCTTGGTGCTGTAGTCGGGAGGTTAACCTCATCGCCGGCGCACAGTATCAGAGGTAAGCCATGGCGCTGTTAAAAACAATGTCCGCTGAGCGTGCGTCAGCTCTGGCATACGCTTGGCCTTCCGTTACCTGTTGATAATCTATGCTATACCTTATGTCCAGCACACCTCATACGTTTAGTGAGGAAACGCGCGCTAAGGGTCAAAAACAGTATGGCTCGACTTACATGCATGATCCCTGGCTCTGTTTTCATGACTAAGTAGCGGGCGATCAACGCTTCTCAAGCACATAGCCCACACCGCGAAGCGTATGGATCAGCTTCGTCTCGAAAGGGTCATCGATCTTGGCTCTAAGTCTTCGAATCGACACTTCTACAACGTTTGTATCGCAGTCGAAGTTCATATCCCAGACCTGTGAGATGATCTGTGTGCGGCTGAGCACCACGCCGGTATTGCGCATTAGGTAGTGCAGAAGTGCAAACTCTTTCGTCGTCAGATCAATACGCTGGCCGTCCCTGAAGGCCCTGTGACGGCTCTGGTCTAGCTCCAGGTCAGCGACACGAATGATCTCCACAGATGCAGGGTGTTCAGACCTGCGCATTAAGGCGCGAACCCGGGCTAGCAGTTCTGGGAACTCAAATGGTTTGATCAGGTAGTCATCTGCACCGTTCTCCAAACCCCGGACCTTATCTGCCAAACGACTTCTCGCCGTGAGCATCATGATGCGGGAGGGGCAATTTTTACGCCTCAAAAGCTCAAGTACCTGCCACCCATCCATTTCTGGCAGATTGATATCAAGAATAATCAACTCGTATTCGTGTTGCTTGGCTAGGAATAGCCCATCTGACCCGGTATGCACGCAATCGACGACATAACCGCATTCTGTAAGGCCTTGACGCACATATTCCGCAGTTTTTACTTCGTCCTCAATTACCAGAATTCGCATGGGATTTTGTCTCGATATCACTGAGCAATTAACCGCGCACGCGCGCCGGCATTATTGAAAGGAATGGTAAATCAAAATGAGCTGGGTGGGGCCTAAATGACGGATTTGTAATTTCCAGGTAATATGATTGATAGTCTGGAGGTATATCTTTTCGCGGTTTGGGTTCGACAGGTGCGGGCCCTCTCTCCAATAGGTAATTTGACCTTATGAAGTATGTGGTTGTTTTCTTCTTTGTGTTGAGTTTGTTCCGTTCAGATGACGGCGAAGTTACTCATGTCGAGGAAACTGGTCATTGGTGCAGCCATGAGTTTCACCGGCATGCAATGCGTACACTCGAACGGTTGATTGAATTTTAGGTAAAAAAAAGGCGCCCAAAGGGCGCCAAATATCCACCTTTTACCAAAGGAGCACTTAAGCCACTCAAGGTGAATTCGTAATGCACATTTTTCTGAAGAGACCAGTTTACGAATAAACTGATCCCCTTAGAGAATCACAGGATCGAAAGCGGGTACTCAATGATCACACGAGTTTCATCCAGATCCGATTCGAATGCAGTGGCACGCGTGGTGGCCTGGCGCAACCGGAAGGACAGGTCTTTTGCTGGACCAGTTTGCACGACATATTTAACCTCTACGTCACGCTCCCAACGTTTCTGATTGGTGAGCGGATCACCGTTGGCGTCGGTGCGCATGTAGAACTGGTTGGCGTTCGAGTAGTCTGCGCCCGAGCCTCTAGCGTAGCGGGTCATGAACGTCAGACCAGGAATGCCGTAGCTGGTGAAGTTCAGGTCGTAGCGCAGCATCCAGGAACGCTCTTTCGGCGAGTTGAAGTCGCTGTACTGGATAGAGTTGTCGACGAAAATCGAGTCTGACTGACGCAGGTAGTCGAAATCATCGTCGCCGTTGTTGCGTTGGTGCGACAGGGCCAGGGTGTGAGCGCCGTAACGGACCCCGACCTTGGCACTCCAGATATCGTTGTCAAACTCGCCTAGGCGCTGCTTCCCTTCATCCACGGCTTTGTAATAGTTGAAGCCGCCAATCAGCGCAAGGTCGTCATTCAGTGGATAGGCGAAGCTGGTGCCAGCGTAGTACTGGTTCCAGACTTCTTTCAACTGACTGGCGTATACGCTCACGGTCCAGTTATCGTTGATCGCGTAATCACCGCCACCGTAGCCTACCCAAGGCGAGTTAACCGGGCCACCGTAGAAAGTTGCGAAGTTATCATTCAGATTGCTGGAGACCGGCTGGCTCATCGCATGCAGTCGGCCACCCTGCAGGGTGAGGCCCTGGATGCTGGTGTTCTCAACGGTCACACCGCGGAAGCTTTCAGGCAACAGGCGCGAGTCGCCTGATGCAACAACTGGCGTCGACGGGAAAACATCACCCACTTTCACGACCGTATCAAACAAGCGAACTTTAGCCGCCCCGCCAACCTTGGTGTATTCGTCGCGAGCTTCGCCTTTGTTATCAACAGGCATGACGTCGAATGAACTACGACCGCCGTTGCGCCCGTCACCAGTATCGAGCTTAAGCCCTATCATGGCAAAGGCATCAACACCAACGCCGACCGTCCCTTGGGTAAAACCAGAGTTGAATTTGGTGATGATCCCGTGCGCCCAGGCCTCGGAGTAGCCATTGGTGTTGCCCTTGCCGCTGTTGTAAGTGGGAGCTGAGCTGTCGCGGTTATCACGATTGAAATAGAAGTTGCGGTTGAGCACTGTAAGGCTGCTACCTTCGATGAAACCTTCGGGCTTATCTTCAGCTTGAGCAGTAACTGCATAGCTTCCAGACAGCGCCGAAACTGCCGCCAAATACAGTGGTACTTTGATTTTCATCCGATGCTCCTTTGATTTACGGCAGTTTTTATTATGTTTCCGGCGCGGGTGTCGTTATAAGTTCTGAGCCGGCGGCGCGCCTCGCGTAGCGCCGAGCTCATATTTGCAGGCGGAAGATAACGGGATGGTGATAGGAAAATTACAATTTCGTCATCTGGTCGTTATTTTGGTCATTGACGCCGCATGCTAGCCATCTCTCGCGTTCGCAATGAAATTCGGTGGTTCGACTGTGTCATCAGCGTTTTCGGGCATTACAAGCTTTTCTTACGAAATTGTAATTTTCTAGCCACCCCTCTGATAGCTACCGCTCTTTAGAGTGCCATCACCTAATCCAGTGGGGCTTGGCAGCTATTTCGGCGTTCTGGCCAAGCTAACGAAGTTTGTGCACGAGGACCAAGAAAGTGCTCCGGTATAACCGCAATGTCTTATCCAAGACCTACGTCTCACCGTGGAAAATTGCCGCTCTCTGTGCGGTGATTTCCGGGTTGCTGGCACCCACCGCATTTGCCCAAAGCATCAGCTTGCCCCAAGCGCTGTCGACGGCAATGGATGCCAACCCAGACCTCGCGGCGGCACGTCAGGAAATCGGCATCGCGGACGGTGCGCGCAAGCAAGCCGGGCTGATTCCAAACCCCGAAATCTCGTATGAGATGGAGGACACACGGCGTAACACCAGCACAACGACCGTTACGCTAAGTCAGACCTTGGAGCTCGGTGGTAAGCGGGGAGCCCGCGTAGATGTCGCCACATACGGCCAGAGTGTTGCACAACTGGAACTGGACCGACGCGTGAATGGTCTGCGTGCAGACGTCGTGCAGGCGTTTTACGCTGCATTACGAGCCCAAACCGGACTCGACCTCGCTAAACAATCCCTTGAACTTACTGAGCGCGGCCTTCGCATTGTCGATGGTCGAGTTCGCGCAGGTAAATCTTC
This sequence comes from Pseudomonas sp. UYEF17, assembly GCF_040546125.1. Lineage (NCBI taxonomy): Bacteria > Pseudomonadati > Pseudomonadota > Gammaproteobacteria > Pseudomonadales > Pseudomonadaceae > Pseudomonas > Pseudomonas sp. UYEF17. The sequence continues at coordinate 139,499 of NZ_JBEPNE010000013.1, forward strand.
ACCTGTGGAGGCTACCCGCGCCCAGGTTCAACTGGCTGAAGCCCGGTTGCAGGTCCGTCGCGCCGAAACGGAAAAAGCGAATGCTTACCAGCAACTCGCCCAAGTCACGGGGAGTTCTGTGACCATATTCGATCGCCTTGAATCACCAACCTTGTCTCCTGGCTTGCCGCCGCGCACTGAAGAGTTGCTGGCAAAGCTCGATCAGACTCCGGAAATGCGGCAGGCAGTGGTGGAGATTGATAAGAGCGATGCCTCGCTTGGCGCAGAAAAAGCTCAGCGTATTCCAAACCTCACGGTAAGCGTGGGTAGCCAGTACGACCGCTCGGTGCGCGAGCGAGTCAATGTCGTTGGTCTGTCCATGCCTTTGCCGCTGTTTGATCGTAACCAAGGCAACATTCTTTCCGCTTCTCGACGTGCCGATCAGGCCCGCGACCTGCGTAACGCTGTCGAGTTGAGATTGCGCGCCCAAACCCAAACCGCGCTGAACCAGTGGTCCACCGCCATGCAAGAAGTTGAGTCCTACGACAAGACCATTCTGCCCTCAGCCCAGCAGGCCGTGGATACCGCAACCCGCGGATTCGAGATGGGGAAATTCGGCTTTATCGAAGTACTGGACGCCCAGCGCACCTTGATCCTTGCTCGTGGCCAGTATCTCGACTCGCTGGCAGCGGCGACCAATGCGCGTGCGCAAGTAGAAAGGGTTTATGGCGAAGTAGGCTCGACCGCCGGCGCACGCTGAACGGGGCATACATTTTTCTCGGCACTCGGCGTTTAAACCTGCCGGTGCCTACGATCAGCAGGAGTAGCAATGGAAAACAAACGCAAGATCGCCCTCGCGGTAGCCGCTGTGGCAATCCTTGGATTTGGCAGCCTCGCCTGGAACAGCAGTTCCGATCAACAAGCGGCGACTAACGCAGAACATGGTGCTGACGATGGTCATGGCCATGACAAGAAGGCCGGATCAGCTAACAAAGAGAACAGTGAAGCGGAGCATAGTGAAGATGGGCACGGTGAAGAAGGTCATGGCGAGGAGGGCCACAGTGAAGAGGGCGGTGAGGAAGAAGGTAAGCTAACCCTTAGTGCTGAACAGATCAAAGCAGCTGGCGTGACTCTGGAATCGGCAGCGCCTCGTGATTTGGGAACCGTCGTGAGCTTCCCGGGTGAGATTCGTTTTGACGAGGACCGCACTGCGCACGTTGTTCCTCGCGTTCCAGGCGTTGTCGAAACAGTCCAGGCGAATTTGGGTGAGTCCGTCAAGAAGGGTCAAGTCCTTGCGGTGATTGCCAGCCAGCAGATCTCTGACCTGCGCAGCGAGCAACAAGCCGCTCAGCGTCGTGTCGAACTTGCGCGCGTGACTTTTAGCCGAGAGAAGCAGCTCTGGCAGGACAAGATTTCTGCGGAGCAGGACTACCTCCAGGCTCGCCAGGCGCTGCAGGAAGCCGAAATCTCTCTGGCCAACGCCAAGCAAAAAGTCAGCGCGATCGGTGCCTCGGTCAATTCGGTAGGCGGTAACCGTTACGAACTCAGGGCTCCCTTTGACGCCGTAGTGGTGGAGAAACACTTGACCGTCGGGGAAGTCGTCAGCGAGGCGACTAACGCCTTTATTCTGTCCGACCTTAACCAAGTTTGGGCCACTTTCGCTGTACCGCCTACCGATTTGGCCAAGGTCACTACCGGCCGCGCCGTGAAGGTTTCCTCACCTGACATGAACGTGGAGGTCGAGGGCAAGGTGGGTTATGTCGGCAGCCTGTTGGGCGAGCAAAACCGAGCAGCGACCGTCCGCGTTACGTTGACCAATCCCAACGGGGCCTGGCGTCCTGGTCTTTTCGTGAACATCGCAGTCACGTCCCAGACTGATCGCGTGGCGGTGGCTGTCCCGGAACACGCCGTGCAGACCGTTGAGGACAAACCATCGGTCTTCGTACGCACCGCCGAGGGCTTCGACACCCGCCCAGTAAAGCTGGGCCGCCGTGACAGTGGGTACGTGGAAATCACGGACGGCATCGAAGCGGGCGCTCAAGTGGCTACCAATGGCAGCTTCACACTCAAGTCTGAGCTCGGCAAAGCCTCTGCCGAGCACAGTCACTGATGCGAACTGACAGGATGATTTCTTATGTTTGAACGTATCATCAGATTTGCCATTGAACAGCGGATCGTTGTAATGATCGCTGTCCTGATCATTGCCGGTATCGGCATCTACAGCTACCAAAAGCTGCCGATCGATGCCGTTCCTGACATTACCAACGTCCAGGTGCAGATCAACACTGCAGCGCCTGGCTATTCCCCATTGGAAACCGAGCAACGGATCACGTTTCCAGTTGAAACGGCCATGGCTGGTCTTCCAGGTCTTCAGCAGACCCGTTCGCTGTCTCGCTCGGGTCTGTCTCAGGTGACCGTGATTTTCAAGGACGGCACCGACATCTTCTTTGCCCGCCAGCTGATCAATGAGCGGCTACAGGTTGCAAAGGAACAGCTGCCAGAGGGCGTAGATGCCGTCATGGGCCCGGTCTCAACCGGCCTCGGCGAAATTTTCCTGTGGACCGTTGAAGCCGAAGAGGGCGCGGTCAAAGAAGACGGTACGCCCTACACGCCCACCGACCTGCGGGTAATCCAGGACTGGATCATCAAGCCTCAGCTGCGCAACGTACCTGGCGTGGCAGAGATCAATACCATCGGTGGCTTTGCCAAGCAGTTCCTGGTTGCGCCGGATCCGAAGCGCCTGGCTACCTACAAGTTGACCCTGAATGATCTGGTAGCCGCGTTGGAAAGCAACAACGCCAACGTAGGCGCCGGTTACATCGAGCGTAATGGTGAGCAGTTGCTCATTCGTGCACCGGGCCAAGTCGGCAACATCGAAGACATCGCCAACATCGTAATCACCAGTGTGGATGGTGCACCGATTCGCATCAGCAACGTCGCCGACGTCAGCATCGGTAAGGAGCTTCGTACTGGTGCTGCCACTGAGAATGGCCGCGAGGTCGTGCTCGGTACAGTATTCATGCTGATCGGTGAGAACAGCCGCACTGTGTCCCAAGCTGTCGCAGCGAAGCTTGCGGACATCAACCGTACTCTGCCAAAGGGCGTGGTTGCGGTCACCGTTTACGATCGTACCAACTTGGTTGAAAAAGCCATTGCGACGGTGAAGAAGAACTTGGTTGAAGGTGCGATCCTGGTTATCGCCATTCTGTTCCTGTTCCTCGGCAACATCCGTGCAGCGTTGATCACCGCGATGGTGATCCCGCTGTCCATGCTGTTCACCTTCACAGGGATGTTCAATAACAAGGTCAGTGCCAACCTAATGAGTTTGGGCGCACTCGACTTCGGCATCATCGTCGACGGGGCCGTGGTCATCGTGGAGAACGCGATCCGTCGATTAGCACATGCGCAGCACAAACATGGCCGTATGCTCACCAAAACCGAACGCTTCCATGAGGTCTTTGCTGCTGCCCGCGAAGCGCGTCGGCCACTGATCTTCGGGCAACTGATCATTATGGTGGTGTACCTGCCTATCTTCGCCCTCACCGGCGTGGAGGGCAAAATGTTCCACCCCATGGCATTCACCGTTGTGATGGCGCTATTGGGTGCAATGATCCTCTCCGTTACCTTCGTGCCGGCAGCGATCGCCATGTTCGTCACTGGCAAGGTCAAGGAGGAAGAGGGCGTTGTTATGCGCACTGCGCGGCTGCGTTATGAGCCTGTGCTGCAGTGGGTGCTTGGGCATCGGAATATCGCTTTCTCCGCAGCAGTAGCACTGGTCGTTCTCAGCGGTGTACTTGCCAGTCGCATGGGGAGCGAGTTCATCCCAAGTCTCAGTGAGGGGGACTTCGCTCTTCAAGCCTTGCGCGTACCTGGTACTAGCCTCAGCCAGTCGGTGGACATGCAGGAGCGTTTGGAAAAAGCAGTCATCGAGCAGGTACCGGAAGTTGAGCGTATGTTCGGCCGAACCGGTACGGCTGAAATCGCCTCTGACCCAATGCCACCGAATATCTCCGATGCTTACGTCATGCTCAAACCAAAGGACCAATGGGCCGATCCCGACAAGTCGCGGGAGGAGCTCATTGCCGAGGTTCAAAAGGCGGCAGCCAGTGTCCCGGGCAGTAACTATGAACTCTCCCAGCCTATCCAGCTTCGTTTCAACGAACTGATCTCCGGGGTGCGCAGCGATGTTGCGGTGAAGGTTTATGGTGACGACATGGATGTGCTCAACAGCACGGCCAATAAGATCGCCGCAGCGCTCAAAGCGGTACCAGGCTCCTCGGAGGTCAAGGTTGAGCAGACCACAGGTCTGCCAGTGCTGACCATTAACATCGACCGGGAAAAAGCAGCACGCTACGGCCTGAACATTGCGGACGTGCAGAATTCGATCGCGATTGCTGTGGGTGGTCGTACAGCGGGAACGTTGTACGAGGGTGATCGCCGATTCGACATGGTGGTGCGCCTGCCTGAGGCTGTACGCACCGACGTCGCGGGTATGTCTAGTTTGCTGATTCCTGTGCCTGCCAATGCGGCTCAGGGCGCTAATCAGATCGGTTTCATTCCACTTTCGCAGGTCGCTAAGCTGGACTTGCAGTTGGGCCCGAACCAGATCAGCCGCGAGAACGGTAAGCGCTTGGTTATTGTAAGCGCCAACGTCCGGGGCCGTGACCTTGGGTCGTTCGTTGATGAGGCGGCATCTACCTTGTCAACGAAGGTGGAAATTCCAGCAGGCTACTGGACCAGTTGGGGCGGCCAGTTCGAGCAGCTGCAGTCGGCAGCCAAGCGCCTGCAGATTGTGGTTCCGGTAGCCTTACTGCTGGTAATGACCTTGCTGTTCTTGATGTTCAACAACCTGAAGGACGGCATGCTGGTCTTCACCGGTATTCCATTCGCTCTCACTGGCGGGGTCGTGGCCCTTTGGCTGCGTGATATCCCGCTCTCGATCTCGGCAGGGGTAGGCTTCATCGCACTCTCCGGCGTCGCGGTACTGAACGGCCTGGTGATGATTGCCTTCATTCGCGGATTGCGAGAAGAGGGACGAACGCTCAGGCAGGCAGTCGATGAAGGCGCACTCACCCGACTGCGACCAGTGTTGATGACAGCCTTGGTGGCGTCCCTGGGCTTCATCCCAATGGCCTTGGCCACCGGTACCGGTGCGGAGGTTCAACGGCCTCTGGCTACAGTGGTAATTGGTGGGATCCTTTCCTCCACCGCGCTGACTTTGCTGGTCCTGCCGGCCCTGTATCATTGGGCACATCGCAAGGATGAAGACGGCGACGAGGCAGAAGCCGTAAGCTGATCCCCCCAGATACAAAAACCCACAACACGCGTTGTGGGTTTTTTGTTTTATATGAAATAGATGCACTTACCTTTCAAAATTGTAAGTTTCTCGTCATGCCGGTGATGCCTCTGCGTTGCTAAAGTTACGCCCGAGATGATTTGAATTTGAGAGGTTCCTATGAAAAAGCTAATTGTTGCTGCTGCACTTGTTATGTTCTCGATGGCTTCGCAGGCTTATACTTACTCTGAAAGCAAGCAGCTGCAATACATCAAGGAGCATCAGACTGCTGTAGCGAACTATGCCGAGAGAAATGGCAAACCGATGCCGGAGATCCAGGACTACAATTACGGCATGAAGATCGATGTTGCGAAATTCGTGCGTCAGTCCCAAGACCCGCGTACCTGCCAAGTTTACCCGCGATTGATGACCTTCGAGGACTCTCAGGGTACGCTTAAGACGGTTCGCTACTCCATGTACTCGCAATGCATCAACAACAAGTAGTAATTGCTGTGAGTAGAATACTTAGAGAATTCATAAATGCCAGGCAGTGCCTGGCATTTTTTATTGAGCTCGATGAACGTCATTTAGGCTAGATGCCTTAATGACTGCCCCTGGGTTAGCTGTGAAATAAATCTCAACTACACAACAGTAATGTCTTTCAACTGCATAGAGCAGTTTATAGTCTTGCCCCCCAGAAGGGACGAGTTATGAAAAGTTCGCTTGAACGCCCAGATGACCAAGCAGAGCATGAAGGGCTGAGCCATGAGCACGACGGCATCTTTGGCATGAACACCGAGCTGGTTTTCGCGCTGATCTGTGGTGCCCTGCTCGGAGCCGGAGCGCTCGCAGGAAAACTAGGGCTGATCGACTGGCTGCCGCTGGTTCTGTACCTGTCTCGGCGTTGCTCCTGTCCGGTCGGATCAATGAGGTTGGCCGAAGGATCACCAGGGCGCCGCCGCGAGCGTTGATACTGCCAATCATCGGCGTCGACATCATCTATGCCGGGGTGTTGATGCAGAGGCCTCAGAACCAGCGAGATGTCGTTCAGGCCTGGTTGAATGTGCTCAATCGGCCCCTCTGATCTACCCTGGTCGCCGCTCGAATTCCTCGGAGTTCTACAGCAGCGGGAAGTCCGAAAACATCCAGTACCCAGCAAAGTGGCCTCGTGACAGCTCATTCTACCTGTCCCGGCGCTTACTCGACAGCAATGCTGAGCTGCCTGCCAACCTGGGCTGTGTCGAGATCACCGAAGCGAACGCCAGTCAGCTGTTGCTGTGCCGTTGGAAAGACGCCAAGCAAGGTACCGAAGGTCTGGTCGGAGACAGTAATGCGGAAACGCCTCGTACAAACGAAGGTAAAATTCCAGACACAAAAAAAACCAGGTTTTACCCTGGCTTTTTTGTCGATTGCTTTCGTCATTTAAAGTCCTATTTAACCGCCGTTTAGTTATCGGCTTGTTCCTTACCATCCTTGCTTTCTTTCTTTTGCTCTTGAGCGACTTGTTGTTTGTTCTGGTCCGAAGAATCGTCGCTCCATAAGCGAGCCTGTTCATTTCGGAAGTTTTCCTGGAACTGTTTCGCTCGTTCGTAACCACCTTCAGCGTAAGCGGTACCCACGAGACCAAGCAGCAGGCTGCCAATAGCGATAGATTTGACAAATTTCATTGTGTGCCTCGGTTCTTACTAGGCCTGCCTGACTGACGGCCTTTGTTGGTTTGTAGTTTAGGAACGCGAAGCTAACGACAAGGTGAGTCAATAATTACAATTCCGTAATTTAGGCGGCTGGCCGGATGCGCCCAATCTGCAAATCTGGAAGGATCATGTCTATCTCGCTTGTGTCGAGGCTGACTTCAAACTGTTCCGTAAATTACATTTTTGATATCTAACAAAATAAAACCGTGCGCCGTCACCGGCCGCTCTAGGAGATAGCCATGAATGACATAGAGCCTTGGTCAGTTGCCATCGGTGACTTCCGCCGAAGCACTGAAAAACTCACTGTTCAGCTCGATGAGCTGGCCTCCCAGACCAGGGCCTGCAACGCTGTTCTGGAAAAGTCGAACGAGCTGGTGGAGGAGGTTGACCTTGTCAGTCGGCAGATTCAGGAGGAGGTACGAAAGGCTGAGAAAGCCTGGTCCAATGCCGAAGAGGTCGTCATCCGCGCTGCGGCAGAGGCATATTCCGCTGCCGCTCGTGGAGTCGAGACCGCCATCCAACCGCTGATTTCGGAGCTTACTGCCGCGACAAAATTAGCGGATGCCTCGATCCTGGAGCTAAAGCGGGCACCGGTGCTGGCCAAACGTTATGTCATGGTGGTGGCGACAGCATTCTTCATCCTGGCACTGATCTGTGTGTACTCGACCATGCAGTTCATTGAGGCCGCCGGCAGTGTGAGCGCTCAGGAAAAAGTGAATGCCCAATACTTCTCCCACCTGTGGAGAAACGCCAACCCAGAAGAGCAAAAGATCATAAAGTCGGTAATTCTGCGGTCACCTATGGACCCTGTGGTGCTTAGGCACTGAGGCATTGCATAGACAAAAGGCCCGTCGATTGACGGGCCTTTTCAAGTGGGCGCGCTTCAAGCAGCGGTCTTTGCCGACTGCTTTAGCTGGGCTTCGGGAAAGTGAAGGTGGAACCAGGTGAAATTTTCCTCGGTCACTTCCACGCTCGCCGAGCCTTGATGCAGGCTCATGATCGACTGCACGATGGCAAGGCCAAGACCGGTCCCCCCTTCGCTTCGTGCTCGGCTCTTATCTACGCGGTAGAACCGTTCAAACAAATGCGCATGGTGTTCCTTGGCGATCCCGCGGCCCGGGTTGCCGACGCTCAAGGTCGTGCCGCTACCACCGCGTTGCACTTTCACGTAGACCGTGCGACCGCGAGGGCAGTAGCGAATCGCATTTGACACCAGGTTCGAGACGGCTCGTTGAATCATCAGGCGGTTACCGCGCACCACGTCATCACTGCCAGAGATCTGCAGCTGGATCTCGCCATCCTCTGCCGAAATGCTGAAGAGATCACACACCCGCTGAACTTCATCGACCAGGGACACAGGTTCGAACTCCACCATGGATGCCGGATGACTGACCTGAGCGAGGAACAGCATGTCGGAAACCATGCGGCTCATGCGGTCCAGCTCTTCTGTGCACGACTCCAGCACTTCCCTGTACTCGGGAAGGGATCGCTCTCTGGTCAGTGCAACTTGGGCTTTACCCATCAGGTTGGATAGCGGCGCTCGCAGTTCGTGAGCAAGATCGTCAGAAAACTGCGAGAGCTGCTGAACCCCGTCATCCAGGCGAGCCAGCATGATGTTGATACCGTCGGCGAGCTCTTTGAGTTCTGCTGGCATTCCATTAGTCGGCAGACGATGGTCAAGACTCTCGGTGGAGATCTTCGAGGCGACTTTCAGGAACTTGGTCAGAGGCAGCAGACCTCTGCGTACGGTCCACCAGCCGATTGCGAGGATCAGCGCGATGATGAGCGGGGAAATCATCAGGGCCCAGGTGAGCAATGCATCAAGCAGCGCTTCATTGGACGACTGGTCCATAGTCATGTACACGCTGACTTCGGTTCCGTCGCCCAAATTCATGGTGCGAGAAGCTGTCAGCAAGGGGCGGTCCTGGGTGTCGCGCCACTCATGTTCCTTCGGCTGTGCGGATGGTTGAAACTTGTGCACCTCCACGTTGACCTGCTTCGAGCCAATCGAGAGCAGGGGCGTTTCACTCTGCGCCGACTCGAAAATGCTGACGTACAGGTTGTTGTGGCCCATCACCAGATCCACAAGCTGATGTGCGTCTGCGTTGACTCCTGAGATGTCGGAAATCATGGACAGGTTGTGAGCCATGCCCGCCATCTTCACTTCCAGGTCACTGCGGGCATTTCGCTCTAGCGCCTGACCCACCATCAGATACCCGAAGGTGGCGAACAGAAGCAGCAACGCTGCGCTCATCAACCCCACCTTTAATCCCAGCTTTGCAGCCAGGCTGAATGGCCTCATGCGCGTTCCTCAAAAACGTACCCTACGCCACGAAGCGTGTGAATGAGCTTGGTTTCAAACGGGTCATCGATCTTTGAGCGAAGGCGCCGGATAGCGACATCGATGACGTTGGTATCGCAGTCAAAATTCATGTCCCAGACCAACGAAATGATCTGAGAACGAGTCAGCGCTTCGCCCGTCCTGCTCATAAGCAGGTGCAGGAGCGTAAATTCCTTTGTGGTGAGATCGATGCGTGTGCCAGCGCGGAAAACCCGATGGCGCACTGAGTCGAGTTCCAAGTCGGCAATTTTCAGCGAACTCTTCTCGACTAATTCATCACCACGCCGCTGCAGCGAACGGATTCGAGCGAGCAGCTCCGGGAATTCGAAGGGTTTGACAAGGTAATCGTCGGCTCCGCCATCCAAGCCTTTGAGCTTGTCGTTGATGCGACCACGAGCGGTCAGCATGATGATGCGGACCCGGCTGGTTTTCCTGATGGTTTCCAAAAGGTCCCAACCGTCGATGCCAGGAAGGTTTACGTCCAGCAGAACCAACGAATAGACGTTAGTATTGAACAAGTGCAGGGCGTCAACACCATTGTGCACGATATCTACGACATACCCGCTTTCGGATAGGCCCTGCTGAAGATATTCGGCAGTTTTAATTTCGTCTTCCACAACTAGAACGCGCATAACTTATCTCAAGGTGTGAGGAAGGAATTGGCCTAATCCGCCAAGACTGTGGTTGCAGGCAGTTTGAAGGTTCGGCTGAGTGCATGACATCTGGTAGTCGCTACCTCTGTCCATACGCCGGGGTCACCTGAGGACGCTTGAATCTTAACGCGAAGACGCTGGCCGCGGCGAAATCCTACAAATTTGTAATGTAGCCGCAAGATTGCTGACAGTCATGACGGCTTTCCCTACTGAGCTTAGCGGATTCTGTGGCTTGCAGCGGTTATCAGTCCTCAGGACTGACAGGAGGATTCGGCCGAGAGGGGTGGCGTTTCTGCCAAGCTGCTCAGCATTTATGGCGTTCAATCCTACAAGCTCAAGCTCCGAGTGGTAGCAAGCCACCGATCGTTCGCCCCTTTGATAACGGGCTTAAACCGGCCAGCATGCATGGCTTTTCATCTTAATTGGGCAAGAATAATTACTTTACAATCTATTACATGTCCAAATTGTAATTTCACAATCATCTTGTCGTTAGCCGCTTTTGCTAGTTTAAGAACAGCACACAGGCAGCGCTGCTTTGGGCCAGTCTCATCTGAAGCAGCATGGCGGGAGTAACGATACCCTGCTCACGCCAATGCATTCACCTTGGAACCATACGCTCCTTTGGTAAGGTGAATTTTAGCGCCCCGCCATGGGCGCTTTTTTATTAATGGACTTCTCATGAAAACAACTATATCGGCTATTGCCGCGTTCATGCTTTTCTCTGCACTGTCGACAAATGCCCAAAGTAGCGTTCAGATCAACGACGATCTTGAGCAGTCTGCCAGGAAGGCTACAGAACGCTATGCACAGAGCGTGAAGAAACCCATGCCCGAGCTTGAAGATTACGCATACGGTATGGATTTGGACGTTGGCAAGTTGGTGTACGTCTCGCCTAGCGTGCGGTACTGCGGGAATGTGAGAAGCATGATGACTTACGAGGATTCCAAGGGCGAACTGCACATGGTTCGCTACCTCGTGAAAGGTGAGTGCATCAACAGCCGGTAAGCGGTGACCGAGTGCTTTCCTCTACACCCGACTCAAAGCAACTCGATGCCCAATCGCCTTAGAAGTAGGGCAAATCCTCCGAAGCTCGCCATGGTGATGAGGATGCTGGAGATAAGTGTTGGCCAGAATCCCAACTTGGGCAGCAGTGCCGGAAACGCGATAAACATCGGCAGCGTTGGAATCACATACCAGAACGTGTACCAGGCATGATTGGAAATCTTCTCCATGCTCTGGTTCTCCAAGTAGAGCCAGATGAGCGTCAAGACGGTGACCAATGGCAGGGCGGCAACCAAGCCGCCCAGCTTGTCACTGCGCTTTGCCAGCTCAGACACGATAATCACTATCGCGGCAGTGACCAGGTACTTCGTAATGATCCAAGCCATCGCTGAACCTACTTGAGCTAGTGGAGTGGATCTCCTGGGATCATTCGCCAGGCACTCACGACGTGCTTGGGGGAACCGCAGAATTCGGAAAAAATCGTACGCTAAGCTAACGGTGTTCTCGTGACAGCTCTTTGACTAGGCTTTCTAAGGGGTCGTCTCAGAAAACGGAAAATAAAGCACGCTAAGGCATAGCCGAACCTGCCAAGCTTGCTCCACCCTGTAGTGACGCGATCAGCGGGCAGGAAACGTTCCCCCTTCGCGCATGGCAGGCGCACACCAACTCAGACAGCACGGCCTCCATGCGCGCCAGGTCAGCCATTTTCTCGCGCACGTCCTTGAGCTTGTGCTCGGCCAGACTGCTGGCTTCCTCGCAATGGGTGCCATCCTCCAGCCGCAGCAGCTCGGCGATCTCATCCAGGCTGAAGCCCAGCCGCTGGGCTGATTTCACGAAGCGCACCCGCGTTACATCCGCCTCGCCATAGCGGCGGATGCTGCCATAGGGCTTGTCAGGCTCCAGCAACAAGCCCTTGCGCTGATAGAAACGGATGGTCTCCACATTGACCCCGGCCGCCTTGGCGAAAACGCCAATGGTCAGGTTCTCCAAATTGTTTTCCATATCGCTTGACTCCGTACATGAGTACGGAAGTAAGGTTACGCTATCCAATTTCAATTCGAAAGGACAAGCGCATGTCTGAACCAAAAACCGGGCGCGGCGCGCTCTTCACTGGAGGGCTTGCCGCCATCCTCGCCTCGGCTTGCTGCCTCGGGCCGTTGGTTCTGATCGCCTTGGGGTTCAGCGGCGCTTGGATCGGCAACTTGGCGGTGTTGGAACCCTATCGCCCCATCTTTATCGGCGTGGCGCTGGTGGCGTTGTTCTTCGCCTGGCGGCGCATCTACCGGCAGGCAGCGGCCTGCAAACCGGGTGAGGTCTGCGCGATTCCCCAAGTGCGAGCTACTTACAAGCTCATTTTCTGGATCGTGGCCGCGCTGGTTCTGGTCGCGCTCGGATTTCCCTACGTCATGCCATTTTTCTACTGATCGGAGTTCACCATGAAGAAACTGTTTGCCTCCCTCGCCCTCGCCGCCGTTGTTGCCCCCGTCTGGGCCGCCACCCAGACCGTCACGCTGTCCGTACCGGGCATGACCTGCTCCGCCTGCCCGATCACTGTCAAGAAGGCGATTTCCAAGGTCGAAGGCGTCAGCAAAGTTGACGTGACTTTCGAGACACGCCAAGCGGTCGTCACCTTCGACGATGCCAAGACCAGCGTGCAGAAGCTGACCAAGGCAACCGCAGACGCGGGCTATCCGTCCAGCGTCAAGCAGTGAGTCACTGAAAACGGCACCGCAGCACAACGGACGTCATTGTCTGGCGCCACAAACGATAAAGGATCTGTTGCATGACCCATCTAAAAATCACCGGCATGACTTGCGACTCGTGCGCGGCGCACGTCAAGGAAGCGCTGGAAAAAGTGCCAGGCGTGCAGTCGGCGCTGGTGTCCTATCCGAAGGGCACAGCGCAACTCGCCATCGTGCCGGGCACATCGCCGGACGCGCTGACTGCCGCCGTGGCCGGACTGGGCTACAAGGCAACGCTAGCCGATGCGCCACTGGCGGACAACCGCGTCGGACTGCTCGACAAGGTGCGGGGATGGATGGCCGCCGCCGAAAAGCACAGTGGCGACGAGCCCCCGGTGCAGGTAGCGGTCATTGGCAGCGGTGGAGCCGCGATGGCGGCGGCGCTGAAGGCCGTCGAGCAAGGCGCGCAGGTCACGCTGATCGAGCGCGGCACCATCGGCGGCACCTGCGTCAATGTCGGCTGTGTGCCGTCCAAGATCATGATCCGCGCCGCCCACATCGCCCATCTGCGCCGGGAAAGCCCGTTCGATGGCGGTATTGCGGCAACTGTGCCTACGATTGACCGCAGTAAGCTGCTGGCCCAGCAGCAGGCCCGCGTCGACGAACTGCGGCACGCCAAGTACGAAGGCATCCTGGGCGGTAATCCGGCCATCACCGTTGTGCACGGTGAGGCGCGCTTCAAGGACGACCAGAGCCTTACCGTCCGTTTGAACGAGGGTGGCGAGCGCGTCGTGATGTTCGACCGCTGCCTGGTCGCCACGGGTGCCAGCCCGGCGGTCCCGCCGATTCCGGGGTTGAAAGAGTCACCCTACTGGACTTCCACCGAGGCCCTGGCGAGCGACACCATTCCCGAACGCCTTGCCGTAATCGGCTCGTCGGTGGTGGCGCTGGAGCTGGCGCAAGCCTTTGCCCGGCTGGGCAGCAAGGTCACGGTCCTGGCGCGCAATACCTTGTTCTTCCGTGAAGACCCGGCCATCGGCGAGGCGGTGACAGCCGCTTTCCGTGCCGAGGGCATCGAGGTGCTGGAGCACACGCAAGCCAGCCAGGTCGCCCATATGGACGGTGAATTCGTGCTGACCACCACGCACGGTGAATTGCGCGCCGACAAACTGCTGGTTGCCACCGGTCGGACACCGAACACGCGCAGCCTCGCGCTGGACGCAGCGGGGGTCACTGTCAATGCGCAAGGTGCCATCGTCATCGACCAAGGCATGCGCACGAGCAACCCGAACATCTACGCGGCCGGCGACTGCACCGACCAGCCGCAGTTCGTCTATGTGGCGGCAGCGGCCGGCACCCGTGCCGCGATCAACATGACCGGCGGCGATGCGGCGCTCGACCTGACCGCAATGCCGGCCGTGGTGTTCACCGATCCGCAAGTGGCGACCGTGGGCTACAGCGAGGCGGAAGCCCACCACGACGGGATCGAGACCGACAGCCGCACCTTGACCTTGGACAACGTGCCGCGTGCGCTCGCCAACTTCGACACACGCGGCTTCATCAAGTTGGTTATCGAGGAAGGCAGCCATCGGCTGATCGGCGTACAGGCGGTCGCGCCGGAAGCGGGTGAACTGATCCAGACGGCGGCTCTGGCCATTCGCAACCGCATGACGGTGCAGGAACTGGCCGACCAGTTGTTCCCCTACCTGACGATGGTCGAGGGGTTGAAGCTCGCGGCGCAGACCTTCAACAAGGATGTGAAGCAGCTTTCCTGCTGCGCCGGGTGAGAAAAAGGAGGTGTTCAATGAACGCCTACACGGTGTCCCGGCTGGCTCTTGATGCCGGGGTGAGCGTGCATATCGTGCGCGACTACCTGCTGCGCGGATTGCTGCGCCCGGTGGCGTGCACACCAGGCGGCTACGGCTTGTTCGATGACGCCGCCTTGCAACGGCTGTGCTTCGTGCGGGCGGCCTTCGAGGCGGGCATCGGCCTCGACGCGCTGGCGCGGCTGTGCCGGGCGCTGGATGCGGCGGACGGCGACGAAGCGGCCGCGCAGCTTGCCCTGCTGCGTCAGTTCGTCGAGCGTCGGCGCGAAGCGTTGGCCGATCTGGAAGTGCAGTTGGCCACCCTGCCGACCGAGCCGGCACAGCACGCGGAGAGTCTGCCATGAACAACCCCGAGCGCTTGCCGTCCGAGACGCACAAACCGATCACCGGCTACCTGTGGGGCGGACTGGCTGTGCTGACTTGCCCCTGCCACCTGCCCATCCTCGCTGTCGTGCTGGCCGGCACAACCGCCGGTGCTTTCCTCGGCGAGCATTGGGTCATCGCGGCGCTCGGTTTGACCGGCCTGTTCCTTCTGTCCCTGTCGCGGGCGTTGCGGGCATTCAGGGAAAGAGAATGAGCGCTTTCCGGCCGGATGGATGGACGACGCCGGAACTGGCCCAAGCGGTCGAGCGCGGGCAGCTTGAACTGCACTACCAGCCCGTCGTCGATCTGCGCAGTGGTGGGATTGTCGGCGCGGAAGCCCTGTTGCGCTGGCGTCATCCGACGCTTGGACTATTGCCACCGGGCCAGTTCCTGCCCGTGGTCGAATCGTCCGGCCTGATGCCTGAAATCGGCGCTTGGGTGCTGGGCGAAGCCTGCCGCCAGATGCGTGACTGGCGAATGCTGGCATGGCGACCGTTCCGGCTGGCCGTCAATGCTTCGGCGAGCCAAGTGGGACCGGACTTCGACG
Organism: Pseudomonas sp. UYEF17; assembly: GCF_040546125.1. Lineage (NCBI taxonomy): Bacteria > Pseudomonadati > Pseudomonadota > Gammaproteobacteria > Pseudomonadales > Pseudomonadaceae > Pseudomonas > Pseudomonas sp. UYEF17. The sequence goes on from NZ_JBEPNE010000013.1 coordinate 154,861, forward strand.
GGTGGGTAAAGGGCGTGCTGGCTGATGCCGAGTTGCCCGCCGAGTATCTCGAAATCGAGCTGACCGAATCGGTCGCGTTTGGTGATCCGGCGATCTTCCCCGCCCTGGACGCCTTGCGGCAGATCGGTGTGCGCTTCGCCGCCGATGACTTCGGGACGGGGTATTCCTGTCTGCAACATCTGAAGTGCTGCCCAATCAGCACGCTCAAGATCGACCAATCGTTTGTCGCCGGGCTCGCCAACGACCGCCGCGACCAAACCATCGTGCACACCGTGATTCAGCTTGCGCACGGGCTGGGCATGGATGTGGTGGCTGAAGGCGTGGAAACATCGGCGAGTCTTGATCTATTGCGACAAGCGGACTGCGACACAGGACAAGGCTTCCTGTTCGCGAAGCCAATGCCGGCGGCGGCATTCGCCGTCTTCGTCAGTCAATGGAGGGGTGCCACCATGAATGCAAGTGACTCGACCACCACCAGTTGCTGCGTGTGCTGCAAGGAAATCCCGCTCGATGCCGCCTTCACCCCGGAAGGCGCGGAATACGTCGAGCACTTCTGCGGGTTGGAGTGTTATCAACGCTTCGAAGCGCGTGCCAAGACAGGGAACGAAACCGATGCCGATCCGAACGCCTGCGACTCGCTACCGTCAGATTGAGGCATACCCTAACTGGATGTCAGGCAGGGCCGCGCCGCTTAGTCAGAATAGAGTCATCTTTCGCATTTTTGACACATGCCTGCGAAGGTCATAGATTTCAGCCTGACAGAAACGGGGTTTGAGGCACAACGGAACAGAAGGAGCACTTAAGCCGCCTTCAACCAAGGAGACATCGTGCAGGGGCACCGCATCGGCTACGTCCGGGTCAGCAGCTTCGACCAGAACCCGGAACGCCAGCTGGAACAGACACAGGTGTGCATGGTGTTCACCGTCAAGGGATCGG
>NZ_JBEPNE010000014.1:0-155251 GCF_040546125.1 Pseudomonas sp. UYEF17
CGCCCGCGCGGCGCTTCGCAGCACAAGGCTGCTCCTACATCTGTTTCGGGCCAATTATTCCTGCGCCATTGGCGCGCGCACCCTGGGTGCATGGCAGGAGATTGATGAGGAGCAACAGGCGCAACCTTCGATATTGAATGGAACAGACAAGGCAGTCGCGCGCGCCAGGCACAGGAGAGACTGGCCCGAAACAGATGTAGGAGCAGCCTTGTGCTGCGAAGCGCCGCGCGGGCGGCGCTCGATCTTGTAGGCGCCAGAAAACACAAGGCAGGCACCTCTCAAAGCCAATACCATCTCAAGACAGGCCCCTAGCCGCCCTGACGCACCCAACAACCAAACCCCAAAAACAAAGCGGGGAGGCCTGTCGCCCTCCCCGCTTCTGCTCATCCCTTACAAACTAGGGAAGGCAAACTGCGAAGCCTCATGGCTGGCACGCTGTGGCCAGCGCTGGGTGATCGCCTTGCGACGGGTATAGAAGCGCACACCGTCCGGGCCATAGGCATGCAGGTCACCGAACAGCGAGCGCTTCCAGCCACCGAAGCTGTGGTAGGCCACCGGCACCGGCAGCGGTACGTTCACACCGACCATGCCCACTTCGATCTCGTCGCAGAACAGGCGCGCCGCTTCACCGTCACGGGTGAAGATGCAGGTGCCGTTGCCATACTCGTGATCGTTGATCAGTTGCATGGCCTGCTCCAGGCTGTTCACACGCACGACGCACAGCACCGGGCCGAAGATCTCTTCCTTATAGATGCGCATCTCCGGGGTCACCTTGTCGAACAGGGTGCCACCGACAAAATAGCCATCCTCATTACCGGCCACACGGAAACCACGGCCATCCACCACCAGCTTGGCGCCAGCAGCAACACCGTCATCGATATAGCCCACCACCTTGTCACGGGCAGCAGCCGTCACCAGCGGGCCCATGTCCAGGCCGCACGAGGTGCCGGCACCAATCTTCAGGGCCTTGATCTGCGGTTCCAGCTTGGCAATCAGGGCGTCTGCCACCTGGTCACCCACGCACACCGCCACCGAAATGGCCATGCAACGCTCGCCGCACGAACCATAGGCAGCCCCCATCAGTGCGCTCACGGCATTGTCCAGGTCGGCATCCGGCATCAGCACCGCGTGGTTCTTCGCACCACCCAGGGCCTGCACACGCTTGCCGCGCTTGGTGCCTTCGGCGTAGATGTACTCGGCGATCGGAGTCGAACCTACGAAGCTCAGGGCCTTCACTTCCGGCGCTTCGATCAGCGCATCCACCGCTTCCTTGTCGCCGTGCACCACGTTGAGGATGCCCTTCGGCAGGCCGGCTTCCAGCAGCAGCTGGGCGATGAACAGGGTCGAGCTCGGGTCGCGCTCGGAAGGCTTGAGGATGAAGGCGTTGCCGCAGGCGATGGCCAGTGGGTACATCCACAGTGGCACCATGGCCGGGAAGTTGAACGGGGTAATACCGGCAACCACGCCCAGCGGCTGGAAGTCGGACCAGGCATCGATATTCGGGCCGACGTTGCGGCTGTACTCGCCTTTCAGTACTTCCGGCGCGGCGCAGGCGAACTCGACGTTCTCGATACCACGCTTCAGTTCACCGGCAGCATCCTCTAGGGTCTTGCCGTGCTCTTCGCTGATCATCTGCGAGATACGCGCTTCGTTCTGCTCCAGCAGTTGCTTGAAGCGGAACATCACCTGGGCGCGCTTGGCCGGTGGTGTGTTGCGCCAGGCCGGGAAGGCAGCCTTGGCCGAGTCGATCGCTTCCTGCACGGTCGCGCGGCTGGCCAGCTCGACCTTGCGCACGGCCTGGCCGGTGGACGGGTTGAAGACATCGGCGGTGCGCTCACCCTTGGTAACCAGTTCGCCGTGGATCAGGTGCTGAACAATGCTCATGCAAAACTCCAGATAAAGAAGGTTGAGGCAGGCGCGCGATGTGTTCACGCGCCTGGCATCAGAATCGGAAAGATCAGTCGATCAGGTTCAGGGTTTCGCCCACTGCGTCGAACAGGCGGTCCAGTTCCTGCGGCGTGGTGTTGAAGGTTGGGCCGAACTGCAGGGTGTCGCCACCGAAGCGTACATAGAAGCCTGCCTTCCACAGTTTCATCGCCGCTTCGTACGGACGCACGATGGCATCACCGTCACGGGCAGCGATCTGGATCGCGCCGGCCAGGCCGTAGTTGCGGATATCGACGATGTTCTTGGTGCCCTTCACGCCATGCAGCAGCTTCTCGAAGTGCGGCGCCAGCTCGGCGGCGGCCTGCACCAGGTTTTCCTTCTGCAGCAGGTCCAGCGCGGCGATGCCGGCGGCGCAGGCTACCGGGTGGGCCGAGTAGGTGTAGCCGTGCGGGAATTCCACGGCGTACTCCGGGGTCGGCTGATTCATGAAGGTCTGGTAGATCTCGCTGCTGGCGATCACCGCGCCCATCGGGATGGCGCCGTTGGTCACCTGCTTGGCGATGCACATCAGGTCCGGGGTCACGCCGAAGGCTTCGGAGCCGGTCATCGCGCCCATGCGGCCGAAGCCGGTGATCACTTCGTCGAAAATCAGCAGGATGTTGTGCTGGGTGCAGATTTCACGCAGGCGCTTCAGGTAACCCTTCGGCGGCGGCAGTACACCAGCCGAACCTGCCAGCGGCTCGACGATCACGGCAGCGATGTTGGAGGCGTCGTGCAGCTCGATCAGCTTGAGCATCTCGTCAGCCAGGGCGATACCGCCCTCTTCCGGCATGCCTTTGGAGAAGGCGTTCACCGGCAGCACGGTGTGAGGCAGGTGGTCGACATCCAGCAGCTGACCGAACAGCTTGCGGTTGCCGTTGACGCCACCCAGGCTGGTACCGGCGATGTTCACGCCGTGGTAGCCACGGGCACGGCCGATGATCTTGGTCTTGGTGGCCTGGCCTTTCAGACGCCAGTAGGCACGCACCATCTTCAGCGCGGTGTCGGCACACTCGGAACCGGAGTTGGTATAGAACACATGGTTCAGGTCGCCCGGGGTCAGCTCGGTGATCTTCTCGGCCAGCTGGAACGACAGCGGGTGGCCGAACTGGAAGGCCGGGGAGTAGTCCAGGGTGCCGATCTGGCGAGCCACCGCCTCGGTGATTTCCTTGCGGGTGTGCCCGGCACCGCAGGTCCACAAGCCGGACAGGGCATCGAAAATCTTGCGCCCCTGGTCGTCGACCAGGTAGTTGCCTTCGGCCGCCACGATCAGGCGTGGGTCGCGCTGGAAGTTGCGGTTGGCGGTGTAGGGCATCCAGTGGGCATCCAGCTTGAGCTGGCTGGCGATACCGGCGGTAGCGGTTTCGGGCATGTTCATCGGCGGTTCCTCGGAAGACGATTAGGCAACGATGGATGTTGTTGCAGCTAAATTGGCACGGCGATAAAGTCTGAAAAAGCCAACATTTCTAATCTTCAGACAGACCCTGACTAAACTAATGAGCCGACGCCCCGATCCACTCGCCCAAGTCAGCGATTTCGACATCCGCCTGCTGAAGATCTACCGCAGTGTCGTCGAGTGCGGCGGCTTCTCGGCCGCGGAAAACGTGCTGGGCATTGGCCGTTCGGCCATCAGCCAGCAGATGAACGACCTCGAGCAACGCCTGGGCCTGCGCCTGTGCCAGCGCGGCCGCGCCGGGTTCTCGCTGACCGAGGAAGGCCGCGAGGTCTACCATTCGGCGCTGCAGCTGCTCAGCGCCTTGGAAAGCTTTCGCACCGAGGTCAACGGCCTGCACCAGCATTTGCGTGGCGAGTTGAACATTGGCCTGACCGACAACCTGGTGACCTTGCCGCACATGCGCATTACCCATGCCCTGGCCGAGCTCAAGGACCGCGGCCCCGATGTGCGCATCCAGATCCGCATGATCGCGCCCAGCCAGGTCGAGCATGGCGTGCTCGATGGCAGCCTGCATGTCGGCGTGGTGCCACAGACCAGCCCGCTGTCGGGCCTCGAGTACCAGCCGTTGTACAGCGAGCGCTCGCTGCTGTACTGCGCGGTCGGCCACCCACTGTTCTATGCCGATGACCAGCAGATCGACGACGACCGCCTCAACAGCCAGGAAGCCATCACCCCCACCTTCCGCCTGCCGGCCGAAATCCAGGCGCATTACCAGGCGCTGAACTGCACGGCCAGTGCTTCGGACCGCGAAGGCATGGCGTTTCTCATCCTTACCGGTCGCTACATCGGCTACCTGCCAGACCACTACGCCACGTTCTGGGTGCAGCAAGGCCGCTTGCGTGCCCTCAAGCCCCGGCAACGCTTCTATGACCTGAGCCTCAGCTGGGTAACGCGCAAGGGACGGCGGCCGAACCTGGTGCTGGAAAGCTTCCTCGAAAGCCTGGCTGCGACACGCTGATGCCAGTCTGTGCCGCAAACGCTTGTCACTTCGGCACAGGCAGGTAATCTTGTCCGACAGCCGCAGCCACTGACCCGTACGGAATCGTCCATGACCCTAGAAGTCCCTGCGCATCGCCTCTCCGCCTCGGGCAAGCCCGCGGGCCGCATCCGCCAGAAGAACGAACAGGCCATTATCCAGGCCGCCGAAGACGAGTTTGCCCGCCATGGTTTCAAGGGCACCAGCATGAACACCATCGCCCTCAAGGCGGGGTTGCCCAAGGCCAACCTGCATTACTACTTCACCAACAAGCTGGGCCTGTACATTGCCGTGCTCAGCAACATCATCGAGTTGTGGGACAGCACCTTCAACGCCTTGAGCGTCGACGACGACCCGGGCGAAGCGCTTAGCCAGTACATCCGCACCAAGATGGAGTTCTCCCGGCGCAACCCGCAAGCCTCGCGGATCTTCGCCATGGAGGTGATCAGCGGCGGCACCTGCCTGAGCGAGTACTTCAGTGCCGACTACCGCGAATGGTTCCGCGGCCGCGCCGCGGTGTTCCAGGCCTGGATCGAAGCCGGCAAGATGGACCCGGTCGACCCGGTGCACCTGATCTTCCTGCTGTGGGGCAGCACCCAGCACTACGCCGACTTTGCCACCCAGATCTGCCAGGTAACCGGCCGCAGCCGCCTGACCAAGCAGGACATGGAAGACGCGAGCAACAATCTTATCCACATCATTCTGAAGGGCTGCGGCATCAAGCCGGCTGCCTGATCGTCATTTATGCCATCTACCCTGCTCGACCTCTGCGAATACCGCGAGGAAATCCGCAAAAGCCGCTTCATCACCCTCGCCGGGCCGATCAGCAGTGCCGCCGACGCGATGAGTTTCATCGAACGCCACAGCGACCTGGCCGCCACCCACAACTGCTGGGCCTGGAAGCTTGGCGCCCAGTACCGCAGCAGCGATGACGGCGAACCTGGCGGTACCGCGGGGCGGCCAATCCTCGCGGCCATCGAAGCACAGGACTGCGACCAGGTGGTGGTGCTGGTGATCCGCTGGTATGGCGGTATCCAGCTGGGCACCGGCGGCCTGGCCAGGGCCTATGGCGGCGGTGCCAACAAGTGCCTGCAACAGGCACCCAAGCGGCTGCTGGTGCAGCGCAGCGAATTCACCTGCAGTTGCAGTTTCAGCGAACTGGCGCTGGTGAAGCTGCGCTTGGCGGAGGTTGACGGCCTGGTCCTGGACGAGCAGTTCACCGCCAATGGCGTGGACCTGTTGATTGCACTGGGTGACGCCCACCTGGCGCCACTGCAGCAGCAGTTGGCCGACTTGAGCCGCGGGCGCATTCTGCTCGAAGCACGCTGAACATTGCCCACAACAACTGTGGGCCGGCCTGTGGATAAGCTTGGGGCACTCGCTTGCAGGCGGCATTACTCAAGGGCTGCAGAGCCTTGATCATATTTTGATCACCATTTGATGACAGCCGCAAACCGTTGATGCTCCTGACGTTATCCCCAGGCCCACAGCCTGCGTAGCCCTGCACAGCCATCTGCGCTTGCACACAATAACTGTGGACCAGCTTGTGGATAACCCGTGCGCCAACAAGCCGAAGGCCACGCCGCACAAGGGCCTGAGGCAACTGGTGATTTTTCGTACAACCTACGACAAGGCGCCCGGCACCACAGTGCATTATCCTCAATACCTTTCTTTGCCAACCGATCACGGAGCGCATCCACATGGCTAACGCAAAAAACGCACTTATCATCGGGGCCTCTCGCGGGCTGGGCCTGGGCCTGGTGCAACGCCTGCAAGAAGACGGCTGGAACATCACCGCCACCGTACGCAACCCGCAGCAGCCCGGCGCCCTGGCGGATGTATCCGGCGTGCGCATCGAACAGCTGGAAATGAACGACACGGCCCAGCTCGATGGCCTGAAGCAACGCCTGCAAGGCCAAGTGTTCGACTTGATATTCGTCAACGCCGGGGTCATGGGCCCCCTGCCGCAGGACCTGGAGGCGGTACAGAACAAGGACATCGGCGACCTGTTCATGACCAACGCCGTGGCGCCGATCCGCGTGGCCCGCCGCCTGGTCGGCCAGGTACGCGAAGGCAGCGGCGTGCTGGCCTTCATGAGCTCGATCCTGGGCAGCGTGACCATCCCCGATGGCGGCGAAATCTGCCTGTACAAGGCCAGCAAGGCGGCCCTGAACTCGATGATCAACAGCTTCGTCGTCGAGCAACAACGCCCCGACCTGTGCGTGCTGGCCATGCACCCGGGCTGGGTGAAAACCGACATGGGCGGTGAAAACGCCGAGATCGACGTGCTGACCAGCACCCGCGGCATGCTTGAACAGATCAAGGCGCAAAGCGGCAAGGGCGGCCTGCGCTTCATCAACTACAAGGGCGAACCCTTGGTCTGGTGATTCACCAGGTCGCAGCCTGGCCGTGCGCAATGCCCGGCCAGGCTCTGTAGAATGGCGGCAACCGTACCTGATCGAGATGACCCACCATGTATGACTGGTTGAACGCCCTGCCCAAGGCCGAACTGCACCTGCACCTGGAAGGCTCGCTGGAGCCCGAGCTGCTGTTCGCCCTGGCCGAGCGCAACAAGATCGCCCTGCCCTGGGCCGATGTGGAGACCTTGCGCGGTGCCTATGCCTTCAACAACCTGCAGGAGTTCCTCGACCTGTATTACCAGGGCGCCGACGTGCTGCGCACCGAGCAGGACTTCTACGACCTGACCTGGGCCTACCTGCAACGCTGCAAGGCGCAGAACGTGATCCACACCGAACCGTTCTTCGACCCACAGACCCACACCGACCGCGGCATCCCCTTCGAAGTGGTGCTCAACGGCATCAACCAGGCGCTCAAGGACGGTCGCCAGCAACTGGGCATCAGCAGCGGCCTGATCCTCAGCTTCCTGCGCCACCTCAGCGAAGATGAGGCACAGAAAACCCTCGACCAGGCCCTGCCGTTCCGCGATGCGTTCATCGCCGTTGGCCTGGACAGTTCGGAAATGGGCCACCCACCGAGCAAGTTCCAGCGCGTGTTCGACCGCGCCCGCAGTGAAGGCCTGGTCGCCGTTGCCCATGCCGGCGAGGAAGGCCCGCCCGAGTACATCTGGGAAGCCCTGGACCTGCTGAAGGTCAAGCGTATCGACCACGGCGTGCGCGCCATCGAGGACGAGCGCCTGATGCAGCGCATCATCGACGAGCAGATCCCGCTCACGGTGTGCCCGCTGTCGAACACCAAGCTGTGCGTGTTCGACCACATGAGCCAGCACAACATCCTCGACATGCTCGAGCGCGGTGTGAAGGTCACGGTCAACTCTGACGACCCGGCCTACTTCGGTGGCTATGTCACCGAAAACTTCCACGCCCTGCACACCCACCTGGGCATGACCGAAGACCAGGCCCGTCGCCTGGCCCAGAACAGCCTGGATGCCCGGCTGGCCTGAGTGATCTGACCGCGATCGCGGTCAACCGACCTGCAACGTCGGCACGCGGGCAATGCGATTGATCTGCTGGATACCCAACGCAGAAATATGCAATGCCCGCGAGTCCTCGGCCTCGCGCATCCAGCCAGATTGCAGGAACAGCCGGAACAAGGCCTGCCCCAGCACGCCACCCAGGTGCGGCCCCTGGTCGTTCCACTCGGTGCAGCGGCAGATCACACAGCCACGTTGCTGATGCGGCGCCAAGGCATCGATGTAGACCCCGACCAAAGCCAACTGCGTCCGCCCCTCCTCGCTTACCATCAGCTGTCGACCACTACCCTCCAGCCAGCCGGCCACCACCAGACGGTGATACAGCTCACCGGCCAGTTCCCCGCCCAGGTGATCGCCACAGCGACGCGCCCTGCGTATCGACATGGGCAGCGGTGATACCGGCGCCTTGGCCCGCTCCCCCCTGGCGCTCTCCAACTGGACACTGGCCAGCGCCTCCACCGCTGCCCCGACTTGCGGGGTGGCCAGCCGGAAGTAGCGCTTGCGCCCCCGCGCTTCGTGCCGGAGCAAACCGGCCGATGACAACAACGAAAGGTGAGCGCAGGCCGATGACGAGGTCAGGCCTGTCATTACCGCGAGCTCGTTGGCCAGCCGCGGCGTGCCGTCGATCAATGCCCACAACATGGCACTGCGCTTGGGGTCAGCCATCAGGCTGGCAATCTGGCTGATACTGCTGGCTGCGTTCATGTCCCTGTAACTCCCTGCAAGTTCACTGTGTGGATGCGATGGCCACCCCTGGCAGGGAAGCGCCTCTCGCTGGCACTGGCCTGGTTCGCCAGTATAAGCCGCAAAAAACGCCATTCAGGCAGCGCTGCGCAGTGGCACCACCGGCAAAAAACCACTGGGTATGCCTACCCATGGCAAGCAGTGAAACAGTGCGTGAAAGCTGCCCGGGCCGCGCGGGCAAGCAGCCCGGCCCACATGGCGGGAGCAAGGGAACCACAGGCGGAAAAAACACCGGATGCAACTTCGGACGCGGCCGACAACCAATTTCCACAAGTAGCGCAAGCCAAAGCGAAGGTTCCACGTGTTTGCGGGCATTGCACCCCAGCAGGAAAAAACATGTAGAAAACGTTCTTGCCGACCGTCAGTCAGGACACTGATTCAGGTCATGGCAGGCACAAGGTGCAGCGCTACACTTCATCCGCTCTCCCCCCTTTGGAGGTATGCCGCGATGAAAATTGTCGTCAGTGCGTCGAGCCGAAACCCCGCCTGCCCTTGGCAGGTCCAGCTCGATCAACACGTGGTCAGTTTCCGCAGCGAGGCCGAGGCGCGTGCCTTCGTCGCCACGTTGGAAACCCGCCTGCAGGCACCTCACCCGCTTATGCGGGAGCCTTGGCCGGCAAGCGTCGGGTCAGCAGCGCGACACTGACCACCAGCGCCCCGCACAGGCTGATCACCAGCGCCATCGGCACCGCACTGCCATCATGCAGCAGCCCGACCAGCGCCGCTGCGCCGGCGGCGACGCTGAACTGCAGGCAGCCCATCAGCGCCGAGGCACTGCCAGCACGCGCGCCCTGCCCGCTCATGGCACAGGCAGAGGCGTTGGGGATGATGCAGCCGAGGCTGGAGATGCAGACGAACAACGGTACCAGCAGTGGCCACAGCTGTGTTGGCCGCAGTGCCGCCACGCCCAGCAACGCCAGGCCCGCAACCAGGTACAACCACACCGCACGTGCCAGCAGGAACGCCGGCCCGCGCTTGGCCAGCAAGCGTGCATTCACCTGCGCCACCAGGATAAAGCCGGCAGCATTGGTGCCGAACAACCAGCCGTAATGCTCGGCCGGCACGCCGTAAAGCTTGATGAACACAAAAGGTGAACCGGCGATGTAGGCAAACATGCCGGCGATGGCGATACCACCGGTCAGGGCATGGCCGACGAACACCCGGTCAGCGAGCAGGCGCAAGTACTGGCGCAAGGCGCCAGACAGCGGTTGCCGCGGTATGTGCTCGGGCAGGCTTTCCGGCAGGCCCAGGCTGACCGCCAGCAGGCAGCCGGCACTGAACAGGCTCAGGGCGAGGAAGATCGATTGCCAGCCGGCCACGTTCACCAGCACCCCGCCCAGCATCGGTGCCAGGATCGGCGCCAGGCCCATGACCAGCATCAATTGCGAGAACACCTTGGCCGAAGCCACCGGGTCGCACTTGTCACTGACGATGGCCCGCGACAGCACCATCCCGGCGCAACCGCCCAATGCCTGGACGAAACGCGCCAGCACCAAGGTGTCGAGGTTGGGAGCATAGGCACAGGCCAGTGACGCCAGGGTGAACAGGGTCACCCCGAACATCAGCGGCTTGCGTCGGCCAAAGCGGTCAGCCACCGGCCCGTAGGCCAGTTGCCCGATGGACAGGCCAAGGAAGTAGGCGGCCAAGGTGGCCTGGACGTGTTTTTCATCGGTGGCGAACGCCTGCGCCATGGCCGGAAAGGCGGGCAGGTAGAAGTCGATCGCCAAGGGCCCGAACGCACTGAGTGCGCCCAGGATGAGCACCATTCGCAGGTTCATCAGGAATCCATAGCAGGCTAAGCAAGTGCTCGATTCTACCTGCTGTGGACCCTATCGACATGAAAACATTTGCAACAATACAGGCCCTGGCGCGGCCCCTGTAGGAGCGGCCTTGTGTCGCGATGGGCCGCAAAGCGGCCCCAGCAATTTATGCATCGATGCCAATATCCTGGGGCCGCTTTGCGGCCCATCGCGACACAAGGCCGCTCCTACAGGGCTCAGCGCATGGCCTGATCAGGCTACGTCGGCCTGATAACCCTCATCGCGAATGGCCGTGAGGATCCGCTCCTGAGCCAAGTCGCTCTGCACCCGTACCTGCCTGGCCGCCAGGTCGACCTCCACCTTGGCCGCGGCATCCTGCTCCTGCACCGCCCGGGTCACGGCTTTCACGCAATGGCCGCAGGTCATGCCTTGTACATTGAACACTTGCATGGGGGTTACCTCCTTCAGGTTTTCCACGAGTCTCAAGCTTGCCATCGGGGCAAGGTCAAGATCTGCCGACAACAGCCGGGGTGGAAATCCGCGCGCGCGTCGGCCAAGCTGCGCCTTTGATGATCACGCAAGCAGGAGATTCTTCATGTTCAGGGCAGCATTGGGCGTCGTCGGGCTATTGAGCACGCTGGCTGCAGTGCCACCGGCCAGTGCCGAGGGCAACTCGGACTACAGCGTGCTGATCATTTCCCGGGAGCGCCTGGAAGTGGCCACCAGTTGCGAAATCGGCATCTACCTCAACGACCAGCTCTCCGGGCGCGTGTTCCAGGAGCAATCCACCTCGTTCAACCTGCCGCCCGGCCCGGTGGACGTGCGCCTGCGCCTGCTGCCCGGGCAAATGCCCGGCTGCGCCGCGGGTGTCGAGGACCAACGCAGCACACGACTGAACCTGCAGGCGGGCCAGATCAACAAATACCGCATCGCCATGGGGCAATATGGGCTGGAGTTGAAGCGAGCCGGCCTGGGCTATTGACCTTACCTGCATGGCAAGGTTGATGCTGGAGGCCTGTCCAAGGAGGAGAGCCATGCCCGCATCCACCACATACGACCTGCCGATCTCCGGCATGACCTGCGCCAGCTGTGCCGGCCGGGTCGAGCGCGCCCTGCGCAAGGTCACCGGCGCTGAACAGGTCAGCGTCAACCTCGCCACCGAACAGGCCCGGGTCCAGGCCCCGGCCAACAGCTTGCCCGCGCTGGTCGACGCCGTACGCGAAGCCGGCTATGGCGTGCCCACCCGCACCGTCGAACTGCAGATTGGCGGCATGACCTGCGCCAGTTGCGTCGGCCGCGTAGAGCGCGCCCTCGGCAAGCTGCCGGGGGTTGAACAGGTCAGCGTCAACCTGGCCAGCGAACGCGCGCACCTCGAAGTGCTCGCGGCCCTCGACGACAACCTGCTGATCGACGCCGTGCAAAAGGCCGGCTACAGCGCCAGCCTGCCGCAAACCGCCAGGGACGACCAGCACGCTGCCCAGCACCGCCTGCGTAACGAACGCCTGGCGGTCGGCGCAGCGTTGCTGCTCGCCCTGCCGTTGGTGGTGCCAATGCTGGTGCAGCCGTTTGGCGTGCACTGGATGTTGCCAGCGTGGGTGCAGTTCCTGCTGGCCACGCCGGTGCAGTTCATTCTCGGCGCGCGGTTCTACGTGGCCGCCTGGAAAGCCGTGCGCGCCGGGACTGGCAACATGGACCTGCTGGTAGCCCTGGGCACCAGCGCCGGCTACGGCCTGAGCCTGTACCAGTGGGCGCAGGCCCCCACCGGCATGGCCCCTCACCTGTACTTCGAAGCCTCGGCCGTGGTGATTGCCCTGGTGCTGCTGGGCAAGTACCTGGAAAGCCGTGCCAAGCGCCAGACCGCCAGCGCCATCCGTGCCCTCGAGGCCCTGCGCCCGGAACGGGCCGTGCGCCTGGTCGATGGCCGGGAAGAAGACGTGGCCATTGCCCAACTGCGCCTCGGCGACCTGATACTGGTCAAACCCGGCGAGCGCTTCCCGGTCGATGGCGTGGTCGAAGACGGCAGCAGCCATGCCGATGAAGCCTTGATCAGCGGCGAGAGCCTGCCGGTGCCCAAGCAGCCCGGCGACAGCGTCACCGGTGGCGCCATCAACGGCGAAGGCCGGCTGCTGGTACGCACTCAGGCACTGGGCACCGAAACCGTGCTGGCACGCATCATCCGCCTGGTGGAAGACGCCCAGGCGGCCAAGGCACCGATCCAGAAGCTGGTCGACCGGGTCAGCCAGGTATTCGTCCCGGCAGTGCTGGTACTGGCGCTGATTACCCTGGTCGGTTGGTGGCTGGCCGGCGCGCCACTGGAAACCGCGCTGATCAATGCCGTCGCGGTACTGGTCATCGCCTGCCCCTGCGCCCTCGGTCTGGCCACACCCGCCGCGATCATGGCCGGCACCGGGGTCGCCGCCCGCCATGGCATCCTGATCAAGGACGCCGAAGCCCTGGAGCGCGCCCATGCGGTCAACCGTGTGGTGTTCGACAAGACCGGCACCCTCACCTCTGGCAGCCCGCGCGTTGTCCACAGCCAGGCGCAGGTGGGCAGCAGCGCCGACCTGCACCGCCTGGCCGGTGCCCTGCAGCGCGGCAGCGAACACCCGCTGGCCAAGGCGGTACTGGATGCCTGTGCCGAACAGGGTCTGGATGTGCCTGACGTTGCCGACAGCCAGTCGCTGACCGGGCGTGGTATCGCCGGGCGCGTGGAAGGCCGCGAACTGGCCCTGGGCAACCGCCGCCTGCTCGATGAAAGCGCCCTGCCACCCGGCGACCTGGCCGCCAAGGCCCAGGCCTGGGAAGCCGAGGGGCGCACCCTGTCATGGCTGATCGAACGCGGCGCACAGCCGCGGGTGCTGGGCCTGTTCGCCTTTGGTGACAGCCTCAAGCCCGGTGCCGAGCAGGCGATCGATACCCTGCACGCGCAACACATCAGCAGCCACCTGCTGACCGGCGACAACCGCGGCAGCGCCAAAGTGGTGGCCGATGCCCTGGGCATCGACGACGTGCATGCCGAAGTGCTGCCGGCCGACAAGGCCGCGACCGTGGCTGCACTCAAGCAGGATGGCGTGGTCGCCATGGTCGGTGATGGCATCAATGATGCGCCGGCGCTGGCCGCCGCCGATATCGGCATTGCCATGGGGGGCGGTACCGACGTGGCCATGCAGGCCGCCGGCATCACCCTGATGCGCGGCGACCCACGCCTGGTACCGGCCGCCCTGGAGATCAGCCGCAAGACCTATGCGAAGATCCGCCAGAACCTGTTCTGGGCGTTCATCTATAACCTGATCGGCATCCCGCTGGCCGCGCTGGGTTACCTCAACCCGGTACTGGCCGGCGCCGCCATGGCCCTGTCCAGCGTCAGCGTGGTGAGCAACGCGCTATGGCTCAAGGCGTGGAAACCCACCAGCAACACCCAGGAGGCTCCATGAACATCGGCCAGGCCGCCCGCCGCAGCGGGCTCAGCACCAAGATGATCCGTTACTACGAGTCCATTGGCCTGCTCAAGCCCGCCACGCGCAGCGACAGCGGCTACCGCCTGTACCAGGCGGAAGACTTGCACAGCCTGGCCTTCATCAAGCGCTCCCGCGACCTGGGCTTTTCCCTCGAAGAGGTCGGCAAGCTGCTGACCTTGTGGCAGGACCGCCAGCGCGCCAGCGCCGATGTGAAAGCGCTGGCCACGCAGCACATCGCTGAACTGAACCGGCGCATCGAAGAGCTGGTGAGCCTGCGCGACACCCTCGGCGAACTGGTCTCGCACTGCCAGGGAGACGAGCGCCCGGACTGCCCGATCCTGAAGGACCTGGCCAATGGTGCTACGGGCGGCTGCTGTCACTGAGCCACCCCGCGCCCCTTTGGTATGCCATATACGTCCAAACACGACCGAATAGTCACCAACTGCGACTTTATCCAATAAATACGGGCGTTTCCCTACATTAAACCCGGATGCTGCCGATGCAATTGTTACCTGCCTCGTGTATCGAAAATAAAAAATCCGGGAGCGTCGATGAGCATCAAACAGAAACTGACCTGGGCATTCGCGGTCATCGCCGGCTTGCCCATCGTCCTTGTGGCCACCCTGGTGGTCCTCAACCTGCGTGGCGAAGCCCGCGACGGATTCCTCGATGGCAGCAGCCGGGAAATCCGCCAGGTCAGCAACGCGATGAACATCTTCTTCCAGGGCATCAACCAGAACGTCGAGTACCTGGCTGCGCAGCCGATGGTCGCCGCCACGGGTAGCGAACTGAACAAGTACATGAGCGCAACCCCGTCCTATGAACTGGGCGACCAGGCCAGCAAGCTGCTGGAGTTCATGACCCGCCTGGCCACCACGCATCCCAGCTATGCGTACCTGTCCTACGGGGTGAATGACGGTGGTTACGTCGGCTGGCCGGCCGGGCAGAAGTTCGTCAATTACGACCCGCGCACCCGCCCCTGGTACCAATTGGCCATGGCCAACCCTGGCAAAACCCTGCGTACCGGCGCCTACTACTGGGCTGCCGACGACGCCGTGCTGGTCAGCACCGTGCGCACCGTCGCCAACCAATTGGGCAACCCTGGCGGCGTGGTCAACGTCGACGTCTCGCTCAAAGGCCTCACCGAGATCGTCCAGCAGATCAAGCTGGGCGAAAGCGGCTACGTGCTACTGGTGGAAAACAACGGCAACGTACTGGTCGACCCTCGTGACGCCAAGCACAACTTCAAGCAACTGGCGAGCTTTGGCGACGGCTACGCCGAGCTGGCCAAGCACGGCAAGGGGCTGGCCGAAGTGGAGCTGAATGGCGTGCGCTACATGGCCAACATCTACCCGGACGAACAGCTGGGCTGGACCTTGATCGGCCTGATCGAACAAAGCGAAGTGATGCAGACCACCACCCGCCTGACCTGGCTGATCGGCGTGGTGGCCCTGGTACTGGCCGCGCTGTTCGCCGTGGTCGGTGCCACCTTCGCCAAGCTGATCGTACGCCCGATCAACAGCGTCACCAGCGGCCTGGAAGATATCGCCCAGGGCGAGGGCGACCTGACCCGCAACCTGGAGATCCGTGGCCGCGACGAAACCGCGCAACTGGCCAGCTGGTTCAACCAGTTCCTCGGTGCCATTCGCAGCCTGATCCAGCACATCGGTGCTGCCGCCAGCAAGATCCTCAGCACCTCCAGCAGCTCGACCCGCGTTTCCAGCGACATGGCCGAAGCTGCAGGCCGCCAGCGCGAAGCGGTGGACATGGTCTCTACCGCCTTCCACGAAATGGTCGCCACTGCCAACGAAGTGGCACGTTCCTGCAGCCAGGCGGCGCAGTCGGCCGATAGCGGCCAGCAACAGGCCCGCGAAGGCCAGCAGCAGATCGATGCCGCGGTACATAGCGTCGATCGCCTGAGCCAGGAGATCGAGCAGTCGGCGCAGTCGATCCAGCAGCTGGAGCGTGACAGCAACGCCATCCAGTCGATCCTCGGCACCATCCGCTCGATTGCCGAACAGACCAACCTGCTGGCGCTCAACGCCGCCATCGAAGCGGCCCGGGCCGGCGAGCAGGGCCGTGGCTTTGCCGTGGTTGCCGACGAGGTGCGGGCGCTGGCCAAGCGCACTGCCGACTCCACCGCCGAGATCGACGGCCTGCTGGGCAACCTGGCCAGCCGCACTGCCGAAGTGGCCGCACAGATGCACGCCAGCCTGGAGGTTTCACAGCAGTCGGTGAGCCGCATCGGCCTGGCCCGTGACAGCTTCGGGCAGATCCGCGAGTCGGTGGATGTGATCCGCGACATGAACACCCAGATCGCCACGGCGGCCGAAGAGCAGCACCAGGTGGCCGAGGACATCAACCGGCACATCAGCCAGATTCACGGCGATGCGCAACTGGTGGCCGAACTGGCCCAGGCGGCGCGGATGGATTCGGAGAGCCTGGCCGGGTTGTCCAATGAGCTGGATGCGCTGGTGCGCAGGTTCCGTACCTGATGTGTTGCCTGCGCCGGCCTCTTCGCGGGCACGCCCGCTCCCACAGGTACTGCACAGCTTGCAAAGCTGCGGTGATCCTGTGGGAGCGGGCGCGCCCGCGAAGAGGCCGGCACAGGCGACCAATCACTAAAGCCTCAATTCTCCTGGCGTCGCGCCGAACAATTGCTTGAACGCCGCAATGTAAGCCGAGGTGGAGTCATACCCACACCCCAACGCCGCCTCGGTCACACTCTCCCCCGCCTCCAGCAACGCCAGCGATGACAACAGCCGCATACGCTGCCGCCAGTTGCGAAAACTCAAGCCCGTCTCCCGCTGGAACAGCCGCATCAGCGTCTTCTCCGAGCACCCCAACTCTCGCGCCCACTGCTGCAAGGTCTGCGACTGGTCCGGTGCAGCGATCAGACCATTGCACAGCGCCAGCAACCCCGGGTGCCGTGGCAGTGGCAGCGAAAAACCGACCTCGGGCAGCATGCGCAACTGGTCGAGCAGCACCGCCACCAGCCGCGCCTCGGCGCTGTCACCCTCCGGGTAGTCGGCCGGGAACAGGCAGAACTGCTTGATCAGTTCGCGCGCCAGCGGGGTCACTTCCAGTACCCGGCATTGCTCCGGTGCCCACGGGCAGGCATCCCGGCGCACGTAAAGGCTGCGCATTTCGGCCTGCATAGAGGTGACCACTTCGTGTTCGGCATCGGCTGGTATCCACACGCCCCACTGGGGCGGGGCGAAGTAGCTGCCTTCGTGGGTATACACCCCGAGAACGCCGCTGATGGCGTAGGAGAACTGCACCCAGTCGTGCTGGTGGCGGGTGGTCCAGGAGCCGGCGCCGAGGCTTTCGGCACGGGCATAGAGTGGCCTGGGCAGGTAGTCCAGCGCCGGTATGGCGCGGGGGTGTCCGATGATCGGCATGGCGGTTTCTTGTAGTTCTGACCAGACAAGCCTAACAGCTGATTCGTGGTCAAGTCAGGCGCGGTCTCTGTGGGAGCGGCCTTGTGTCGCGAAAGGGCCGCAAAGCGGCCCCAACAATTTTTGCTGTGACGCTGAAACCCCGGGGCCGCTTCGCGCCCCTTTCGCGACGCAAGGCCGCTCCCACAAGGCGTGGCTTCAGCGCTCGACGATGACGGTCACCCCCTGCCCACCCGCCGCACAGATCGAAATCAACCCCCGCCCCTTCCCCGCCCTCGCCAGCAACTTGGCCAGGTTGGCCAATATCCGCCCCCCGGTCGCGGCAAACGGGTGCCCGGCCGCCAGCGAACTGCCCTTGACGTTGAGCTTGCTGCGGTCGATCGCCCCGAGCGGCGCATCCAGCCCCAACCGCTCACGGCAATAATCGGCATCTTCCCAGGCCTTGAGCGTGCACAGCACCTGGGCAGCAAAGGCTTCGTGAATCTCGTAATAGTCAAAGTCCTGCAGCGTCAGGCCATTGCGCGCCAGCAGCCGCGGCACCGCATACACCGGCGCCATCAGCAAGCCTTCGCGACCATTGACGAAATCCACCGCAGCGGTTTCGCCATCGACCAGATAGGCCAGCACCGACAGCCCCTGCTGCTCGGCCCATTCCTCGCTGCCCAGCAACACCAGCGAAGCACCATCGGTCAGCGGTGTGGAATTGCCCGCCGTCAGCGTGCCCTGCCCGCTGCGATCGAAGGCCGGCTTGAGCCTGGCCAGTTGCTCCAGGGTCAGGTCGGGGCGCAGGTTGTTATCACGGGTCAACGACAGAAACGGCGTCAGCAGGTCATCCTGCCAACCTTCGGCATACGCGGCAGCCAGCGCCTGGTGGCTGAGCAGCGCCAGCTCGTCCTGTTCGGCACGGCCAATGCGCCAGGCCTGGGCCATGCGTTCGCAATGCTCGCCCATCGACAACCCGGTGCGCGGCTCGCCGTTGCGCGGCAATTCGGGCTTCAGGTGGTGAGGGCGCAGCTTGAGGAATGGCTTGAGCCGCTCGCCCAGGCTTTTGCCGCGGTTGGCCTGCAGCAAGATGTGGCGCAGGCCTTCGTTTACCGCAATCGGCGCATCGGAGGTGGTGTCCACGCCGCCGGCAATGCCGCAGTCGATCTGCCCCAGGGCAATCTTGTTGGCCACCAGCAACGCCGCCTCCAGCCCGGTGCCGCAGGCTTGCTGGATGTCGTAGGCCGGCGTCTGCGGCGACAGCCGCGAGCCCAGCACGCACTCACGGGTCAGGTTCATGTCACGCGAGTGCTTGAGCACCGCACCGGCCACCACTTCCCCCATGCGCAACCCATGCAAGCGGTAGCGTTCGATCAGCCCTTCGAGGGCGACGGTGAGCATCGCCTGGTTGCTGGCCGTGGCGTAGGCGCCATTGGAGCGGGCGAAGGGAATTCGGTTGCCGCCCAGGATCGCGACCCGGCGAAGTGAACGCATGCGCTTGTTCCTCCTGAAACAATTTGATCCGTACAGCCTAGGTGTTTTTACCGCATTCGAACGACCTTGCCACAAAGTTGGTCCACACTTTCAAGCTTGCCTTCCGGGAGACCCACTCATGAGCGATCGCTACCTCGGCTTTGCCAACTCCAACCTCGGCCGCCGTCTTGTGGATGCCCTTGGCCTGCCACGCCCGGCGCCGCTGGAGCGCTGGCAGGCCGGCCGCCTGCGCCCGGTCGAGGGTGCCCTGGTACTGGGTGGCGGGCCACTGGCGAGCCAGGTCGAAGCCATTGCCCCGCGCCTAACCGACACGCTTTACAGCTTCAATACCGACAAACTCCAGGCCGAAGCGTGGGTGGCTGGCCTGGGGCCGAAGATCAAGGCCGTGGTATTCGATGCCAGTCACCTGTCCGACAGCGACGCGTTGAAGCAGTTGCGCGAATTTTTCCAGCCACTGCTGCGCAGCCTGGCGCCGTGCGCCCATGTGGTGGTGCTGGGCCGCGCACCAGAAAGCCTCGACGACCCGTTGGCCAGCATTGCCCAACGGGCCCTGGAAGGCTTCAACCGCTCGCTGGCCAAGGAACTGCGCAACGGTGCGACCGCGCAATTGCTGTATGTCGGCCCCGGCGCGGAAGACCAGCTGGAAGGTGCCCTGCGCTTCTTCCTCTCGCCCAAAAGCGCCTTCATCTCCGGCCAGGTGCTGCGCCTGCATGCCTGCGCCAGCCAGGTCGAGGACTGGACCCGGCCGCTGGCTGGGCGCCGCGCCCTGGTAACCGGTGCCGCGCGCGGCATCGGTGCCGCCATTGCCGAAACCCTGGCCCGGGACGGTGCCGACGTACTGCTGCTGGATGTGCCGCAAGCTAGCCAGGACCTCGACGCCCTGGCCGCACGCCTGGGCGGCAAGGCGCTGCCCCTGGACATCTGCGCCGGCGACGCGGCAACGCAACTGCTTGCAGCCCTGCCCGATGGCATCGACATCGTGGTGCACAACGCCGGTATCACCCGTGACAAGACCCTGGCCAATATGACCCCGGAATACTGGGACGCGGTGCTGGCGGTCAACCTCAAGGCACCGCAGGTGCTGACCCAGGCGCTGTACGACAACGGCGCCCTGGGTGAAAACGCACGTATCACCCTGCTGGCCTCGGTCAGCGGCATCGCCGGCAATCGCGGGCAGGCCAACTATGCCGCGAGCAAGGCCGGGCTGATCGGCCTGGCCCAGGCGTGGGCGCCCCGGCTCGCCGAGCGCGGCGGCAGCATCAATGCCGTGGCACCCGGTTTCATCGAAACCCACATGACCGCCGCCATGCCCATGGGCCTGCGCGAGGCCGGGCGACGCTTGAGTTCGCTGGGCCAGGGCGGCCGCCCGCAGGATGTCGCCGAAGCCATCGCCTGGCTCAGCCAGCCGGGCTCCGGCGCAGTCAACGGCCAGGTGCTGCGGGTATGCGGCCAGGCCTTGATGGGGGCCTGAACATGAGCCGACACTGGCACGACCTGCACAGCCCGGCTTCGCGCGCCAGCCTGTACCTACGCGCGGCCAGCAAGCGCAGCATCAGCGGCGACCAGCTGCCGGACGACGGCCTGCGCTGCTTCATCCGCGTCCAGCCGAGCAACCTGGCCGCTTATCGTCGGCTGTGCCACTTCACCGACGATGGCCGCCTGCCGGGTACTTATCCACATGTCATGGCGTTCACGCTGCAGTTGCAGTTGATGACCGCGCCAAACTTCCCCTTCCCGCTGCTCGGCCTGGTGCACCTGCACAACCGCATCGAGGTGCTGCGCCCACTGGGCGGTATCGAAGGGCTGCGCTTTGCGGTGCATGCAGGCAATCTGCAAGCGCATGCCAAGGGCGGCACCTTCGACCTGGTCACCGAAGCCGAAGACGGCATCGGCCTGCTCTGGCGCGAGACCAGCCGCATGCTGGTGCGCGGGTTGAAGCTGGAAAGCGAGGCAGGTGAGCCTGCCGAGGACGAACCGCAAGCGTTGCCAGAGGCGACCCGCTGGTACGCCGACAGCGATATCGGCCGGCGTTATGCCAAGGTCTGCGGGGACTACAACCCGATCCACCTCAGCGCAGCCAGTGCGCGGCTGTTCGGCTTCCCCACGGCCATTGCCCATGGCATGTGGAGCAAGGCCATGGCCCTGGCGGCACTGCGCGGGCACCTGCCGCACAGTGGCTATGCCTTCGAGGTGGATTTCCGCAAACCGGTGCGGTTGCCGTCGGAGGTGGTGCTCGGTGCCAGTGAGGCGGGGGCTGCGGGAGAGCTGCGGCTGGATGGGCATGGAGGGGTTCTGCATATGGTCGGGCGCTGGGCACCTCTGTAGGAGCGGCCTTGTGTCGCGATGGGCCGCAAAGCGGCCCCGGCGATGCCAGCGGCGAAGCTGATAATTTGGGGCCGCTTCGCGCCCCATCGCGACACAAGGCCGCTCCTACAGGGAGCATGCCTGTCTTGGCGGTATACGCTTGCTTTGCATCGGGCCTGCGCAGAAGCTATGCAGCATTAGGAGACCCCCGATGAACCTGCAAGAACTCACCCAACGCCTGCACCAGATCCGCGACAACAACGACTGGCGTGGCTTCCACAGCCCGAAGAACCTGGCCATGGCCGCCAGCGTCGAAATGGCCGAGCTGGTGGAAATCTTCCAGTGGCTGAGCGAAGACCAATCGCGCCAGCTGCCCGCCGACAAGCTGGCCCATGCCGGCCAGGAAATCGGCGATGTGGTGCTGTACCTGTTGCTGCTGTGCAGCGAACTGGGCCTGGACATGGACCAGGTAGTGCGAGCCAAGCTGGCCGACAGCGAGAGGCGCTTCGCCCGATGAACGACCGTCACTTCGATGAGCTGGCCACCCGCTTTGCCGAGAAGATCTACGGCGGCGCCAAGGGCGCCATCCGCCTGGCCGTGCTGCAGGCCGACCTGGCCGAAGCACTGCCCGACCGCCCGCTGCGCATCCTCGACATTGGTGCCGGGTTGGGTCACATGGCCTTGTGGCTGGCCCAGCGCGGCCACCAGCTGACCCTGGCCGAACCCGCCGCGCCGATGCTCGACGGCGCACGGGCGCGCTTTGCCGAAGCCGGCCAACCGGCCACCTTCATCCAGGCCCCCTGGCAAGACCTGCTCGGCCAGCTGACCGAACCCTACGACCTGGTGCTATGCCACGCCGTACTCGAATGGCTGGCCGAGCCCGAAAGCATCCTGCCGGTGCTGCACCAGCTCACGGCCCCTTCCGGGTGGCTGTCGCTGGCCTTCTACAACCGCGACGCCCTGGTCTATCGCAACCTGCTCAAGGGCCATTTCCGCAAGTTGCGCAGCAACCGGCTGGAAGGTGAAAAGCAGAGCCTGACCCCGCAAAAACCGCTTGATCCACGCGAACTCAGGGCGCAACTTGATCCTATGTGGCAGGTTGAAAGCGAAAGTGGCGTGCGGGTGTTCCACGACTACATGCCCAAGGAATTCCAAGGCAAGGCCGAGCTGCTCGACCTGCTGGAAATGGAACTGGCCTACCGTCGACACCCCAGCTTCGCCGGGCTCGGCCGCTACCTGCACTGGGTCTGCCGCCCCCGCTGACCTGCCCGCCGGGAGGAATACATGCCGTACCGTCTGTTGTGCCTGGCCGTGCTGCCGCTTGCCCTGGCTGGCTGCCAGGGCAGCAACCCCTATGTGGCCAGCAGCCGCCCGTTACCACCGGCGCCTGCCCAGGCGGCCAGCACCTTCGATGCCAGTGCCTACCCGACACCGGCCCGAGATTACGGGCACTACCGTAGCTGGAGTTGGCGCAACGGCCAGTTGCCCAGTGGCTCGGTCGATACCGACCCGGGGCAACTGGCCGATGCCGTCAGCGGCGCGCTGGACCAGCATGGCCTGCGCCCCGCCCGGGGCGGCCCCGGCGACTTGCTGGTCAGCGCCGACATACGCCTGGAAAAGCGCTTGCGCCAGGTACGTGACTACGATGCCTACGACCCTTACTACGGCCCGTACCCCTACGGTGGTGTCGGTTATGGCGGCTACCGCCATGGCTATGGTGGCTATGCCAGCGTGCCCATCGTGCGCACCTATGAGGTGCAAGTGATGGTGGTGCGTATCGACCTGTACGACGCCCGCAGCGGCCAGCCGGTATGGAGTGCCAGCGCCGAAAGCGGCAGCGACAAGGACTCGCCGCGTGAACGCGAAAGCGCCCTGCGCGATTCTGTGCACAAGGCGCTCAACGGCTATCCTCCCAGTTGATATCCAACGGAGAACCATCATGTTGCGCCGTCTCGTTCTACTGTCATTCGCGTTGTTGCTCGCCGCCTGCTCCAGCAATAACGTCCAGCAGGATTTCGATGCCAGCCGTGACTTTGCCGCCTACCGCAGCTGGGCATGGCAGGAACCAGGCCTGCAGTACCGCCCGGACGACCCACGAATCAAGAGCGACCTGACCGAGCAGCGCATTCGCCAGGCAGTGGCAAACCAACTCGACCAGCGCGGCCTGCGCCCGGTGCAAAGTGGCGCGCGGCCAGACCTGACAGTGCGCGCGTACCTGATCGTCGAGCAGCGCCAGCAACAGATCACCACCAACTACGGCGGTGGCTGGGGGGGCTACTGGGGCGGCTACTGGGGTGGGCCGATGTACAACGAAACCCGCAGCGTCGACTACAAGGTCGCCACCATCCAGATCGACCTCTTCGATGGGCGTGACAGCAAGCTGGTGTGGCGCGGCAGTGCCGAGCAGATCATGAACAACTACCCGCCAAGCCCCGAGGAACGCAACAGCGCGATCCAGAACACCGTGACCAAGGTGTTGGCCAACTACCCGCCGGGGAGCAAGAAGTAACGTTCAAACACAAACTCCATGGGCGCCGCGGACCTGTGGGAGCGGGCATGCCCGCGAAGCAGGCACCGCGGTGGATGGCACGGGCTCGCCCGCTCCCACAGGGGTCGCGCAGGATTTTCAACGGCAAGTACCTGTGCCAGCTACGACAAAATCCATCCCGGCCACGCCTTTTTCTTTCTCCCGCTCCACTCCCCGCAGGTTCCCGTCTATCTTCACTTAAGGAAACCTGACTGACCGGGTAGATGTGTTCAACATTTGGGAAGGGCGACCTGCCAATGCAAAGCATTGTTCTCCTGCTGTGGCTTGCCTTGTGCTCCGAACAGGACGTGCGTCAACGCCAGATATCCAACATGCTCACCCTTGGCGTGGCTACCTGCGCCCTAGCCTGGCTGTTCGCCACCGGCCACAGCTGGATCGGTGCCGATGCCAGCGATGCAGGCTGGGCGCTGGCCATCGTCATGCTGCTGACGCTGCCCGGTTACATGCTCGGCCGTTTAGGCGCCGATGACGTCAAGCTGATGGGCGCCCTGGCCCTGGCCACCAGCCCGCAATACGTGCTTGGCACCTTCATCGGCGCCGGTGTCAGCGTGCTGCTGTGGCTGCTCACCCGCCGGCGCCTGTGGACCTTGCTCAACCCAAAGGTGAAAAAGCGTTTGCAGGCCCTGACCGAAGAAATGGGTGACAAGCAGGCGTTCGTCCCCTATGTGCTGGCCGGCTTTCTGTTGACAGCGGTATGGGTCCAATGAGCTAGCCTGTGGTCCGACACCTTGTACAAAACTTGTACATATTCGCTTGGTGCGACTACTTTTAAACTGCCAGAGCGTCTGGCCCGGGAGCAGGGCCGTATACGAACAGGGAGTGGATCGTGTCCAGACAAGTGAGTGAGTTGAAGGTTTTGGTGGTGGATGACCAACCGGTCATTGTCGAACAACTCTGTGAATTCCTCGAAACCAAGGGCTATGTTTGCGTACCGGCCCATTCTGCTGACGAAGCCATCGAGCGCTATATGGCAGACCCAGCCATCGGTCTGCTTATCTGCGACCTGCACATGCCGGGACGGGATGGCGTTGAACTGATGCGCACCCTGAAGGAGGTCGACGGCAGCCAGCGCATGTTCGAAGCCATCATGTTGACCGGGCGTGCCGAGAAACAGGACGTGATCCGCGCGCTGCGCGAAGGCTTTGCCGATTACTACCAGAAGCCGGTGGAGCTCGATGAACTGCTTGAAGGCGTACGTCGGCAGGAAGAGGCATTGCTGGAACGCCAGCGCAACTTCCACGACCTCGGCGGATTGAATCAGCGCCTGCAGGATCTGGCCGAATCGATTGACGAGCTCTACCAGGATTTGGAAAAGGCCCGGGGCCAAGGTACTCATCGACGTGCCACGGATGTGGAAGAAAGCGAAAGCGAGCTGCCAGCGGCGTTCGGGAAGCTGTCGCCACGCCAGCTGGAGGTGGCCCGCCTGGTGGGCAAGGGCAAGACCAACTACCAGATCGCCTGTGAGCTGGGCATTACCGAGAACACCGTGAAGCTGTATGTGTCGCAGGTGCTGCGCCTGACCCACATGCACAACCGCACCCAGCTGGCCCTGGCGCTGACACCCAGTTCGTCGCCGGTGCATCAGCGGTTTACTACCCATTGAGTTACCGATAGGCGCACCGCTTTTTTGTAGGAGCAGCCTTGCGCTGCGAAAGGGCCCTCATGGCTTACAAAAGATTGCGCCTGAAATGGCCTCTTCGCAGCACAAGGCTGCTCCTACAGATCCTCGGTTCACCTGTTACAACTGGATAGCCAGTTTTAACGTCACGCGTGGCCCACGATTTAGGCTGTCCAATGCCACATCCGCCAAAGGCTTGGCCAGCTCCAGCGCCACATTGAACAAGCGCCCATCGCCCAACCGCACACCAAGCGCCGCCGAAGCCAGGTGGGCATCCTCCACAGGCCCCCGGTTATGCCAGGCCTGCGCCGTATCCAACACCGCATAGGGCTGCACCAACGCCAGCCAGTTGGCGTGCATGCTGTAATTCACCTCGTAAGCCACACCCCAGCCCTTGTCCCCGTCCGCCTGGTCGCGCGGGTAGCCACGGCCGAAACTCTGCCCGCCAAACCCCGCACGCTCGCTGTCGGGCAAGCGGTCATCACTCCAGTACAACGCCCCGGACATCACCCCCTGCCAGTTACCGAGCAACGTGTCACTTTGCAGGCCGGAAAGCCGCAACCGCAGAAAATCCAGATTGTAGTCGGCATCGCTGCGCGCCCCCAGGTAATCCAGGCCCTGATAGACCCCGGCGCTGACGATACGCAAACGGCCCTCTTCCACCTTGCGCCAGTCGCCCTCGAATGACAGCGCACGCACGTAGGTGTCGTAGTCCCGTGCCGATGGCAACCCATCCACCCGGTCCTCGAAGTGCTCACTGACCGAATACACCTGCCCCTGCACCACCATCCATTCATCCGGCCTGACGATCACCGGCTGGCGCAGGCCGATCGCATAGCGATCGCTGTCGCGCTTGCGGGTGATGTCACGGCCATCGTCCAGACGAATCCGCGTGCCGGGCTCGCTGCGGTAGCGCGAAGCCGACAGCAGCAGCTGGCTGCCGCCCGCGTCCAGGTACTGGCTGTAGGCCAGGCGCTGGTAATGCACTTGGTCATCCCCCGGCGGCAGCAACAGGCTGGCCTCGATCTGTTCGGCAAAGCGGGTCTGGGCGTGGCTGGTTGCCGTCAGCAGCGCCTGCGCATCGTCGCGGTTGCCATCAGCAACGGTAACAGCAGCACTGAACGGCTTGCGCTGCGCATGCACGGTCAACCGCGCAGCACCATCAGCGGTTTGCGCCACGGCCAGCTGCGGCTCTATCGTCACCCCCGGCAGGCGCTCGGCCAGGCCCAGGTAGCGCTCCAGCGTTTCCCGGGTCAGCGGGCGCTCGGTGGCAAGCCGCTCCAGCAGCTGGTGCAGATAGGCGCTGGCCGGGCCAATATCGCCGTCCACGCGGTAATCACGGATATAGCCTTCGACCAGCACCACATTGACCCGGCCATCGGCCACCTCCTGCGGCGGCAGGTAGGCGTATGACAACAGGTAGCCTTCCTGCCGATAGCGCTGGGTCAGACGCGCGGTGTACTGCTGCAGCTCGCCCAACGTGGTCTGACGCCCGATCAGCGGTTGGTAGTGTTCGCGCAGGTCGCTCAAGGGGAACACCGTGCCGCCTTCGAAGCGCACTTTATGCAGCACCAGCGGGGTATCCGCAGGCGCCCACGCGGGGCTGTCGCCATCCACCCCGGCCAGCTGCAGGTGAGCGCTGACCGGGCGGTAGGCGTCTATCGGCAGGTTGGCGCCGGGCAGGCGACGTTCGTACTCATGGCTGTCGAGAAAACCCGGCAAAGGCTCGGCATGGGCCGCAAGCGCCCAAGGCAGCAACAACAGGGGCACGGCCAGAGGACGCATAGGGCGCTCCATGTTCCCTGGGGCTGCGTTGCAGCCCTTCGCGGGCGTGCCCGCTCCCACCGAGATCGCGCATTTCCTGAACTGTGGGAGCGGGCGTGCCCGCGAAGGGCCGCAAAGCGGCCCCAAATTGCTTGACTGACAGGCATCAGGGGCGCCAGCCGGTCACACCCGTTACTTGCAAGCGTAGGTGCTGCCTCGGCCCTCGTCGAACAGCTACTCGCTGACCTGGAACGCCACGCGCGCCGTCTCGCCGCTTTCATCCAGCGCGCTGATTTCCGCCTGGCCTACCTGTTGGAAGCGCACCAGCAGGCTGTCCTGCCCCTGGGTTTCGCCCAATGGCTGGCCGTTGAGGAACCACCAGCGCCGCCCGCCGCCGCCCAGCGCCGACACATACAGTTGCAACGGTTCGCTGCTGGTGGCCGGGCGGCGCAGGTTGTCGCCCGGGCGCACGCCCACGATCGAAAGCGGTGGCGCGCTGGCCGGCACCTGCGGCGGGCAGGCCGGGTCGATGGCCGGCAGGCGCGCCGCACGCCGTTCCACGCGTGGCAGCCAAGGCTCCAGCGGGGCGGGCCATAGGGCGATGTCGCGGGCCTTGGCGCCCGGGCAACTGCCATCGACGCGCAGCCCCTGGTCGTTGACCCATACGCTTTCGCGCAGGCCCAGGCCGAGTGGCTGGTCGGCGGCCTGCAGGGTTGGCGGCGTAGTGCCGTCCAGGGTCCAGGCGAAACGCTGACGCCGGCAGTTGCGGTCCTGTTTGTTCATCGGCTGGCCCAGCGGCCAACAGATCGCCGCCACGCCAACATTGGCAGGCACCCGCTCCACCGGCACGCCGATGCCACGCTGGCTGTCACGGTTGCTCAGCAGGTCGTGCACCTGCAGCATCAGCGGCGCCGCCGAAGCAAGCCCGAATTGGCCGGGTACCGGTGTGCCGTCGGGGCGGCCGATCCATACGCCGATCAGGTAGCGCGGGCCCACACCGATCGACCAGGCATCGCGAAAGCCATAGCTGGTGCCGGTTTTCCAGGCCAGTTGCGGGCGTTGTACCAGCTCGGCATGCGGGTCGCGGTCGGGGCGCGCCTGGCCGCTGAGGATACGCCGGATGATCCAAGCAGCCCCTGGTGACAGCAGGCGCCGTTCCAGCAACGGATCCTGCGGTTGCAGGCGTACCCGCGCACTGTTGCCACCACGCGCCAGCGCAGCGTAGCCACCCACCAGATCCTCCAGGCGGCTGCCCGCGCCCCCCAGGATCAATGACAGGTTGGGCTCGGCCAGGGGCGGCAGTATCAGCGGCATGCCCGCCATGCGCAGTTGCGCGGCAAAGCGTTTCGGGCCGTAGGCCTCCAGCAGCTGCACCGCCGGCAGGTTGAGCGACAGCGCCAGCGCCGAACTGGCAGACACCGGCCCGCTGAACCCCATGGAGAAGTTGCCGGGGCGATAGTCGCCATAGCGTCGCGGCACATCCTGCAGCAACGACTCGGAATGGATCAGGCCGTCATCCAGCGCCATGCCGTAGAGGAACGGCTTGAGGGTGGAGCCCGGCGAGCGCAACGAACGCACCATGTCGACATGCCCGAAGCGGCGCTCGTCGGCCAGGTCGATGGAGCCCAGGTAGGCACGCACCGCCATGGTCTGCGCATCGACCACCAGGATGGCGGCGGAGGTGCGCTCCGGCAACCGTGCGCGCCAGCCCAGCAGCAGGTCTTCGAGGCGCCGCTGCAGCGCGGCGTCGAGCGTGGTGCGGATCAGCGGCGGGCTGTCGGCGCTGTTCAGGCGCCGGGCCAGCAGCGGCGCCAGGGCCGGTTCCTGACGTGGCGCCAGCACCAGCGGTTCTTCACCTGCCTCACGGATTTGCTGGGCCGGCCACACCTGGTATTCGGCCAGGCGTTGCAGCACTTTGTCCCGGGCGCGCTGGGCACGCTCGGGGTGGCGGTCCGGGCGCAGGCGGCTGGGCGCCTGGGGCAGCACGGCCAGCAGCGCCGCTTCGGCCGGGGTCAGGTGCATGGGCGACTTGCCCAGGTATGCCCAACTGGCGGCCGCCACGCCCTGCAGGGTGCCGCCGAAAGGCGCGCGGTCCAGGTAGATCTGCAGGATTTCGCGCTTGGACAAATGCCATTCCAGCTGCGCCGTGCGCCACAGCTGGCGCATTTTGCCGGCCAGGGTGCGTTCATGCGGGTCGAGCAGGCGCGCGACCTGCATCGACAGCGTGCTGCCGCCCGACACCACACGCCCGCCACGCAGGTTCAGCCAGGCTGCGCGGGCCAGGGCCAACGGGTTGACCCCGGGGTGGCTGTAGAACCAGCGGTCCTCGTAGGTCAGCAGCGCCTGCAGATACAGCGGCGAGACCTCGTCGGGGCTGACCGGGTAGCGCCACACGCCATCGGCATCGGCAAAGCGCCACAACGGCGTGCCGTCCTCGGCCAGCACCACCCGGGCCAGGTCGTCGCCGGGCATGGGCAGCGGCCAGAGGCGGTCGGCCAGCCACAACAGGCCGAACAGCACCAGCATGCCGATCACTGTGGCGCGCAACAGCCTGCCCGCACGGGTACGCGGCCGCGTTAAGCTTGGCATCGGGAACCGACCTGGCCAGGTGATGGCCAAAGGCTTGGGAACGGCAACATCGCCGATTCGTTCATCAGGAAGCAACTATGCATGTAGAAGGTTTTTTCGAGTGGCTGGGCCAGGCGCTGGGGTCGTTGATCCGCTTCATCGTCGACGCATTGAGCGGGCTGTTCAACCTGCTGGCCAGTGCCGGTGGCAATTTCATCGATGGCCTGGCGCGCACCTTGGGCATGGAGACCTCGCTGCTCAGCATCCTCGCCCTGATCATCGGGCTGGTGCTGCTGTACTCGGCAATCCGCGCGTTCATGCGCGCCTCGATCATCCTCGGGATCATCTGGCTGCTGCTGGGGTTGTGGGTGATGAGCTGGGTGATTCACTGACATTGAACTGCCCGGCTCGGACCTGTGGGAGCGGCCTTGTGTCGCGAAAGGGCTGCGCAGCAGCCCCAGGATCTCAGCTCCGCCGCTTGAAATGCCGGGGCCGCTTTGCGGCCCTTTCGCGACACAAGGCCGCTCCCACATAGTGCGCGCAAGGCAGGTGCTTAGCGGGCTTTTACGGTCATCTCCCCTTGCCCATCCCCCACAGCCTGCAGGTTTGGCCGGTACATCGATTCGACCTGCGGCGGCGGCACGCGGTAGGTGCCTGGGGTCACTGCCCGAGCCAGGTACAGCAGGTGGGTGGTGCCGTAACTGTCCAGCTTGAGCGCAGCGACATAACGGTCATCGCGATACTCCTGGTGCACCACGCTGGCATTCTGCATCGACTCGCGCCATTCCTTCACCGCACTGCTGGCGTTGTCCAGGCTGGCGGCACTCTGCGCCAGGTTCTGGTTCTCCAGTTCCAGGCCTGCCGGTAGCAAGTCCACCACCAGCGCATCCGGCACCCGGTCTTCGGCCTTGAGCGCCAGGTGCACCAGCACCAGGTCACCGCTGCGCAGGTTGTGCAGGTCCAACGGCTGGCCATTCATGCCCAGGTACTCACGGCGGATCTGCATGCCGTTGCCACCGGCCGCAGGCGCCTGGCGTGGGTAACCCGACAAGGTCAGTTGCTGGTACAGCGTTTCGCTGCCTTGGTTCTGCACACTCAATGGCGAAGCCAGCAACGGGCCTTCGAGCTTCATGCCGGCCTCGGCATTGTTGAACTCGCGCACTTCGCCCGCGCTGTCCAGGCGCGCCTGCCACTGGCCTTCCGGCTTGCCTAGCAGGCCACGGCCGGCCAGGAACAGCGCATTACGCTCCTGGGTCGACAGCCAGCGGTTGGCCGCCAGCTCATCCGACAGGGCGAACAGGCGCTGGTCGACCTGGCGGCTGGCCAGGTTGCTTTCCTGCAGCAGCGCCAGGATCAGTGCCTGGTCGCGCAGGGCGCTACCATAGTCGGCCATCCAGCCTTTACCGCGGCTGATGCCCAGGCCTGCCTGCAGGGCCTGCTCGGCACGCGGCTTGTCGCCCATCTTGTCCAGCGCCACCGCCAGTTGCACCAGTGGCAGGCCAGAGCGGGCGTCGGCGCGGCGTTCGAACAGGCCACGCAGGGCACCCAGCGGCGCCTGCTGGCTGCGCGACAGCACCAATGCCGCATAGGCCTGCACGGCGAAGCGGGTGTGTTCGGCGTTCTCGCTGTAGTCGACTTCGATCAGGTTGCGCTCCTGCAGGTAGCGCAGCAGGCGCTCGCTGGCCTTCTTCAGCGCTTCGGCCGGCACACCATAGCCTTGGTCACGGGCGCGCAGCAGGAAGTCGGTGACATAGGCGGTCAGCCAGTATTCTTCTTCGCTGTCCGAGCTCCACAGGCCGAAGCTGCCGTTGTAACGCTGCATGCCCAGCAGGTGCTCGATACCCATCTCGATCTTGCGCTTGCGCACATCGGCTGGCTCACCCTTGATGCCCAGGCGCTTGAGGCTGTCGGCATCGGCATACAGCGACGGGTAGAGGCCGCTGGTGGTCTGCTCCAGGCAACCGTAGGGGTAGGCTTCGAGGGCACGGATCTGCTCGGCCAGGTTCAGCGGTGGCCGGCTCGACAAGGCCAGGCTGGCTTCAAGCCCGGCGGGTTCGAAGGCGGCCAGGTCTGCTTCAGGCAGGGTCCATGGCTGGTCCTTCAAGGCCACGCGGTAGTGCTTGAGCATCGCCGGGTAGGCCGGGCGCACGCCCAGCGTCCACTCGCGCTCGAACGCGCCGGTCGGCTCGTTCGGCAGTTGCAGGCCAGTGACCCGCACATGCACCTTGCCCTGCCCCAGACCTCCCTGGGCCTGTACCGGGATCATCAGCGTCGAGCGCTGGCCTTCAGCCAGGGCAACGTTCTGCACGGCGTTGGCCGCCAGGCTCAGCTGCCCTTCAGTGCTGATTTCAACGTTCAGCTGCTGGGCACGGCCCGACAGGTTGGCCAGGTCCAGCGCCAGGCTGGTGCGGTCGCCACCGGCCAGGAAACGCGGTGCCGAGAGCTCGGCGATCAACGGCGCGGCGACCACGGTCTTGCCTTCGGCCATGCCGAACTGTTCCTCGGTCCAGGCCTGGGCCATCAGCCGCAGTTCGCCATTGAAGTCAGGGATATCGACCGTGGCCTGGCCCTCGCCCTTGTCGTCCAGGGTCACCGGCAGGCTCTGCTGGGCGACGATGGTCACCGTGGTGTTGGGGCGCTTGCCACCCTTGGCCATCGCTGCGTCACCACCAAATGCCAGGCTGGCCAGGCGGCCCTGGCCGGCTTCGATCAACTGGCCGTAGATATCCAGCTGGTCAGCACCGTAAGCCTTGCGCCCGAACAGGCTGGCGAACGGGTCGGGGGTCTTGAAGTCGGTGATGTTGAGGATGCCCACGTCCACCGCCGACAACAGCACATGCACCTGTTCAGGCACGCTGCCATCGGCATTTGCAGCCTTGACCTTCACGGTCAGCGGCTGTTTCGGGCGCATTTTCTCCGGTGCCTGCAGGCTCACCGCCAGCTTGCGCTCGGCGCGGTTCAGCGGCAGGTGCAGCACGCCCACCGCGCGCTTCGGCGTGGCGTTGGCCTTGCGCTCACCCGGGCGGATCACCAGCGCGCTGATGTACAGGTCGTGGCGGGCCCACTGCTTGTCCAGTTGCACGTCGAACGTCTTGCCTTCGGCGGGCACGTCGATCTCCTGCCACCACAGCGGGCCATCGCTGGACTCGATCATCAGGTAGCCACTGCCGGCTGCGGGCGGGGTGACGGTGACCTTGGCGGTAGCGCCGTCGGCGTAGGCCGGTTTGTCCAGTGCCAGCTTGACCTGGTCCGGTCGCACCGCGCCGCCTTCGGCGTTGTCCTGGGCGCGGTAGCCGGCCCAGAAGCGCGCGCTGGACACCAGGCCCGTCTCCGGATCCTCCACCTCGACACGGTACGGGCCCCATTCCACCTGGAAGCTCAGCTTGGCGGTGGAGCCGGCCTTGACGCTGACGGTCTCTTCGCTCTGGGTGAGGAATTTCTCGTTGTAGGCGTAGCTCCAGCCATCGCTCTGCGAGTAGTTCCAGTAGTAGTCGCGGCGCTCGCGTACCAGCCGCACCTTGAGGTCGTTGGCCGCCAGCTTCTTGCCGTTGCGGTCGGCCACCAGGAACTCGAACTCCACCGGCCCGTCACTGTCGGTTTCCTCGCCGTCGAACAGGCCACGCAGGCCTGGCAGGCGCTCGGCCGGCCAGATGGGTTGTTCCAGGCGCCGGGTGATCGGCCGGCCACCGGACTCCTGCAGGCTGGCCTGTACGGTCAGTTGCAGCGGCGAGCGGGCTTCGGCCCAGCGGCTTTCGATATCGACCACGGCCTTGCCGGCCTGGTCGAGGGTGACTTCGTCCAGCTCCAGGTCCTGGTTCAGCTCGGTTTCGGTGACCGAGCCGAACTGATAGCCAGGCAGCGCCGGTACCGCCTCGCGCAGCGGGCGAACATAGGCCTGGCCGCTCAGGCGGTTGCCGGCAGCCGGGGCGCCGTAGAGGTAACGGCCATTGACCTGGATGCGCGCATCCTGATCCGGAGACAACGGTTTGCTGCTGCCCTTGAGTTCCAGCGCCAGGCGCTCGGGCAGGAAGTCTTCGACGAGGAATTCATACACCTGCTTGCGCCCGCCGCCCAGGTCGAGCAGCAGTTGCCAGCGGCCGGTCGGGGCCTCGCTGGCCAGCTGCAGCTGGTACTGGTACAGGCCATTGCCGTCGGCTTCCCAGACGAACTTGCGGCTGACCTGCTCATCCGGGCGACGCACTTCCACGCTCACTGGCTGCGCCTTGACCGGCTTGCCGTCCTGGTCGCGCAGCAGGCCGTTGAGCAACACCGTTTCACCGGGGCGATACAGGTCACGCGGGCCGAAGATGAAGAACTGCAGCGGGTTGGCCTGCGGGCCGGTGATGTCGAACTCGGCCAGGTCCAGCGCCGCGCTGCTCAGGCGCAGCAGGGTGGTGTGCACACCCTGGGTGGCGATCAACGTGTCGGCCTTGGGCGTGATCGGCAGCTGGGCATGGCCATCGCTATCGGTGCTGGCCTGGGCCAGCAGCTTGCCCTTGTCGTCATGGATTTCCAGGTTGACGCCGTTCATCGCCTTGCCACCTTCCAGGGCCTGGGCGAACACATCGAGGCGGTCGCGGTAGCGATGCGCGGACACACCGATGTCGCTAAGAGTGAACAGGGTCGCTGGTTGCGAGTAGTCGTAGGTGCCCGAGGCTCGCATCACCGCCAGGTACACGCCTGGCTCCTGCAGCGGCTTGATGCCGGCGATCGGCAGCAGCACGGTCTCGCGGGTGTTGCGTGCGGGGTTGAGGTCGAAGCGGCCGCTGTAGACCAGATCGGCCATGTCCAGGGTTTCCTTGGACTGGTAGTAGTAAAGGCTGCTGTTGCGCCCCCAGTTGACCAGGAAGGTCGAGAGCATGTCCGGCTTCACGCGGAAGAACTCGACATCGACCTTGTCGACGTTGAGGGCGATCACCGGCAGGCCCTCGGCCAGGCGCGTGGGCAGCAGCGAACCGCGGCTGGCGAAGCCGATGGTCGGCTGCATGTCGCGGGTTTCCAGGCGGCTGATCGACTCGCTGTCCAGTTGCTTGCCATTGACCGCCAGCAGGCCCTTGTCGACGGTCAGCACCAGCTTGCGCTGCGGCTCCAGGTGGCGCAGGCGCAGCTCCATCTGGTTGTCGGAGAGCTCCCAGGCGCCGTCGAGCTTGCCTTTGACGGTGTCGACCAGGTGCACTTTGCTGGCGAAGTCCTGCTTGGCATCCAGCGGCGCGGAGAAGCTGATCGACAGCGTCGCGGCGCCATCGAGTTGCACTTCGGAAACATCCAGCACCGTCAGCTCGCGGCCCTCGTAGCGTTTGGCGAGTACGGCCGGGTCTTCGCGTTGGGGTGCCGGGGTGGCGGCGGGCGCTGTGGCCGCCGGCTTTTCGGATGGCGCCGGCTTGTCCGGCGTCGAAGAGTCACAGGCACTGAGCAAAGCCAGCGCGCAGGCCAGCAACAATCCTTTGTTGAACATGGAGTAGAACTCTTAGGCAGCGTGTACGTGAGGGCAGCAACTATAGCGCAACTATGGTCGCGCGAATTGGCTGCATGGCCGGTACACTGCTGGCAATTTAGAAAAGCGGGGGCGCTTTGCGCCCCTTTCGCGACACAAGGCCGCTCCTACAGGGACCGCGGCAACCTGGAAGGCCTTGCGGTTCCTGTAGGAGCGGCCTTGTGTCGCGAAAGGGCTGCGCAGCAGCCCCAGGATTCCCCAGGACACCCGATGACCTCACTGACCACCGACTGGCAGCACCGCCCCACCCACCACAAGGTCTGGGCCCTGGCCGCGCCAATGATCCTGTCCAACATCTCCGTGCCGCTGGTAGCCCTGGTCGACAGCACGGTCATCGGCCACCTCCCCCACGCCCACCAGTTGGGTGCCGTAGCCGTGGGCGCCACGCTGTTCACCTTCATGGTCGGCCTGATGGGCTTCCTGCGCATGGGCTCTACCGGCTTCGCCGCCCAGGCCGCCGGGCGTGGCGACGGTGCAGCGTTGCGCCAGGTGCTGGTACAAGGGCTGCTGCTGGCGGTCGGCTTCGCCCTGCTGATCGGCCTGCTGGCCCTGCCCTTCAGCCAGCTGGCGCTGCAGGCGATGCAACCTAGTGCGGCCCTGCAGCAAGCCACCGAAGACTTCTTCCATACCCGCCTGCTCGGCCTGCCCGCGGCACTGGCCAGCTACGCCCTGGTCGGCTGGTTCCTCGGCACCCAGAACGCGCGGGCGCCGCTGGCCATCCTGCTGACCACCAACCTGCTGAACATCGCCTTGAACCTGTGGTTCGTGCTTGGCCTGAATTGGGGCGTGCTGGGCTCGGCGCGGGCGTCGGTGATTGCAGAATGGAGCGCCGCCCTGCTCGGCCTGGCCCTGACCCGCCCGGCCCTGCGCGCCTATCCGGGGCAGATCGTGTGGGCGGCGCTCAAGCGCTGGCAGGCCTGGCGGCCGCTGCTGGCGGTGAACCGCGACATCTTCCTGCGCAGCCTGGCACTGCAACTGGTGTTCCTGCTGATAACCGTGCAGGGCGCACGCCTGGGTGAAGCTACCGTGGCGGCCAATGCCCTGCTGCTCAACGGCCTGCTGCTGACTGCCTATGCGCTTGACGGGTTGGCGCATGCGGTGGAGGCCCTGTGCGGCCATGCCATTGGCGCCCGCGACCACGACACATTGCGCCGCTCGCTGGTGGTGGCCAGTGGATGGTCGCTGATCACCAGCCTGGGGTTTGCCGGGTTGTTCCTGCTGGGCGGGCACTTGTTCATCGATTTGCAGACCGACATCGAGAGTGTGCGGGCAGCGGCTTATCCGTACCTGCCGTACCTGGCATTGCTGCCGTTGATTGCGGTGTGGAGTTACTTGCTGGATGGCTTGTTCATTGGCGCAACACGGGCGCGGGAGATGCGTAATGCGATGTTGGTGTCGGTGGTGATTGCGCTGCCTTTGGGAGTGCTCATGGGTGGGTTTGGCAACCATGGGTTGTGGTTGGCGTTTCTCGGGTTCATGGGGTTGCGGGCGGTGACGTTGGGGTGGGTGGGGTGGCGGCTGCAGGAAAAAGGGCTTTGGGTTCAGTAATGCCGGGGCCACTCCCACATTGATCGGCGTACGCAGGACTTTGTGGGAGCGGCCTTGTGTCGCGAAATGAGGGCGAAGCCCTCACCTGCGGATTCACAGCCACACACAATCCCAATGTGGATAATCACCAGCCCGCCGCACCAGGCCAGCCCGAATGGGATTGGCGATGATGTAGCGGGCAGCGGCCTTTACATCCTCCTCTTTGCGCAGCGCCCGGTCGTAAAAGCCGGGTTGCCAGATGTGCTGTCGCTCGGCACCTGTACGGTAGAGCGCGCAACTGCTTCTCGACTTGAAGGCACACATGACTTTACCCAGGCTGGTCGGGCCGAGCTCGATCAGCCAATGCAAATGGTCCGGCATCAAGACCCAGGCTAGCGAACGGCAACTCCCCTCTCGATCACTCAGCCGCAATTGCTGAATGGCCGAACGCGCAAACCAGAGGTTCTCGAATAAGGGGAGGCGATGGCGTGTGATGGTGGTTAGCAGGTAGAGCCGGCCTGGCTCTGAAAAGCGCCCTTGGCGCAAGCGATGGTTGCCGTGACGATCCATGTCGACTTCCTTTGAACATTGCATTCACAGGATAGGCGTGGCGATCAAAGGCATCGCCGGTGGATCATTACCGAGTATGACGCGGTGAGGGCTGCGCCCTCAGTTCGCGACACAAGGCCGCTCCTACAACAGCTCGCACCGCGATTTCCCGCGAAACCGCAAATCCATGTGGCTTCGCGGTCCCCTGTAGGAGCGGCCTTGTGTCGCGATGGGCCGCAAAGCGGCCCCCGAGGATTACGACGACAGGTACGAAGACCGGGTCAGACCAAGGCGCAGAGCATCCAGGAACTGTGTCCGCTCCCGCGCAGTGATCTTGGCGCTGGCCACCTTGTCACGGTAGTGCGTCATCAACTCCTCCGGCGACAGGTGCACGTAGCGCAGCATGTCTTCGATGGTGTCGTGGGTCTCGATACCGGCGTGGTACACGCTACCGTCGGCGTTCTGGTAGATGTTCACCGAGTCGGTGTCACCGAACAGGTTGTGCATGTCACCGAGGATTTCCTGATAGGCACCGACCAGGAACACACCCAGCAGGTAGTCCTCGCCCTCCTTCACCGCATGCACCGGCATGCTGGTCTCGATGCTCTGCTCGTCGACGTACTGGTTGATCTTGCCGTCGGAGTCGCAGGTCAGGTCCTGCAGCACGGCACGACGCATCGGCTCTTCGTCCAGTCGGTGCAGCGGGATGATCGGCAGTACCTGGCCGATGGCCCAGGTGTCCGGCAGGCTCTGGAACACCGAGAAGTTGCAGATGTACTTGTCGGCCAGCTTGTCGTTCAGCTCGTCCAGCACCTGGCGGTGCGAGCGCTGGCGGGCTTTCAGCGAGTTGTGCAGGCGGCGGCACACGGCAAAGTAGCACTGCTCGGCCAGGGCCTTCTCGGCCAGGCTGATCTTGCCATCGGCATACTGCGCGGCCACGTCACCCATGTAGTGGGTGGCGCGCCAGTAGGTCTCGGTCACCATCTCGATGTCGGTCGGGCCGAGCAGGTCGACCAGCCACTGCACGGTCTCGGGCAGGGCTTCCTTGTTCTCGATGGTCGGCACGTCGTCGTTGTGCTTCTCGACGTCGGTCACCTGGATCACCAGCATGGCGTGGTGCGCGGTCAGCGAACGGCCGCTCTCGGAGAAGATGTGCGGGTGCGGCAGACCCTGCGCGTCGCAGAACTCCTTGAGCATGCCCACAACAACGCCGGCGTAGTCGTCCATGTCGTAGTTGATCGAGCTGGCATTGCGCGAGTGGGTACCGTCGTAGTCCACGCCCAAACCACCGCCAACGTCGATATGGTCGACTGGCAGGCCCAGCGCACGCAGCTCACCGTAGTAACGGATGGCTTCCTTGAAGCCGTGCTGGTAGTCGGCCAGGTTGGCGATCTGCGAACCCATGTGGAAGTGCAGCAGGCGGATACCCTGGTCCAGGCCGGCATCGCGGAAGCGCTGCACCACCGAGATCAGCTGGGCAGCGGACAGGCCGAACTTGGACTTCTCGCCACCGGTATCGGCCCACTTGCTCGAGGCCAGCGACGACAGGCGCACGCGCAGGCCGACCTGCGGCTTGACCTTGAGCTCGGCAGCCTCATCGATCACCAGGGCCACTTCCGACTCTTTCTCGATAACGATGAACACGTTGTGGCCGAGCTTCTGGCCCATCAGCGCCAGGCGGATGAACTCGCGGTCCTTGTAGCCGTTGCAGACGATGGTGCCACCCTTCGGCGCCAACGCCAGCACTGCCAGCAGCTCGGGCTTGGAGCCGGCTTCCAGGCCAATGGAGACGTTCTGCGTGGCGATGATGTTTTCCACCACCGCTTCCTGCTGGTTGACCTTGATCGGGTACAGCGCGGTGTACTTGCTCTGGTATTCCAGGCGCGCGATGTTGGCATCGAAGGCGCCGGTCAGCTGGCGTACGCGGTCTTGCAGAATGTCGGGGAAGCGCACCAGCAATGGCAGCGACAGGCCGCTCTGGCGCAACTCGTCGACCTGTTCGAACAGGTCGATCGGTGCGCTTTTGGGGCCGTTGGGGCGTACTTCGACGCGCCCGGCTTCATTGATGGCGAAATAACCAGCGCCCCAATGGCGGATACCATAAACACTGCGGCTGTCGGCCACGGTCCATTGGCTACCATCGTCTTTGCGTGTGCGTCGTACGGACATTCAAGTCCCCTATAGATAAGTCGAAGACACTGCCCCGCAAGGAGGCGGGCGCAGTGTAAAAGCCAAAAATGACGATTCGTCCGTGCCCTGGGGTAGACCCTGGTCACGGCAACGAGTTTAGAAAGCACTGGGCAAAAAATCGCGTGGCCGCATCAGCCGCCGGATTTTTTCGCCTTGAAGCCCTGCTTGGTCAGCTCACCGATCAGCAGTTCGACATGGTCGCCCTGGATTTCGATGACCCCATCCTTCAGGGCGCCACCGGTACCGCAGCGGCGCTTGAGGGTAGAGGCCAGCTCCTTGAGCTGATCGAGCGGCAGCGGCACGCCGGTGACGGTGGTCACGGTCTTGCCGCCGCGGCCCTTGCTTTCGCGGCGCACACGGGCAATGCCATCGCCTTCGGGGATGACCTGCTGCTTGCAGGTGCAGGCATCCACCGGCTGGCTACAGTCGGGGCAGTGCCGACCGGTGTCGGTGGAGTAAACGAGACCGCCAAGGGCGGCGAAGGAAGAAGCTTTCTTGGCCACTTTTGTTCCTCTGTGCTGAGGACAAAAACTGGTCGGCCCCAGGGGGTTGAGCCCGACCGCGAAGCCCCACTCTGGCAGGGGCGGCGCTACTGCCGCAAGACCTGCGGCAGCCCGAAAAGGGCGCGCAGTGTAACGATAAATCCGGCTGTTGCTAAGTACTGGAATGCGGCATTTTGCGAATGTTTTGCGACTCCTTTCGACACTGGGGCTGCTTCGCAGCCCGATCGCGACACAAGGCCGCTCCTACAAGGCCCTGCGTACGCCGATCAATGTAGGAGCGGCCTTGTGTCGCGAAAGGACCGCAAAGCGGTCCCCGGCGTCATCCCAGGCTGGCTTTGTAGCGCTGCAACGCCGCCAATGAGTCCGGGCAATACGGCTTGGTCAGGCTTTCTTGCTCAGCCTGCTCCAGGCCAATGAAGCGTGCCTCGATCACCTCTTCCGGCTGTAACCGCAACGGCGCATCCGACACCGCCGAATACACCGCACACCACAAGTGGTTATCTGGCTGGTCAAAGTAGAACCGCTCATGAAAACGCAGCTCCACACCGTCGATCCCCAGCTCCTCGGCCAGCTCCCGCGCCGCCGAATCGGCATACGCCTCCCCGGCCGTCACCATGCCGCCTGCCGCCACATCCCAGTACCCCGGGTACAGCGCCTTGCTCAGGGTGCGCCGGTGCACGCACAGCTCACCGGCACTGTTGAACAGCAGAATGAACGTGCAACGCCCGATCAGGCCGCGCTCGCGCAGTTCGGCGCGGGGCAAGGCACCCAGCACCTGGTCGGCTTCGTCCACCCAGGTGACCAGTTCTCGGTCGGAAGCCGCCCGGTGGGCGGCCTCGTTCGGGCTGATCGCCATCGTCAACCCTGCGACAGCAGCTGACGCAGGTCGATGACCGCCGCGTTGGCCCGGGAAATATAGTTGGCCATGACCAGCGAGTGGTTGGCCCACATGCCGAAGCCGCTGCCGTTGAGCACCATCGGGCTCCACAGGGCTTCCTGCGAGGCTTCCAGCTCACGGATGATCTGGCGCACGCTGACCGTGGCGTTCTTCTTCGCCAGCACGTCGGCAAAGTCCACCTCGATGGCGCGCAGCAGGTGCGACAGCGCCCAGGCCTGGCCACGGGCTTCGTAGAACACGTTGTCGATCTGCAGCCATGGGGTTTCCACCAGCTCCTCGTCCACCTGCGGTGCCTGGCCGGCGACCAGCGACTCGGTCTTCAGCGTGGTGTTGAGCTTGACCCGGCCAACGCTGGCCGACAGGCGCTGCGACAGCGAGCCCAGGCGGGTGGCCACGTCACCCAGCCAGTTGTTCAGGTTGTCGGCACGGGTGTAGAAGATTGCGCCCTTGTCGCCGGCAGCCAGACGGGTCTGGTAGCGGGTCAGCGACTTGATGCCCTCTTCGAACTCCGACTCGCTCGATGGCAGGATCCAGCTCTTGTTGTCGAAGTTGAAACGCGGCTCGGCCTTGGCCAGGTCGGCGTCTTCGGTCGACTGCGACTGCGAACGGGCGAAGTCCTTGCGCAGGGCACGGGACAGGTCGCGCACCTGGACGAGCACGCCATATTCCCAGCTCGGCATGTTGTCCATCCACAGCCCTGGCGGGAAGCGGTCGTTGGAAATGTAGCCACCGGGCTTGTTCAGCAAGGTGCCGGCCACGGTCTTGAGGGTTTCGATAGTGGTGTAGCCCACCACCATCTGCTGGCCGGTACGCTCGGCTGCGGCCTGGGCGTTCTGCTGCACCGGGAACAGCTCCGGCTCCTGGCTCCAGTACCAGCCCAGGCCGATACACACCAGCAGGTACAACCCGATCAGGGTCCCCAGGGCACGGCTCCAGAGGCCGCCAAGGTAGCTACGGGCGGCGGCGCCACGGCCGTCGACACGCTCGCGGGGCTCGGCTTTGGCCTCGCGGTTTTTCCAGTCCAGCATGGCTTTGTCCTTAATCAGTCACGACGGTTCAGGGGCTTGG
Source organism: Pseudomonas sp. UYEF17 (assembly GCF_040546125.1). Lineage (NCBI taxonomy): Bacteria > Pseudomonadati > Pseudomonadota > Gammaproteobacteria > Pseudomonadales > Pseudomonadaceae > Pseudomonas > Pseudomonas sp. UYEF17. Next base: position 41,677 of record NZ_JBEPNE010000014.1, read on the forward strand.
ACCACAGGCCTGCGCCAGGGTGCCACGGCAAGCCCGCGTGGCAGCACTATAAAGCAGACACCGCCTTACGCATAAGCGACCAATCGGTCAGCAACTGAATATTCGTTCTGGCCGCTTTGTTGATGCAGCGCACTCACGCGCCTGAAAAGAACTGCTAGCATAGAGCCATCATTGCCCCTGCACACCCCAACCTACAAGTAGCCAGGACATGAGCCAAGCAGCCGAGCCGAGCCCGTTGTGCCCCGCCCAACAGCTGACGCGTAGCGGCCTGCGCAAGGACGACCCGCTCGACCAGGTGCTGCTGCCGCCCCTGCGCAAGCCGGTGTACATCCTGCTGCAGGACCACGAACGTGCCCAGCGCCTGGCCCAGCAACTGGAATTCTTTGGCCTGGTGGTGCAGGCGCTGCCCAGCGCCGCGGCGTTTCAGGCCTCGATCGGCGAATACCCGCCCTCGGCCATCATCATGGATGTCGACTTCAACGGTGCCGGCCAAGGCTTGCTGCTGGCTGCCCAGGTGCAGCAGGGGTTGGCCCGGCATATACCGCTGCTGTTCTTCAGCCACCACGAAACCGACACCCCGACCCGCCTGGCCGCCGTGCGCGCCGGTGGCCAGGACTTCCTCACCGGCACCCTGGAAGCCTCCAGCCTGCTGGAAAAGGTCGAACTGCTGACCAATGCCACCCAGCACGACCCGTTGCGCGTGCTGATCATCGACGACTCGCGCACCCAGGCGCTGTACACCGAGCGCGTGCTGGCCAGTGCCGGCATGATCACCCGCAGCCTGACCGACCCGATCCGCACCATGGCCGAGCTGGCCGACTTCCAGCCCGACCTGATCATCCTCGACCTGTACATGCCGGCCTGCACCGGCCCTGAGCTGGCCAAGGTGATCCGCCACAGCGACCGTTATGTGAGCGTGCCGATCATCTACCTGTCTGCCGAGGACGACCTGGACAAGCAGCTGGATGCCATGAGCGAAGGCGGTGATGACTTCCTGACCAAACCGTTTCGCTCACGCCACCTGATCACCACCGTGCGCAACCGCGCCGCCCGCGCTCGGCACCTGAAGGCGCGCATGGTGCGCGACAGCCTGACCGGGTTGTACAACCACACCCACATCCTGCAACTGCTGGAAGACTGCAGCTTCCGCGCCCGTCGCGAGCAGCAGCCGTTGAGCTTTGCCATGCTCGACATCGACCACTTCAAGAAGATCAACGACCGTCATGGCCACCCCATGGGCGACCGGGTGATCAAGAGCCTGGCGCTGTTTCTCAAGCAGCGCTTGCGCAAGACCGATTTCATTGGCCGTTACGGTGGTGAAGAGTTCGCCATTGTCATGCCCAATACCGCGCTGGACGCGGCGCACAAGGTGCTGGACGAAATCCGCCGGCGCTTTGCCGAGATTCTCTACCCGGCGCAGCCACGGGACTTGCAGTGCACCTTCAGTGCCGGGGTGGTGCAAATGGATGAGGGGCTGGATGCGCTGACCATGGCCAGTGCGGCGGACGAGGCGCTGTATCGGGCCAAGCATGCCGGACGTAATTGCGTGGTGCGTGTAGAGCCCTGAATCAGGCTTTGCCTGTGCCGGCCTCTTCGCGGCTAAAGCCGCTCCCACAGGTACTCCACCGGACTGAGGGATTGCGCAGTCCCTGTGGGAGCGGCTTTAGCCGCGAAGAGGCCGGCACAGATTGAAATGGAGGCACTGTGCCACTTTTTTATGGCGCCAACCCCCTGTCGTCATCACCCCGTCACAAAATCGCAATAACTTCAGCCACCGACCTCTCCCCTCCCCGCAGGAAGCTCGCGGCTATGCGCCTGAAGTGGCTGACCAATTTCAACACCCTGTTGCTGGTAACCGTGTGTATCGCCCTGGGCGCCACCCTTTGGTGGTCGCAGCGGGCCCTTGAGCGCCCCTACCAGTTGATGGAGCGCTACCTGGGCCTGTCCCAGCAGTTCCAGAACCAGGCGGCCCGCAACATCCAGGCGTACCTGGGCAGTGGCGATGCCCTGCGCCACGCCGCGGCGATGGAGGCCAACCAGCAGCTGCAGGCCGCGCTGGCCGAGTGGCCCAGCGAACTGGCCAACAAACTGCGCCCCAGCCTTGACAGCCTGCAGGCCTTTACCGCCGAGGAGCTGCTGGCCGCCGGCAAGCTGGCCGGCGACCCGCAAGCCCTGCTGCTGCAGGCCGAGCGGGAACTGGGCGCCAACTTCGAACAACTGGCCGGCTACGCCCGCGACAGCGGCAGCGCCGACGCCAACCGCTACCTGGTGCCACTGTTTGACGCCACTGTGCACCTCGGTCGCCTGTCGCTGGCCCGGGACAAGCTGGTCAGCAGCGGCCGCCCGGAGCTGGCCGACGAAGTGGAGCGCGAGCTGCAACTGATCCGTGCCCAGGCCCAGGCGATCGACGCCTTGCCCTTGCTGGGCGTAACCCGTAGCGCCGAATCCGGTGCCGACGACTTCGCCGCGATGATGGGCCTGGAAACCCAGGCCAGCGCCCAGCAGGAAGACATTGCCGTCGGCCTCAAGCGCGAACTGCAGAGCCTGCTCGGCCGCTACCCGGCGGAACTGCAGCGCACCCGCGAACAGATCGAGCGCCGCGTCGCCCTGGCGGCCAGCACCGGCCAACGCCTGGAGGCCGTGCAGCAGGCCATTGCAGCACTGGAGCCCGAGGTACGCGCCCAGCATGGGAAAATTGCCGGCGAAGTGCGCATCATCCAGGGCCTGATGATCGGCCTGATCCTGCTTATCGCCCTGCTGATCGACACCTTGCAACGCCGCCTGGCGCGCACCCTGACCGGCCTGGCCCCGGCCCTGTCGCGCTGGGCCGAGGGTGACTTCGCCGAGGCCATCGCCCTGGGCAGGACCAACCGCGAACTGCGCGACATCCAGGAATCGCTCAACCGCCTGCGCCAATACCTGGTGGAATTGGTCGGCACCATCCGCCACAACGCCGAGCAGGTGGCTGGCAGCAGCCACGCCCTGGCCGGCATGAGCGCCGCCCTGCATGACGGCGCCGAACGCCAGGCCGGCGACACCGGGCAGATCCGCGATGCCTTGGGTGAGCTGGAAGCAACCATCCAGCAAGTGGCCGGCGACGCCAGTGCCGCAGCCGACGCCAGCCGCGATGCCGGGCGTGCAGTGGAACAGGGCCAGGCGGTGATCGGCCAGAGCCTGTCGGGCTTGCGTGAGCTGGTCGACGAGGTGCAGGGCAACGCCCGCATGATCGAACAACTGGCGGAGGAGTCGGCCACCATCGGCGGCGTGCTGACAGTGATCCGCTCGATTGCCGAGCAGACCAACCTGCTGGCGCTGAATGCCGCGATCGAAGCGGCCCGCGCCGGTGAGATGGGCCGTGGTTTCGCCGTGGTGGCCGATGAGGTGCGTTCGCTGGCACAGCGCACCACCGGGGCGACCGGCGAGATTCAGGCACTGATCGACCGCTTGCAGCAGGCAGCCAGAAGTTCGGTGGCCGGGATGCGTGCGCAGCTTGAGCATGCCGAGGCCACGGCCAACCAGGCGCAGGCGGCGGATGGGGCGCTGGACGAGATTGTCTGTGCCATTCGCACCATTTCGGACACTGCGGTGCGGATTGCCGATGTCACGGCGCAGCAGAGTGGTGCCGTGAGCGAGATTCGCGACCACAGCGAGCGGATTCACGAGCTGGGTGAGGACAACCTGCAGCGCATTGGCGAGGGGCGCGAGCAAGGCGAGCAGCTGCTGAGCCTGGGTGGTGAACTGAACCGGGCGGTGCGGGCCTTCAGGGTCTGAGAAGGCATACGCTGTACCTTTGTGGGAGCGGCCTTGTGTCGCGAAAGGGGTGCGAAGCGCCCCCAGTATCTGTGCATCACAGCTGATATTGCCGGGGCCGCGTTGCGGCCCTTTCGCGACACAAGGCCGCTCCCACAGGTACAGCATATGCCTCGAGGTTGGAGCAGGCCCTGTGGGAGCGGGTTTACCCGCGAAGAGGCCGGCACAGGCAGCACATGAGCCAGCGGCCATGTGTCGCCCCCGCCACCAGCATGGCCCCAACCCGCACCAACTCCGCTATCATGCCCAGCACGTTCCACCTCGCGAGTCCGCCATGCGCCGCCTGTTTTTCCTGCTGTTCCTGCTGCTGGCCAGCCCTGCCTTCGCCACGGGCCTGCTCGACAACCGCCCCAGCGCCACCCTCGGCGCAGCTTCGCTGGCCAACAACGCCGACTTCCTGCCGGTACACGAGGCCTTCAAGCTCAGCCTGGTCCAGGCCGATGCGCAAACCATCAAGCTGCGCTTCGTCGCTACCGACGGCTACTACCTCTATCGCCACCGCTTCCAGTTCCGCACCGAACCGGCCGACATTGCCCTGGGCACACCAAACATCCCCAAAGGCGAGGCCAAGCATGATGAGTTCTTCGGTGATGTCGAGGTATACCACGGCGTGCTCGATATCGAACTGCCGCGCAACGACCCGCGTGCCTTCACCCTGCTGGTGGGCTACCAGGGCTGCGCCGACAAAGGCCTGTGCTACCCCCCGGAAACCGCACGCCTGAGTATCGATGGCGAAGGCGGCGCAAGCACCCCGCCCAGCGCTGAACACGCCTGGACCTGGAAGTCGCTGCTGCTGTTCTTCCTCGCCGGGGTGGGCCTGACGTTCACCCCCTGCGTGCTGCCGATGCTGCCGATCCTCTCCGGCGTGGTGCTGCGTGGCCAGGCCGGCGGCCTGCGCGGGCTGGCGCTGTCGCTGGCCTACGTGCTGCCGATGGCAGCCAGCTTCGCGGTACTCGGCGCCCTGATGGGGTTGTTCGGCGCCGGCCTGAACCTGCAGGCGCGCCTGCAATCGGCCTGGGTGCTGGTGCCCTTCGCGCTGTTCTTCGTGGTGTTCGCCCTGGCCATGTTCGGCCTGTTCGAACTGAAACTGCCGCAAGCCCTGAGCAACCGCCTGAACAATGTCGCCAGCCACACCCGGGGCGGCTCGCTGCTGGGCGCGGCAATACTGGGCGTACTCTCCAGCCTGCTGGTTTCGCCCTGTGTGTCGGCGCCGCTGGCCGGTGCGTTGCTGTACATCAGCGCCAGCGGCGATGCCCTGGGCGGCGCATTCAAGCTGTTCGCCCTGGGCCTGGGCATGGGCGCACCATTGCTGCTGGTGGCTACCGGTGGCGCGGCCTGGCTGCCGAAAAGCGGCCCTTGGCTGAACTCGGTGAAGAACGCGATCGGCGTCCTGCTGCTGGGCTTGGCCATCGGTTTGCTCAGCCGTGTGCTGCCAGGCCCGCTGACCTTGCTGCTGGTCGGTTTCCTCGCCGCTGGCGTGGCGCTGTTCCTCGGTGCCCTCGAATTTGTCGTCAAGACCGCGCGCCAGCGCCTGGCCCAACTGCTCGGCCTGGCCCTGCTGGTGTACGCCCTGGCCTGCTGGTACGGCGCCCTCAGCGGCCACGGCGACCCACTGCGCCCGCTGCCGCCGGCAACCCTTGTGGCCACCGGCAACGGGCCGGCGGTGCAGGCGGATAGCTGGCAGACCATCACTACCCCCGCCGCTCTGGACGCAGCCCTGGCCCAGGCCAAGGCGGCCGGCGAGCCGGTACTGCTGGACTGGTACGCCGACTGGTGCATCAGCTGCAAGGTGATCGAGCGCGAGGTGCTCACCGCTCCACAGGTGCAAGCGCAACTGGCTGGCTTCAAGCTGCTGCGTTTCGACATCACCGAAAGCAATGCCGAACAACGCAGCCTGCTCGACCGCTACCAGCTGTTCGGCCCTCCCGCCCTGTTGTTCTTTGCTGCGAACGGTAGCGAAATAACCGCTGATCGGGTCATTGGCGAGATAAATGCCGGTGAATTCGCGCAAATTCTGACACGCGTGCGCGGCAAAGTCGGTCTATAACTTCCCGCGAGCTGTGAAAAATCCTGAAATCAGTGACCAAATTTAATTATTTGGTCACATACTTCGCGCGAACCTCGGACATCGTGCTGGCTATTGCCGGGAACTGGACACTTGCCGTCGCTTTACGGCACACTCGCCGCGCTGTGTCGAATTGCCCTACAAATCCAAGGAATCCGCAGATGGCAACGCTACTGGTGCTCCACGGCCCCAACCTCAACCTGCTCGGTACCCGCGAGCCTGGCCACTACGGCGCCGTGACCCTGGCCCAGATCAACCAGGACCTGGAGCAACGTGCCCGCGCCGCAGGCCACCATCTGCAGTACCTGCAGAGCAACGCCGAATACGAACTGATCGACCGCATTCACGCCGCACGCAACGAGGGTGTGGACTTCATCCTGATCAATCCGGCTGCTTTCACCCACACAAGCGTCGCATTACGTGACGCATTGCTTGCGGTGAGCATCCCATTCATCGAAGTGCACCTGTCCAACGTGCACAAACGCGAACCGTTCCGCCACCACTCCTACTTTTCCGATGTTGCCGTAGGGGTGATTTGCGGCCTGGGCGCCAGCGGTTATCGCCTGGCCCTGGAGTCCGCGCTGGAACAACTGGCTGCCAACGCACAGCCCAAATGATGAAAACCCTGGCCTCAGTGGGCCAGGGTTCGAGAGAAACGTTTCAGATACGTTTTTTTGTATTTCGCCCCCTGACCGAACCTTTGGGAGTTGATGATTAATGGATATCCGTAAAGTCAAGAAACTGATCGAGCTGCTGGAAGAGTCTGGCATCGACGAACTGGAGATCAAGGAAGGCGAAGAGTCGGTCCGTATCAGCCGTCACAGCAAGACCCCAGCTGCCCAGCAGTACTTCGCACCGGCTCCGGTAGCCGCTGCCCCTGTTGCTGCCCCGGTCGCCGCTGCCGCTCCGGCCGCTGAAGCCGCTGCCGCTGCCCCGGCCCTGAAAGGCACCGTGATCCGCTCGCCGATGGTAGGTACCTTCTACCGCAAGCCTTCGCCGACCTCGCCGAACTTCGCTGAAGTTGGCCAGAGCGTGAAGAAAGGCGACACCCTGTGCATCGTCGAAGCCATGAAGATGATGAACCACATCGAAGCCGATGTTGGCGGTGTCATCGACGCCATCCTGGTAGAAGACGGCCAGCCGGTTGAGTTCGACCAGCCGCTGTTCACCGTCGTTTGAATCGCGGAGAGCCAACGATGTCTGGGAAGCTCGAAAAAGTCCTGATCGCCAACCGCGGGGAAATTGCCCTGCGGATCCTGCGTGCCTGCAAAGAGCTGGGTATCAAGACCGTCGCCGTGCACTCCACTGCCGACCGTGAACTGATGCACCTGGGCCTGGCAGACGAGTCGGTCTGCATCGGCCCTGCATCGTCCAAGGATTCCTACCTGCATATCCCGGCAATCATCGCTGCCGCCGAAGTGACCGGCGCCACCGCGATCCACCCGGGCTACGGCTTCCTGGCGGAAAACGCCGATTTCGCCGAGCAGGTGGAAAAATCCGGTTTCGCCTTCATCGGCCCGAAAGCCGACACCATTCGCCTGATGGGCGACAAGGTTTCCGCCAAGGACGCGATGATCAAGTCGGGCGTACCGACCGTACCGGGCTCCGATGGCCCGCTGCCGGAAGATGAAGAAGTCGCCCTGGCGATTGCCCGTGACGTCGGCTACCCGGTGATCATCAAGGCCGCCGGTGGCGGTGGTGGTCGCGGCATGCGCGTGGTGCACAAGGAAGAGGACCTGATTTCCTCGGCCAAGCTCACCCGTACCGAAGCCGGTGCAGCCTTCGGCAACCCGATGGTCTACCTGGAGAAGTTCCTGACCAACCCACGTCACGTGGAAGTACAGGTACTGTCCGACGGCCAGGGCAACGCCATCCACCTGGGCGACCGTGACTGCTCGCTGCAGCGCCGCCACCAGAAGGTACTGGAAGAAGCGCCAGCCCCGGGCATCGACGAGAAAGCCCGTCAGGAAGTGTTCAAACGCTGCGTCGATGCGTGCATCGAGATCGGCTACCGTGGTGCGGGTACTTTCGAGTTCCTGTACGAGAACGGCCGCTTCTACTTCATCGAGATGAACACCCGCGTGCAGGTTGAGCACCCGGTGTCGGAGATGGTGACCGGTATCGACATCGTCAAGGAGATGCTGAGCATCGCCGCTGGCAACAAGCTGTCGTTCCGCCAGGAAGACGTGGTCATCCGTGGCCATGCGCTGGAATGCCGTATCAACGCCGAAGACCCGAAGAAGTTCATCCCGAGCCCAGGCAAGGTGAAGCACTTCCACGCCCCGGGCGGCAACGGCGTGCGTGTGGATTCGCACCTGTACAGCGGTTACTCGGTTCCGCCGAACTACGACTCGCTGATCGGCAAGCTGATCACCTACGGCAAGGACCGCGACGAAGCCATGGCGCGCATGCGCAATGCCCTGGACGAGATCGTCGTCGACGGCATCAAGACCAACATCCCGCTGCACCGCGACCTGGTGCGTGATGAAGGTTTCTGCAAAGGCGGCGTCAACATTCACTACCTCGAGCACAAACTGGCTAGCCAGGAGTGATCGCGTAGTGTGATGTACCGAAACCCCGGACTTGTGCCGGGGTTTTTTATTGCCTGGGGGATCCTGGGGCCGCTTTGCGGCCCATCGCGACACAAGGCCGCTCCTACAGGAGATCGCGCAACCCTTGGGCTGGCGCTGTGCCTGTAGGAGCGGCCTTGTGTCGCGAAAGGGGCGCAACGCGCCCCCAGGGCCCTACCCCTTCATCCGCGGCATCTCGATGTGGTGCTCATGCACCCGCCGGTACAAGGTCGCCCGCGATATCCCCAGAGCCCGCGCCGCATCGGCCGGCTTCCATCGATGGCGGATCAGCGCATCCAGCAGCAACTGCCGGGCCGGACAAGACATGCTGCTTTCCGCCGAAGCGAGCACCTCGCCGCGTACTTCCTGCGGCAGGTCCTGCACCTGTACCCGCCCGCCCTCACTCACCGCACAGGCATAGCGCAACACCTGCCGCAGCTGGCGCAAGTTCCCCGGCCAGCGGTAAACCAGCAGCGCCTGCAGCGCATCATCCGCCAACACCACCTCGACCCCGCAGGCCTCGGCCTCCTCGGCCAGCAACTGGTGAATCAACCCCAAGCGGTCCTCACGCTCGCGCAGCGGCGGCAACTCGAAGCGGGCATTGGCCAGGCGGAAGTACAGGTCCTCACGAAAACGCCCATCCTCCACCATCGCTGCCAAATCACGGTGGGTCGCGCAAATCACCTGGATATCCACCCGCTCCCGCCGCGCCGCGCCCAGCGGCGCCACTTCACCCTCGGCCAGCACGCGCAGCAACCGGGTTTGCAGGTTCAGCGGCATGTCGCCTATTTCGTCGAGGAACAGCGTGCCGCCATCGGCCTGCTGCAACAGCCCCTGCATGCCTTTGCTGGAAGCCCCGGTGAAGGCCCCGGCCACATAGCCGAACAGCTCGCTCTCGATCAGGCTTTCCGGAATGGCCGCGCAGTTCAGGGTGACGAACGGGCCATCGCGACGCAGGCTTTGCTGATGCAGCTGGCGGGCGAACACCTCTTTGCCGGCCCCCGTCTCGCCTTGCACAAGCACCGCCAGGTTGCAGTCCTTGACCCGCGTGGCCAGGCGTAAATGCTGCTCGATGCGGGCGTCCTGGGCCTGGCGCAACGGCTGCGCACGCTGGCGCTGGCGGGGTGCGCTGACCCGGCCGTACAGCCCACCCAGGCCCGGCAGGCGCTGGGCAGACGATGCGTTGACGCGGCGCAGCTGGTCCATGTCGAACAGCTCGCCAATGTGCTCGGGCAAACGCCCCAGGTGCTCCACCAGCCGCTGACGCGCCAGGCTGTTGATCGCCTGCAGGCGGCCATCGCCATCCCAGGCCAGCAGGTAGTCGGGCTGGCTTTCCACATAGCCCGGCGTGCCATGGGCACGCATCACCCAATGGCCCTGGGCACTGTGCATGAAAAAGGCATTTTCGATCTCGCGGGCAGTCTGCTCGACCAGTTGGCGGATCAGGTGCTGGCTGCGGCGATCATCCGGCGACTGCAATGCCGAGACATCCACCACGCCCAGCAACTCGCCCAGCGGGTCGAACACCGGTGCCGCCGTACAGGTCAGGCCAATGAACGCAGCGCGGAAGTGGTCGCGCTTGTGCACAGTGACCGGCGCCTTGCTGGTCAACACCGCCGCCACGCCGCAGGTGCCCTCCTCGCCCTCCGACCAGCAGGTGCCCAGGTAAAGCCCGGCCTTGCGGCAGTCGTTGCGGATGGCCGACTCGACCCGGTAATCGATGGTGCGCCCCAAGGCATCGGTGAGCAGCACGCAGTAGTCGGCACCGCGCACCCGCTCATGCAGGCGGGCCACGGCATCGCTGGCGATACGCAGGAACAGTTCGGCGCGCTCGCGGCATTCGTTGAGCAGGCTTTGGGACAGGATGCGCGGCCCCTGCTGGGACCCGGGGTCGAGGCGGTACAGCTCCATGGAACGGCGCCATGAATCGAGGATCAGCGGTGGCACCGGCGCCTGCGGCAGGCGGTCGGCATTCTTCAGCACCCTGCTGACGCAGTCGACATGGGCTCGGGAGTTCGCGGCAAGCATTCAGGCCCTCCGGTTCTCGTTGCTGTTTTTATCGTTGTCCGGCCATTAAGCGCTTCCGGGCATGCCCCGACAAGCACTGCGTGATTACCGGCCGGCTTGAGACGCAGCGTCTCAGCGTCTCGGCAACGTCGGCCCCGCGCTGGCACCGGGCGTCTCGCCAGCAGAACCATCAGCACCTGCCGGAGCGCAATAAAACCGCTCTATTGCAGGCACTTCAGCCAATTCAGAAGAAGCTGGCACCGTGCTTGCTCCTGCCCTGGCAAACAAGAATACGAGGTGCGCCATGCCGCTACCCGCCCCAACCGTCGGGATCATTGCCAACCCTGCCTCTGGCCGCGACCTGCGCCGCCTGACCGCCAACGCCGGGCTCTATTCGAGCACCGACAAGGCTTCGGCGATCCAGCGCCTGCTGGCCGCCTTCGGTGCCACCGGCATCGGCCAGGTGCTGCTGCCCAGTGACATGACCGGCATTGCCGCCGCCGTGCTCAAGGCCAGCCAGGGCCCGGTCGCCCGTGACCAGCACTGGCCGGCCATCGAAATACTCGACCTGCCGCTGACCCAGACCGTTGCCGATACCCGCCTGGCCACCCGCCGCATGGTCGAACGCGGTGTGGCGATGATCGCCGTGCTTGGCGGCGACGGCACCCACAAGGCAGTCGCTGCCGAGGCCGGTGACGTACCGCTGCTGACCTTGTCCACCGGCACCAACAATGCCTTCCCCGAACTGCGCGAGGCCACCAGCGCCGGCCTGGCCGGTGGCCTGCTTGCCAGCGGCCGGGTACCGGCCAGCATCGGCCTGCGCCGCAACAAGCGCCTGCTGGTTAAGGTGCCCGAACAACAGCTTGCCGAATGGGCCCTGGTGGAGGTGGCGGTGTCGCCCCAGCGCTTCATCGGCGCTCGGGCACTGAGCCGCAGCGAGGACCTTTGCGAAGTCTTCGCCTGTTTCGCCGAACCCCATGCCATTGGCCTCTCGGCCCTGTGCGGCCTGTGGTGCCCAGTCTCGCGCCAGGACCCGCACGGCGCCTGGGTACGCCTGAACCCCGGCGCCGAGCAGGCGCTGCTCGCACCACTGGCACCCGGCCTGCTGCAAGGCTGCGGCATCACCGCCAGCGGCCCGCTGACGCCCGGCGTAGCCCATCGCCTGAGCCTGGCCAGCGGCACCCTGGCATTGGACGGCGAGCGCGAAATCGAATTTGCCGAGCACGACACCCCAACCATCACCCTCGATCACCAAGGCCCGTTGAGCGTGGATGTCGAGGCCGTGCTGGCGCATGCCGCCCGCCATCACCTGCTGGCCGTACCGCGCGGCCACCGGTTGCACCCTGCAAACCCGTGTTGAGACAACCCTGGAGAACAACAAGATGTCCAATCAACTCAGTACCGAACAATTGCTGCATGCCTATGAAGTGATGCGCACCATCCGCGCCTTCGAAGAACGCCTGCACGTGGAGTTCGCCACCGGCGAGATCCCCGGCTTCGTCCACCTGTATGCCGGCGAAGAGGCTTCCGCGGCCGGGGTGATGGCCCACCTGCGCGACAGCGACTGCATCGCCTCGACCCACCGCGGTCATGGCCACTGCATCGCCAAGGGCGTGGACGTGTACGGCATGATGGCCGAAATCTACGGCAAGAAGACCGGCGTGTGCGGTGGCAAGGGCGGTTCGATGCATATCGCCGACCTGGAAAAAGGCATGCTCGGCGCCAACGGCATCGTCGGTGCCGGTGCACCGCTGGTAGCCGGGGCCGGGCTGGCTGCCAAGATCAAGGGCAGCGACGATGTGTCGGTGGCCTTCTTCGGCGATGGCGCTTCCAACGAAGGCGCCGTGTTCGAAGCCATGAACATGGCCTCGATCATGAACCTGCCGTGCATCTTCGTGGCCGAAAACAACGGCTACGCCGAAGCCACCGCCTCGACCTGGTCGGTTGCCTGCGACCATATCGCCGACCGCGCGGCCGGGTTCGGCATGCCCGGTGTCACCATCGACGGTTTCGACTTCTTTGCCGTGTACGAGGCCGCCGGTGCTGCCATCGAACGCGCCCGCTCCGGGCAAGGCCCGTCGCTAATCGAGGTCAAGCTCAGCCGCTACTACGGCCATTTCGAAGGCGATGCACAAACCTACCGCGCGCCGGACGAAGTCAAGAACCTGCGCGAATCCCGCGACTGCCTCATGCAGTTCCGCAACAAGACCACCCGCGCCGGCCTGCTCACGGCTGCGCAACTGGACGCCATCGACGCTCGCGTCGAGGACCTGATCGAAGACGCCGTGCGCCGCGCCAAGTCCGATCCCAAGCCACAGCCCGCCGACCTGCTCACCGACGTCTACGTCGCCTACCCCTGAGCCGCGGATTACAAGAACAACAGGAGAATCACCATGGCAAGAAAGATCAGCTACCAGCAGGCCATCAACGAAGCCCTGGCCCAGGAAATGCGCCGCGACAATACGGTGTTCATCATTGGCGAAGACGTTGCCGGCGGCGCCGGTGCCCCCGGCGAGGATGACGCCTGGGGTGGCGTGCTGGGCGTGACCAAGGGCCTTTACCATCAGTTCCCGGGGCGCGTGCTCGACGCGCCGCTGTCGGAAATCGGCTACGTCGGCGCCGCGGTCGGTGCTGCCACCCAGGGCCTGCGCCCGGTGTGCGAGCTGATGTTCGTCGACTTCGCCGGCTGCTGCCTGGACCAGATCCTCAACCAGGCCGCCAAGTTCCGCTACATGTTCGGCGGCAAGGCGGTCACCCCGCTGGTGATGCGCACCATGTACGGCGCCGGCCTGCGCGCGGCGGCCCAGCACTCGCAGATGCTCACCTCGCTGTGGACGCACATTCCCGGCCTGAAGGTGGTCTGCCCGTCCTCGCCGTACGATGCCAAGGGCCTGTTGATTCAGGCGATCCGCGACAACGACCCGGTGATCTTCTGCGAGCACAAGCTGCTCTACAGCATGCAAGGCGAGGTGCCGGAAGAGGTTTACACCGTGCCGTTCGGTGAAGCCAACTTCCTGCGCGATGGTGACGACGTGACCCTGGTCACCTATGGCCGCATGGTGCATGTGGCGCTGGAAGCAGCCAACAACCTGGCCCGCCAGGGTATCGACTGCGAGGTGCTGGACCTGCGCACCACCAGCCCGCTGGACGAGGACAGCATCCTGGAAAGCGTGGAAAAGACCGGCCGCCTGGTGGTGATCGACGAAGCCAACCCGCGTTGCTCCATGGCCACCGACATCAGCGCGCTGGTGGCACAGAAGGCCTTCGGCGCGCTCAAGGGCCCGATCGAAATGGTCACCGCCCCGCATACTCCCGTGCCGTTCTCCGATGCATTGGAAGACCTGTACATCCCTGACGCGGCGAAGATCGAGGCTGCGGTACGCAAAGTGATCGAAGCCGCAAGGAGTGCCGCATGAGCCAGATCCATACCCTGACCATGCCCAAGTGGGGCCTGTCGATGACCGAGGGCCGGGTGGACACCTGGCTGAAACAGGAAGGTGACGAAATCAACAAGGGCGACGAGGTGCTGGACGTCGAGACCGACAAGATCAGCAGCAGCGTCGAAGCCCCGTTCAGCGGAGTGTTGCGCCGCCAGGTGGCCAAACCGGATGAAACCCTGCCGGTCGGTGCCCTGCTGGCGGTGGTGGTGGAAGGCGAAGCCGAAGAAGCTGAAATCGATGCCGTGGTGCAGCGCTTCCAGGCCGAGTTCGTCGCCGAGGGTGGCGCCGACCAGGCCCAGGGGCCGGCCCCGCAGAAGGCGCAAGTGGGGGGCCGCCTGCTGCGCTGGTTCGAGCTGGGCGAAGGCGGCACGCCACTGGTGTTGGTGCACGGTTTTGGCGGCGACCTCAACAACTGGCTGTTCAACCACCCGGCGCTGGCTGCCGAGCGACGGGTGATCGCCCTCGACCTGCCGGGCCATGGCGAGTCGGCCAAGGCCCTGCAACGGGGCGACCTGGATGAGTTGAGCGAAACCGTGCTGGCCCTGCTCGACCACCTGGACATCGCCAAGGCCCACCTGGCCGGCCACTCCATGGGCGGCGCGGTCAGCCTGAACGTGGCGCGCCTGGCGCCGCAGCGGGTGGCCAGCCTGAGCCTGGTGGCCAGTGCCGGGCTGGGCGAGGCGATAAACGGGCAGTACCTGCAAGGCTTCGTCGCTGCCGCCAACCGCAATGCCCTCAAGCCGCAGATGGTGCAGCTGTTTGCCGACCCGGCACTGGTCACCCGGCAGATGCTGGAGGACATGCTCAAGTTCAAGCGCCTGGAAGGGGTGGACGACGCGTTGCGCCTGTTGGCATCGGCCATCGCCGACGGCGACCGGCAGCGCCACGACCTGCGCGGGGTGCTGGGGCAGCACCCGGCCCTGGTGGTGTGGGGCGGCAAGGACGCGATCATCCCGGCCAGCCATGCCGAAGGGCTGGAGGCTGAAGTGCTGGTGCTGCCCGAGGCTGGGCACATGGTGCAGATGGAGGCGGCCGAACAGGTCAACCAGCAACTGCTCGCGTTCCTGCGCAAGCACTAAGCCCTTTCCGTGAGCCTGGAGAACAACAATGAATGACCTGAGCCACACCCACATGCGTGCCGCCGTCTGGCATGGCCGCAATGATATTCGCGTCGAACAGGTGCCCCTGCCGGCCGACCCTGCGCCCGGCTGGGTGCAGATCAAGGTGGACTGGTGCGGAATCTGCGGCTCCGACCTGCACGAATACGTCGCCGGCCCGGTATTCATCCCGGTGGAGGCACCACACCCGCTGACCGGCATCCAGGGCCAGTGCATCCTCGGCCACGAGTTCTGCGGCCAGATCGCCAAGCTGGGTGAAGGCGTGGAAGGTTTTGCCGTCGGTGACCCGGTGGCTGCGGACGCCTGCCAGCATTGCGGCACCTGCTACTACTGCACCCACGGCCTGTACAACATCTGCGAGCGCCTGGCCTTCACCGGCCTGATGAACAACGGCGCCTTTGCCGAACTGGTCAACGTGCCCGCCAACCTGCTGTACCGGCTGCCGCAGGGTTTCCCGGCAGAGGCCGGGGCGCTGATCGAACCGCTGGCGGTGGGCATGCATGCGGTAAAGAAGGCCGGTAGCCTGCTTGGCCAGACGGTGGTGGTGGTCGGCGCCGGCACCATCGGCCTGTGCACCATCATGTGTGCCAAGGCGGCAGGCGCGGCGCAGGTGATCGCCCTGGAAATGTCCTCGGCACGCAAGGCCAAGGCCAAAGAGGTTGGCGCCAGCGTGGTGCTGGACCCAAGCCAGTGCGACGCCCTGGCGGAAATCCGCAAGCTGACTGCCGGGCTGGGGGCGGATGTGAGTTTTGAATGCATCGGCAACAAGCACACGGCCAAGCTGGCCATCGACACCATCCGCAAGGCGGGCAAGTGCGTATTGGTGGGGATATTCGAGGAGCCTAGCGAGTTCAACTTCTTCGAACTGGTGTCCACCGAAAAGCAGGTGCTGGGAGCGTTGGCGTACAACGGCGAGTTTGCCGATGTGATTGCCTTCATCGCTGACGGCAGGCTGGACATTCGCCCGCTGGTGACCGGGCGGATCGGGCTGGAGCAGATTGTCGAGCTGGGCTTCGAGGAGTTGGTCAACAACAAGGAGGAGAACGTGAAGATCATCGTTTCGCCAGGCGTGCGCTGATTGCACCTCAAAGGCAACACGGAACCTGTGGGAGCGGGCGTGCCCGCGAAGCAGGCAACGCGGTGCCTGGCACCGGCTTCGCCGGTGTTCGCGGCTAAAGCCGCTCCCACAGGTATTGCGCAAAGCTGAAAGTCCCCGCAATACCTGTGGGAGCGGGCGTGCCCGCGAATCAGGCAACTCGGTGGATGGCACCGGCTTCGCCGGTGTTCGCGGCTAAAGCCGCTCCCACAGGTATTGCGCAAAGTTGAAAGTCCCCGCAAAACCTGTGGGAGCGGGTTCACCCGCGAAGCAGGCGACGCGGTGCATGGCACCGGCTCCGCCGGTGTTCGCGGCTAAAGCCGCTCCCACAGGTATTGCGCAAAACTGAAAGTCACCGCTCCCACAGGTTCCGTGCCAGCTTTTGGATGCAGTGCAGGCTCGAGAGCTGCGCCAGCACATGCCTTCGCTGTTTCAGGATCCCATTCTGCGTCATACTCGGCAGACCTATTGCCCGGTTCTCGCCATGCGTTCACTGCTCCCCGTCACCCTGGTCCTGCTGCTCGCCGCCTGCGGCGATGGCGAATCGCTGCTCCCGCCGGACGCGCGCCTGCCTGACGGTGGGCGGTACCGGGGGCAGGTGGTCGATGGCCTGCTGCAAGGCGAGGGACGGATCGACTACCCCAACGGCAGCTGGTACGCCGGTACCTTCAAGGACGGCCAATGGCACGGCCAGGGCGAATGGCACGGCCGCAACGGCGAGGTCTACCGCGGCCAGTTCGCCGCAGGGCTGTTCCAGGGGCTAGGTGAGCTGAACACCCCGGGCAGCCACTATGCCGGCACCTTCAGCCACGGCCGCCGCGACGGCGAAGGCACCCTCAAGCAAGCCGACCAGACCTACCGCGGCCAGTTCAAGGACGACCTGTACGAAGGCGCCGGCGAGCTGGAACTGGCCGACGGCAGCCGCTATCAGGGCCTGTTCGCCAAGGGCAAGCCCAACGGTGCCGGGGTGCGCAGCGATGCCAGCGGCAACCAGTTCAGCGGCCACTTCATCAACGGCCAGCTGGAAGGCAGCGGCACCTACGAGAGCGTCGACGGCGAGCAGTACATCGGTGAGTTCAAGGACAACCGCCTGGAAGGCCGTGGCCGCTACGAAAATGCCGATGGTGATGTGTGGATCGGCGAATTCAAGGACGGCTCGCTGGTCGGCGAAGGCGAACTGCTGGGCAGCGATGGCAGCCACTACAAGGGCACCTTTGCCGACTGGCGCTTGTCGGGCCGGGGCAGCCTGCAACTGGCTGACGGCAGCAAATACATCGGCGGCTTCCTCAACGATGCCTACCACGGCCAGGGCCGGCTGATCCTGGCCAACGGCAAGGTCGAAAGCGGCACCTGGAGCAACGGCGTGCGCGTACGCGACCAGAACGGCAAACTGTTGCCCGACCCGCTGGACCTGGCGCTGCTCAACCAGGGCCGTTTGCTGGACGAAGCGCTGGCCCGGGTACCGCGCTCGGCGCCAGCAGTCCAGCTGTACAGCCTGGTGGTGGGCGGCGATGGCCAGCAGAGCGTGTTCATGCGCGAAGCCGACTACGTCAGCAACATGCTCAAGGTGCGCTTTGGCGCCCGTGGCCAGGTGACCTTGGTCAACCACCGCGATCACATGACCACCCGCCCCATGGCCACGCGTGAAAACCTTACCCGCGCCGCCCGCACCCTGGCCGAGCGCAGCGGCCCCGAAGACCTGGTGTTCATCTACCTCACCAGCCATGGCAGCCACGACCACCAGCTGGTGTTCGACCAACCGCGCCTGCAGCTGGCCGACCTGTCCGCCGACGAACTCGCCAGCGCCCTGGCACCGCTGAAGGACCGCGACAAGGTCATTGTCATATCCGCGTGCTATTCAGGGGGCTATATCGCCCCGCTCAAGGATGAGCGCACGCTGATCATGACCGCCGCCCGGGCCGACCGCGTGTCCTTCGGTTGCTCGGAAGAAGCCGATTTCACCTACTTCGGCGATGCCCTGTTCGCCGAAGCGCTGAACCAGACCGACGACCTGAAACAGGCGTTTGAACTGGCGCGCGCCAGCGTTGCCGAAAGAGAACAAAGGGAAGGTTTCGAGGCCTCCGAACCGCAGCTGTGGGCGCCGCCGAATGTGCTTGAGCACTGGCAGCACCTGCGCCGCCAACAGGCCGAAGAAGCATTGCGTAACGCCGCACAGGCCAACGTGGGGGAACAGGCGCAAACGCCCGGCAACCACTAAGCTTGTGTGTAACAAGGGAGAGACATCATGTATTTGACGCCTCAGCATGTCCTGCTTGCCGGTGCCACGGGTCTGACAGGTGAACACCTGCTCGACCGCCTGCTCAACGAGCCCACCATCACCCGCGTACTGGCGCCAACCCGCCGGCCACTGGCCGAGCACCCGCACCTGGAAAACCCGGTAGGCGACCCGGCGGTGTTCCTTCCACAGCTGGCCGGGCGGGTCGATATCGCCTACTGCTGCCTGGGCACCACGCTGAAGCAGGCCGGTTCCGAGTCGGCCTTCCGCGCGGTGGACCTGGACATGGTGGTGGCGTTCAGCAAGCGCGCCCGGGAGTTGGGCGCACGGCATCTGCTGGTGGTCAGTGCGTTGGGCGCCGACCCGAAATCGTCGGTTTTCTACAACCGGGTCAAAGGCGAGATGGAAGAGGCACTCAAGGCCCAGGATTGGCCGCAGCTGACCATCGTGCGGCCATCGTTGCTGCTGGGCGAGCGGGTCCAGCCGCGGCTCGGCGAACAGTTGGCTTCGCCGTTTGCCAAGCTGATACCCGGGAAGTATCGGGGGATCGAGGCTTGTACCTTGGCCCGGGCGCTGTGGCGGCTGGCGCTGGAGGAAGAGGACGGTGTGCGGATTGTGGAGTCGGATGAGTTGCGCAGGTTGGGCAAGAAATAATCGACCTGGACCTGCGCAGTACTACTTGTAGGAGCGGCCTTGTGTCGCGAAAGGGCCGCACAGCGGCCCCCGGATTTTAGTGTTAGCGCAACAATTGCTGGGGCCGCTTCGCGGCCCTTTCGCGACACAAGGCCGCTCCTACAAAGGTTCGCGATCTGTTCAGAGGCCGCCGGTGGCCTGGAAGCCTACACCGGCTGCCGTGAGCAGCGACAACGGTAACAACAGGGTATCGAGCAACATGCTCCCCGGCAGGTCCAGCCCCGGATACGCCGGCGCATCAGCCCCGTAACGATCCCGCGGGCAGCACCCGCCATTGATCACATACAAGTCCAGCCGGGTACCGGCATACACCACCGGTGCCCCGGGCTTGTTGGCATCCAGCGTGCGCACGGTGGCGCAGCCACCAAGCAGCACCAGCGCCAGCAAACCCGCCAGCGCTCGCTTCAATCATCCACCCCGAAGTGGTGCTCACCCCAGCGCGGCAACATGTCTTGGGGAATGTTCAGCAGGTTGAGGATGCGCGCCACCACGAAGTCGACCAGGTCGTCGATGGTCTGCGGCTGGTGATAAAAGCCCGGCGCCGCCGGCAGGATCACCGCGCCCATCTGCGACAGCTTGAGCATATTCTCCAGGTGGATGGTGGAGAACGGCGCCTCGCGCGGCACCAGGATCAGCTGGCGACGCTCCTTGAGGGTAACGTCGGCAGCACGTTCGATCAGGTTGTTGCAGGCACCGGTGGCAATCGCCGACAAGGTGCCGGTGGAACAGGGCACCACGACCATTGCCGCCGGGGCGCCGGAGCCCGAGGCCACCGGCGACATCCAGTCTTCCTTGCCATACACGCGGATCTGCCCGTCGGCAGCACCGGTATATTCGGTGAGGAAGGCCTGCATCGCCTGTGGCTTGGCCGGCAGCACCACGTCCGTCTCGGTAGCCATCACCAGTTGCGCGGCCTTGGAGATCAGGAAGTGCACCTCGCGGTCCTCACGCACCAGGCAGTCGAGCAGGCGCAGGCCATACTGGGCGCCAGAGGCGCCCGTCATGGCCAGGGTGATGCGTTCCGGCCCGCTCACTTCAGTGCCTCGGCCAGCTTGCCGTGCAGGCCGCCGAAGCCGCCGTTGCTCATGATCACCACATGGGTGCCTGGGCGAGCCTGGCCCTTGACCCGCTCGATGATCGCTTCGAGGCTGTCGGCCACCACGCTGGGCACTTTGCATTGCGCGGCGGTTGCAGCCAGGTCCCAGCCAAGGTTGGCCGGGGCGTACCAGATCACCTGGTCGGCGTCGTTGACGCTTTCCGGCAGGCCGTCACGGTGGGCACCGAGCTTCATCGAGTTGGAACGCGGCTCGATCACGGCGATCACCGGGGCCTCGCCGACGCGCTTGCGCAGGCCGTCGAGGGTGGTGGCGATGGCGGTCGGGTGGTGGGCGAAGTCATCGTAGATGGTCACGCCCTGCACTTCGGCAACCTTCTCCATGCGCCGCTTGACGCTCTTGAAGGCGCTCAGGCCTTCGATGCCCATGGCTGGCACCACGCCTACATGGCGCGCCGCTGCCAGGGTAGCCAGGGCGTTGGCGACGTTGTGCTGGCCAGTCAGCGCCCAGTCCACCACGCCCTGCGCTTCGCCGTCGAACAGCACTTCGAAGCGCGAGCCGTCGGGGCTGAGCAGACGGGCTTGCCACTGGCCACCTTCGCCGGTGGTCTGCACCGGGGTCCAGCAACCCATGCCGATCACCCGTTCCAGCGCCAGCTCGGTGGTGGGGTGGATGACCAGGCCTTCGCTGGGGATGGTGCGCACCAGGTGGTGGAACTGCCGCTCGATCGAGGCCAGGTCGGGGAAAATGTCCGCATGGTCGAACTCAAGGTTATTGAGGATCGCCGTGCGCGGGTGGTAGTGGACGAACTTCGAGCGCTTGTCGAAGAAGGCGCTGTCGTACTCGTCGGCTTCGACCACGAAGAACGGCGTATCGCCCAGGCGCGCCGACACCGAGAAGTTCTGCGGCACACCGCCAATCAGGAAGCCCGGGCTCATGCCGGCATGTTCCAGCACCCAGGCCAGCATGCTGCTGGTCGTGGTCTTGCCGTGGGTACCGGCAACGGCCAGCACCCAGCGGCCCTGCAACACGTGGTCGGCCAGCCACTGCGGGCCGGAAACATAGGGCAGGCCCTTGTTCAGCACGTACTCCACCGCCGGGTTGCCACGCGACATGGCGTTGCCGATGACCACCAGGTCTGGCGCCGGGTCCAGCTGGGCCGGGTCATAGCCTTGGGTCAGCTCGATGCCCTGGGCTTCGAGCTGGGTGCTCATCGGGGGATAGACGTTGGCGTCCGAGCCGGTGACGCGGTGGCCAAGTTCCTTGGCCAGCACCGCCAGCGAGCCCATGAAAGTGCCGCAAATACCGAGAATGTGAATATGCATGGTCGACCTCGCAAAACATCGAGGCAGGGTAGCCCAGGGCGCGACAAATCGCACCAGATGTTTCGCTCAGTCGGCCCTGGTGATGCCGTGTTTGCGCAGTTTTCGATACAAGGTATTGCGGCTGATGCCCAAGTGCTCGGCGACACGGGTGAGGTGCCAGTGTTTTGCCTCTAGCGTCTCCAACAATGCTTGCCGCTCCGCATCCTGTAGGAGCGGCCTTGTGTCGCGATCGGGCTGCGAAGCAGCCCCTGCAAATTGGTCGGCGCGGCTGGGACCCTGGGGCCGCTCTGCGGCCCTTTCGCGACACAAGGCCGCTCCTACAGGGACGGTGCCGTTGCGGAGAATGGCGGGGAGATCAGGGAACATGATCCGGGAGTCTTCGCAAAGTGCCACCAGGGTACGCAGCACGTTGCGCATCTGCCGCACGTTGCCCGGCCAGGCGAAGTCGAGCAGTGCCTGCCGTGCCCTGGGCTCGATATCGATCGGTTCTCCCTGCGCCTCCTGACGCAGCAGAAAGTCCAGCAACTGCGCCTTGTCACTGCGCTCGCGCACCGCAGGCAATGCCACTTCCAGGCCATTAAGCCGGTAATACAGGTCCTCGCGGAAACTGCCCTGCTCCACCCGTTCCAGCAGGTCACGGTGGGTAGCGCTGACAATGCGCACGTCGACCGCCTGCGGCTCGCCACCGATCGGCACCACCTGGCGCTCCTCCAGCACGCGCAACAGGCGGGTTTGCAGGGCCAGTGGCATGTCGCCAATTTCGTCCAGCAGCAAGGTGCCGCCATCGGCCTGCAGCAGCTTGCCGCGCATGCCTTCCTTGCGCGCACCGGTAAAGCTGCCGCCGCGGTAGCCGAACAGTTCGCTCTCGATCAGGCTCTCCGGGATCGAGGCGCAGTTAATGGCGACGAACGGCTTGCCGCGCCGCTCGCTGGCCTGGTGCACGGCCTGGGCAAAGGCCTCCTTGCCACAGCCGGTCTCGCCGCGCAGCAACAGCGGCACATCGCGCTCGAACACCCGCACGCTGCGGCGGAAGTCGTTCTGCAAGGCCGGGTCAAGCAGGCAGATAAGCGGTTCCACTTCCCGTGCGGGTCGCGGCTGGGCGGCCGGCACCGACCACACCGGTGCGCGCGCCTGGCCACGCAGGCTGGCGAACACCTGGCGCCCGTCCAAGGTATGCAGTGGCCAGGCCGTGCTGCCACCGGGCGTGGCGCGGCTGAACAGTTCGTCGTGGCTGCAAGCGAAAAAGCGTTCCAGCGGTTTGCCCAGCACGCCACCACGCACCGTGCCCAGCAGGTTCAGCGCGCTCTGGTTGGCGGCGCAGATGCGCCCGTCACCGTCGAACGCCAGCAGGCCTTCGCTGAACAGGCCGACCGACTCGGCTTGCAGGTGAAAACGCAGCAGCCATTGCTGTTCGAAATGGCGCAGGAAGTAGCAGCTTTCGATCATCTTCGCCGACAGGTTGACCAGGGCCATGGTGTGGAACTGGCTTTGCCGGGAAACGTCGGGCCGCGCCGAAGACACATCCAGCACTGCCAGCAGCTCGCCATGCGGGTCGAACACCGGGCTGGCCGAGCAGGTCAGGCCGGTGTGGCGACCACGGAAGTGCTCGTTCTGGTGAATGGTCAGCGCCTGGCGCTCGACCAGGCAGGTGCCGATGCCGTTGGTGCCCTCGCGCGCCTCGCTCCAGTCAGCGCCCAACCATAGGCCGGCGCGCTCGAAGCTGCGCCGCTCGGTCGGCGCGCTGACACAATTCAGGATCACCCCACGGGCATCGGTCAGCAGCACTGCATGGCCGGCCCCGGAAAGCTGCTGGTGCAGGCTGTTCATTTCATGGTCGGCAATCTGCAGCACCTGGCGCAGGCGCTCGCGGCTTTCCAGCAGGCGCCCATGCTCGAGCACCACCGGGGCCTCGATCACCGACGGGTCGAGGTGGTAGTCCTCCAGGCAGCGCAGCCAGGAGCGGGCGATGGACGGGTCACTGCCGCCCTCCCCGGCCCCACCATGGGCGACGGTATGGACTTGCTGGGCATGGCGACTGAAATGATTGCTCTGCATTGTTGTAGTTCTCCGCAGATAGAGAGTCCCGCCAGCATCCTCCACCCGGGAAGGCTTTGCAATGCACCCTCCGGTTACGTGTCGCAAATGGCACAAAGTGTCACCCCCGCGCGTACCGGCGCTGGCACAGCGACCGTGGGCCAGGCCCAAAGAACCGAGCCAAGTCATTGATTTGCCTGGTGCTCGAAACGCTGGCCCAACCTTTGCTCTACGCTTTCCAACTCCCTAACAAACACAATAGCCAGGAGACACACCATGCGTTACGCACATCCCGGTACCGAAGGCGCGAAGGTTTCCTTCAAGAGCCGCTACGGCAACTACATCGGTGGTGAGTTCGTTCCTCCGGTAAAGGGGCAGTACTTCGAAAATACCTCCCCGGTGAATGGCAAGCTGATCGCTGAATTCCCTCGCTCCACTGCCGAAGACATCGATAAAGCCCTGGATGCCGCCCACGCTGCGGCCGACGCCTGGGGCCGCACTTCAGTGCAGGACCGCTCCAACGTTCTGCTGAAGATCGCCGACCGTATCGAGCAGAACCTCGAACTGCTGGCAATCACCGAAACCTGGGACAACGGCAAGCCGATCCGCGAAACCCTCAATGCCGACATTCCGCTGGCGGTCGACCACTTTCGCTACTTCGCTGGCTGCATCCGCGCCCAGGAAGGCGGCGCCGCGGAAATCAACGAAGGCACCGTGGCCTACCACATCCACGAGCCGCTGGGCGTGGTCGGGCAGATCATCCCGTGGAACTTCCCGATCCTGATGGCCGCCTGGAAGCTTGCCCCGGCACTGGCCGCCGGCAACTGCGTGGTGCTCAAGCCGGCCGAACAGACCCCGCTGGGCATCACCGTGCTGCTGGAAGTGATCGGTGACCTGCTGCCAAAAGGCGTGCTCAACGTGGTGCAAGGCTTTGGCCGCGAAGCCGGTGAAGCACTGGCCACCAGCAAGCGCATCGCCAAGATCGCCTTCACCGGCTCGACCCCGGTCGGCTCGCACATCATGAAATGCGCCGCCGAGAACATCATCCCGTCCACCGTCGAACTGGGCGGCAAGTCGCCGAACGTGTATTTCGAAGACATCATGCAAGCCGAGCCAAGCTTCATCGAGAAGGCGGCCGAAGGCATGGTGCTGGCGTTCTTCAACCAGGGCGAGGTATGCACCTGCCCGTCACGGGCACTGGTACAGGAGTCGATCTACCCGCAGTTCATGGAAGTGGTGATGAAGAAGGTGCTGCAGATCAAGCGCGGCGACCCGCTGGACACCGACACCATGGTCGGCGCCCAGGCCTCGCAACAGCAGTTCGAGAAGATCCTGTCGTACCTCGACATCGCCCAGAAGGAAGGCGCCGAGTTGTTGACCGGCGGCAAGGTCGAGAAATTGGAAGGCTCGCTGGCCACCGGTTACTACATCCAGCCGACCCTGCTCAAGGGCAACAACAAGATGCGCGTGTTCCAGGAAGAAATCTTCGGCCCGGTGGTCAGCGTCACCACCTTCAAGGACGAAGCCGAAGCCCTGGCGATCGCCAACGACACCGAGTTCGGCCTGGGTGCCGGCGTGTGGACCCGCGACATCAACCGTGCCTACCGCATGGGCCGTGGGATCAAGGCTGGCCGCGTGTGGACCAACTGCTACCACCTGTACCCGGCGCATGCCGCGTTCGGTGGCTACAAGAAGTCGGGGGTCGGGCGTGAGACCCACAAGATGATGCTCGACCACTATCAGCAGACCAAGAACCTGCTGGTGAGCTACGACATCAATCCGTTGGGCTTCTTCTAAACCGCGTCGCGGCCTTCGCGGGCTCGCCCACTCTCACAGGTATTGCGCCGGTCTTGAAACTTGTGCAGTCCCTGTGGGAGCGGGCAAGCCCGCGAAGAGGCCAGGCCTGCATATACAAAACCCAGAGCGGTAACCGTGCACCAACCGCTCTGGCTCGCTTCCTGCAGTACCCATCACCATCGGCCCGGAACCCGTCCGGCCACCAAGAAAAACAACAGGTGAATCTATGCCAAGCGATCATTCCGCCGGCTCGCCGGCAGGCTCTTCCGTCGATTTCGAAAAAGTCGGCTCGGACTACTTCCAGCAACGTGAACTGAAAAAAGGCGCCGCCGGCTGGGTCCTGCTGGTCGGCCTGGGCGTGGCCTACGTCATCTCCGGCGACTATGCCGGCTGGAACTTCGGCCTGGCCCAGGGCGGCTGGGGCGGCATGTTCCTCGCCACCCTGCTGATGGCCACCATGTACCTGTGCATGTGCTTCTCGCTGGCCGAACTGTCGTCGATGATCCCCACCGCAGGCGGCGGCTACGGCTTTGCCCGCAGCGCATTCGGCCCCTGGGGCGGCTTCCTCACCGGGACGGCGATCCTCATCGAGTACGCCATCGCCCCCGCCGCCATCGCGGTGTTCATCGGCGCCTACTGCCAGTCACTGTTCGGCATCGGCGGCTGGATGATCTACCTGGCGTTCTACATCGTGTTCATCGGCATCCACATCTTTGGCGTGGGTGAGGCGTTGAAGCTGATGTTCATCATCACCGCCATCGCCGCCATCGCCCTGGCCGTGTTCCTGGTGAGCATGGTGCCCCATTTTGATGCAGCCAACCTGTTCGACATCGCCAAAACGGACGCCGTGGGCGCCAGCAGCTTCCTGCCGTTCGGCTATGTCGGCGTGTGGGCGGCCATCCCCTATGCCATCTGGTTCTTCCTCGCCGTAGAGGGCGTGCCGCTGGCTGCCGAAGAAACCAAGAACCCCAAGCGTGACCTGCCACGCGGCCTGATCGGCGCCATGCTGGTGCTGCTGGCCTTCGCCCTGCTGATCCTGGTGGTCGGCCCCGGCGGCGCAGGCTCCGAAGCACTGAAAGCGTCCGGCAACCCGCTGGTAGAGGCCTTGTCCAAAGCCTACGGCGGTAGCACCTGGATGGGCGGTTTCGTCAACCTGGTCGGCCTGGCCGGGCTGATCGCCAGCTTCTTCTCGATCATCTACGCCTACTCCCGGCAGATCTTCGCCCTGTCCCGCGCCGGCTACCTGCCGCGCAAGCTGTCGGAAACCAACAAGAGCAAGGCCCCGGTACTGGCCTTGGTCATCCCCGGGATCATCGGCTTTGCCCTGTCGCTGACCGGCCAGGGTGACCTGCTGATCCTGGTAGCGGTGTTCGGCGCTACCCTGTCGTACGTGCTGATGATGGCCGCGCACATCACCCTGCGCATCCGCCGGCCGAAGATGGAGCGCCCATACCGCACCCCCGGTGGCATCTTCACCTCGGGCCTGGCACTGGTACTGGCCTGCATCGCCGTGGTCGCCGGTTTCCTGGTCGACCCACGGGTGGTGATTGGCGCCGCAGTGATCTATGCGGTATTAATTGCCTACTTTGCTTTCTACAGCCGCCACCACCTGGTCGCGGGTACACCGGAAGAGGAATTCGCCGCGATCCAGAAGGCCGAAGAGGCCCTGCACTGATCGCCGCCACCCGCCGCGGGGCAACCCGCGGCTCTGGAGAGTCTGTATGGCAAGTTTCGTACACACGGTCGGCCACCTGGTCTACCGCTTCGACAGCCTCAAGGAAGTGATGGCCAAGGCCAGCCCCGCCCGCTCGGGGGACTACCTGGCGGGCGTCGCGGCCAGCAACGACGGCGAACGGGTCGCCGCACAAATGGCCCTGGCCAATATCCCGCTGACCCATTTCCTCAACGAAGCGCTGATCCCTTACGAAGATGATGAGGTAACACGCCTGATCATCGACACCCACGATGCCCAGGCCTTTGCCCCGGTCAGCCACCTGACCGTGGGTGGCCTGCGCGACTGGCTGCTGAGCGAAGAGGCCAACGAGGACAGCCTGCGCAACCTGGCACCCGGGCTGACGCCGGAAATGGCCGCCGCGGTATCGAAGATCATGCGCGTGCAGGACCTGGTGCTGGTGGCACAGAAGATCCGCGTGGTCACCCGGTTCCGTGGCACCATGGGCCTGCGCGGGCGCCTGTCGACCCGGCTGCAGCCCAACCACCCCACCGACGAGCCAGCCGGCATCGCCGCCAGCATTCTCGACGGCCTGCTGTACGGTAACGGCGACGCCATGATCGGCATCAACCCGGCCACCGACAGCATCGCCTCGATCTGCGCCCTGCTGGAAATGCTCGACGCCATCATCCAGCGCTACGACATCCCCACCCAGGCCTGCGTGCTGACCCACGTCACCACCTCGATCGAGGCGATCAACCGTGGCGTGCCACTGGACCTGGTGTTCCAGTCCATCGCCGGCACCGAGGCGGCCAACGCCGGGTTCGGCATCAACCTGAACGTGCTGCAGGAAGGCTACGAAGCGGGCCTTTCGCTGAAACGCGGCACCCTCGGGCAGAACCTGATGTACTTCGAAACCGGCCAGGGCAGCGCGCTGTCGGCCAACGCCCACCACGGCGTCGACCAGCAGACCTGTGAAACCCGCGCCTATGCCGTGGCCCGCCACTTCAAGCCGTTTCTGGTCAACACCGTGGTCGGTTTCATCGGCCCGGAGTACCTGTACAACGGCAAGCAGATCATCCGCGCCGGCCTCGAAGACCACTTCTGCGGCAAGCTGCTGGGAGTGCCGATGGGTTGCGACATCTGCTACACCAACCACGCCGAGGCCGACCAGGATGACATGGACACCCTGCTGACCCTGCTGGGCGTGGCCGGGATCAACTTCATCATGGGCATCCCCGGCTCCGACGACATCATGCTCAACTACCAGACCACCTCGTTCCACGACGCGCTGTACGCGCGCCAGACCCTGGGCCTGAAGCCCGGGCCGGAATTCGAGGCATGGCTGGCCCGCACCGGCATCTTCACCCAGGCCGATGGCCGGGTGCGCTTTGGTGACAACCTGCCGCCGGCCTTCCGCCAGGCCTTGGCACAGCTTGCATAGGGATGACCATGGACCACCGCACGCCTACCCCCGACAACCCTTGGCTGGCCCTGCGCAACCTGACCCCGGCGCGCATAGCCCTGGGCCGCACCGGCACCAGCCTGCCGACCGGTGCGCAGCTGGACTTCCAGTTTGCCCACGCCCAGGCCCGCGACGCCGTGCACCTGGCCTTCGACCATGCCGGCCTGGCTACACAGCTGAGTGACCGCGGGCGCGAAAGCCTGGTGCTGCACAGCGCCGCCAGCGACCGCAACCAGTACCTGCAACGCCCGGACCTGGGGCGACGGCTGAACGAAGATTCGGTTGCCGCGCTGCGCCAGCACGCCCAGGCCAACCCCGGCGGGGTCGACCTGGCCATCGTCGTCGCTGACGGCCTGTCGGCACTGGCCGTGCACCGCCACACCCTGCCGTTCCTGGCGCGTTTCGAGGAACAGGCCGCCGCCGATGGCTGGACCAGCGCCCCGGTGGTGCTGGTGCAGCAGGGCCGCGTGGCAGTGGCCGACGAGGTTGGTGAACTGCTGGGCGCACGAATGACGGTGATGCTGATCGGCGAACGCCCGGGGCTCAGCTCGCCCGACAGCCTTGGCCTGTACTTCACCTATGCACCGAAGGTCGGCCTGACCGATGCCTACCGCAACTGCATTTCCAACATCCGCCTGGAGGGCCTGAGTTATGGCATGGCGGCGCACCGCTTGCTGTACTTGATGCGCGAAGCCTGCCGGCGCCAGCTTTCCGGGGTGAATCTGAAGGACGAAGCCGAGGTCCATAGCCTGGAGAGTGAACACAGCACCGGCCAGAAAGGTAACTTCCTGCTCGGCAAAGGGTAAAAAACATGTCACGGAAGGCGGATTGCACTTGCACCGCGCATTGGGCAGCATGCCCTTGAAGGCTGATGGCAATCCGCTGTTTCCCCTAATGGACTCTGAGGGCCGCACATGCGCATTATCAAGGCAACCCTGGAACACCTCGACCTGCTCACGCCGATGTTCGTCAAATACCGTGAGTTCTATGGGCAGCTACCCTACCCTGACAGCTCGCGCAGTTTCCTGGAAAAGCGCCTGAAGCGGGATGAGTCGGTGATCTACCTGGCGCTACCCGATGATGACGACGGCAAACTGCTGGGATTCTGCCAGCTGTACCCAAGCTACTCATCGCTGTCGTTGAAGCGGGTATGGATTCTCAACGATATCTATGTGGCCGAGGACTCGCGGCGCATGCTGGTGGCCGACCACCTGATGCGCGAGGCGAAGAAAATGGCCAAGGAAACCAACGCCGTGCGCATGCGGGTGTCGACCAGTGCGGACAATGAGGTAGCGCACAAGACTTACGAATCCATCGGGTTTCGTGAGGATAACGAGTTCAAGAGCTATATCCTGCCGATCAGCCAGGATTGACCTGCACCGGCCTCTTCGCGGGTAAACCCGCTCCCACAGGCATAGCGGCGCATCTGAAGTCGGTGCTGTACCTGTGGGAGCGGGTTTACCCGCGAAGAGGCCGGTACAGGAATACCCCCTGCCGTAACCCCCCGCTACAAACTCCCCGGGCATGTTCCTGACTTAGCCGTATAATGGCCCACCTGTCATGTGTGAAAATTTACCCATCCCCAGGTAACCGAGCCTACGCCCAAGAACACAGGTGCTGTACATGGATTTCAACCCGCTGGACCTTATCCTGCATCTCGATGCCTACCTCGATCTGCTGGTAACCAATTACGGTCCCTGGATCTACGCCATCCTCTTCACCGTGATCTTCTGTGAAACCGGGCTGGTGGTCATGCCCTTCCTGCCCGGTGATTCGCTGCTGTTCATTGCCGGCGCCGTGGCCGCCGGTGGCGGCATGGACCCGTTGCTGCTGGCCGGCCTGCTGATGGCCGCCGCAATCCTCGGCGACAGCACCAACTACGTGATCGGCCGCACGGCCGGCGAGCGGTTGTTCAACAACCCCAACTCGAAGATCTTCCGTCGCGACTACCTGCAGCGTACCCACGACTTCTATGAACGCCACGGCGGCAAGACCGTGACCATGGCGCGCTTCCTGCCCATCCTGCGCACCTTTGCACCGTTCGTCGCCGGCATCGCCCACATGCACTACCCGCGCTTCCTCGGTTTCAGCGTCGCCGGTTCGCTGCTGTGGGTCGGCGGCCTGGTGACCCTGGGCTACTTTTTCGGCAACGTGCCATTCATCAAGCAGCACCTGTCGCTGATGGTGGTGGGCATCATCATCCTGTCGCTGGTGCCGATGATCCTCGGCCTGCTGCGTGGCCGCCTGGGCCGCACGGCCAAGGCCCACTGAAACCTGCCGATGTGGTCGTTCAGCGCCTGGCGGCGCAAGCGCACCCTGGCGCGCTACCCCATCACCCCCCAGCAATGGCAGGCCGTGCGCGAGCGCCTGCCGATGCTGGACGGCATCACGGACGAAGAAGATCGCTGGCTGCGTGAAGCCTGCATCCTGTTCCTGCTCGACAAGCACCTCACCTGCCTGCCCGGCGTCGAGCCGGACGACGAGCAGCGCCTGTTGCTGGCGGCCCAGGCACAGTTGCCGCTGCTGCACCTGGGCGAGCTGAACTGGTACCAGGGTTTCCACGAAATCATCCTCTACCCCGACGACTTCAAGAGCCCCCAGCGCCACCGCGATGCCAGTGGCGTGGAGCACGTATGGGACGGCGAGCACAGCGGCGAGGCCTGGCAGCAGGGCCCGATCATCCTCGCCTGGAACGGCGTGCTGGCAAGCGGTGGCTGGGAGGCCTACAACCTGGTCATCCATGAACTGGCGCACAAGCTCGACATGCTCAATGGCGATGCCAACGGCCTGCCGCCGCTGCACAGCGGCATGCCTGTGGATGAATGGGCAACCGCCATGCAACAGGCATATGACGACCTCAACCGCCAGCTGGACGCCAACCCCGACGCCGAAACCGCCATCGACCCGTATGCCGCGGAGAACCCCGCGGAGTTCTTTGCCGTCACCAGCGAGTACTTCTTTAGTGCCCCCGACCTGCTGCAACAGGCTTATCCACAGGTCTACCGCCAGTTGTCGCTGTTCTACCGCCAGGACCCACTGGCGCGCCTGTGCCGGCTGCAGGCCGAACACCCGGAATACCGCGAAAGCCACGCCTGACGGGGCCGCACATCAGGCCAGGCGTGGCATGCCCATGCAGAATGTGCCTATAATCGCCGCCACTTTTTTGGTCAAACACGGGGGCACTGCCCAATGAGCTACAGCAAGATTCCGGCGGGCAAAGACCTGCCGAACGACATCTACGTCGCCATCGAGATCCCGGCCAACCACGCGCCGATCAAATACGAGATCGACAAGGACAGCGATACCCTGTTCGTCGACCGTTTCATGGCTACCCCGATGTTCTACCCAGCCAACTACGGCTTCATCCCGAACACCCTGGCCGATGACGGTGATCCGCTGGACGTGCTGGTCGTTACCCCTTACCCGGTAGCCCCAGGTTCGGTTATCCGCGCCCGTCCGGTCGGCGTGCTGAACATGACCGACGACGGCGGCGGCGACGCCAAGGTCATCGCTGTTCCTCACGACAAGCTGTCGCAGCTGTACGTCGACGTGAAGGAATACACCGACCTGCCAGCCCTGCTGATCCAGCAGATCGAGCACTTCTTTGCCAACTACAAAGATCTCGAGAAGGGCAAGTGGGTCAAGATCGAAGGCTGGGAAGGCGCTGACGCCGCCCGCGCCGCGATCACCAAATCGGTTGCTGCCTACAAGGGCTGATGCCGGTTGCATGAAGAACCCCGCCCAGGCGGGGTTTTTTTATGCCTGATGGATGGCTGGCCTTCCCACCCGTTGTGAAGACGGCCTGTGGGTTGGTGGCCTGTGGGAGCGGCCTTGCGTCGCGATGGGGCGCGAAGCGGCCCCCAATACATCCCGCACGATTTACCTGAAAGACCGCGTTGCCTGATTTGCGGCCGCTGCGCGCCCGATCGCGACGCAAGGCCGCTCCCACAGACCGCACACAGCCCCCCCACAGAAATCGCGCCGCTGCTCGATGCGGTAATAAATCCTACGCAGTCCTACTCCAACGCCCTACAAACAGGCGCTTTTCACACAAGCCTCATCAACATCCGGTTCATATCCTTGCTGGCACCCCGCCGCTACACTCGCCGCCATGAACACATCCGGCGACCGACTCAAAGCCCTCCTCCACGAATGTGGCCTGACCTCTTCCGATTTCGCCGCCCAGCGCAGCGTCACCCCCCAGCACGTCAACAACTGGCTCAAGCGCGGCGTGCCTTTGGCCCGGCTGGACGAAATGGCCGACCTGTTCTGCGTGCATCGTCGCTGGTTACGCACGGGCGAAGGCCCCAAACACCACAACCCGATCCTGCGCAGCTGCCCGCCAGGGCCGGCGCCCGCCAACCCGCGCACGCCGCTGTCGGCGCAAGGCGGCCGGGCACTGAAGGTGCCCTTTTACGAATTGCACAACGGCCTGCTGTCGCCCGTGGCGGGCAAGCACATGTGCCTGCCCGCAAAAGCCCTGAAAGGGTTGGGAGTGCATGCCGACAACGCCATCTGCCTGGCAATGCCCGCCAGCAACATGACACCGCTGATTCCGCTGCAGGCCACCCTGGCCATCGACCTGGGCATGACCCAGGTGTTTGAGGGCGAAACCTATGCCCTGCTGCACAACGGCGTGCTCAGGGTGAACAACCTCAGCCTCGGCCAGCACGGCACGCTGTACCTGCACAGCCATGATCGGCGCAACTATGCGGTCGAACGCTACACCACCGCCCAGCGCCAGACACAAGGGCTGGAGATTCTGGGCTGGGTGTTCCACTGGTCGCATTTCCGCCAGCAACGGCCCGACTGAAACAACCTGTGCCATTTTTTGCTGGGCATCCTGCGCGCGCCCTTGTATGCTACGCCGCACATTCAGCCCCGACCGGCGCGAGCCGCGGTCCAGAGGGCTCGGCGATATCCCACACGGGCATCTGCCATCTCTTTCAGGCCCTTGATGGCCACACAGTTAAGGCGATTGCGGCTTACCATAAATTAGTCGGAAGCGTCCCCGAGAAGCCGGCCACAAGCCGGCTTTTTAATGCCCGCCATTCTCATCCTCTGAAACTTTCTGCGGCCTTTCCATCGCCGGGGAATCGCCGCTGCGTGAGCGAAAAAAATCTCATTCGCCATTTATCTGACACCACACTAACACTCATCCGAAAATCGTCGGATAAATGACGTTTCGCGTGGAGCTTTCACCCTCCTGATCTAGGCTCAAGCCATATGGGAGGAGGTGTAGTCCATGCGCAAACTATTGATTGGCTCGTCGATCCTGGCTTGTCTCGTGGTGCTGGGCGGCTGGTTGAGTCGACCGCAGCCGGTGCCGGTCAGGCTGCTGGAAGTTGAGCGGGGGCCGGTGGAGACGGTGGTGGCCAACACGCGCGCGGGTACGCTGAAGTCCTGTCGACGCTCGCACTTGTCCTTCAATGTCGGCGGCCAGGTTGCCGAGTTGCTGGTCAGCGAGGGCCAGCGGGTCCAGCCGGGTCAGGTGCTCATGCGCCTGCGGCAGGACGAGCAACAGGCCAGGCTGCAGGAAGCCGAGGCGCGGCTGGAGGCCCAGCGCAACACCCGCGAACAGCGCTGCCAGCAAGCTCTGCTGGACCGGCGCGACCTTGATCGCCTGGGCCAGTTGGCCGACCGCAAGTTGATTGCCGCCGACCGCCTCGATCAGGCGGCGACCAAGGCCAACCTGGCGAAGCTGATGTGCAGTGCCAGTGCCGTGCTGATCCGCGAGGCCGACGCCAGCCTGCAGCTGCAGCGTTCACTGCTGGAACAGACAACCCTGCGTGCACCATTCGCCGGCATCGTCGCAGAAATCAACGGCGAACTCGGCGAGTTCGTCACCCCTTCGCCGCCAGGTATTCCCACGCCGCCGGCAGTCGACCTGATCGACGACAGCTGCCTGTTTGTAGAGGCACCGATCGATGAGGTGGACGCTGCCCGGGTTCACCCGGGAACCGCCGTACGGATCAGCCTGGATGCCTTCCGTGGTCAGCACTTCACCGGCCGCGTCAGCCGCATCGCGCCCTATGTGCGCGAACTGGAGAAGCAGGCGCGCACCGTCGATGTCGAGGTGCGCTTCGACCAGCCGCCGGCAGACCTGGCCCTGCTCACCGGCTATAGCGCCGATGTCGAGATCCTCCTGGAGCAGCACGCGGGTGCCTTGCGCATCCCCACCGAGACCCTGCTGGAGGGGCAGCGTGTGCTGCGATATGACCCGAGCGCCCGGGTGTTGCGCGAGGTGCAGGTGCAAACCGGGCTGAGCAACTGGCGCTGGACCGAGGTGCTTGCAGGGCTGGACGAGGACGCACGCATAGTCGCCAGCCACGAGCAGGAAGGGCTCAAGGATACCGTGGCGGTGATCCCGGTGGATGCCGCGGAGACCGAGAAATGATCCGCCTGCGCGGCGGCAGCCGCAGCTTCCAGTTGGGCGAGCAGCAGGTGATGGGGCTGGATGGCCTGGACCTGGACATCGCGGCCGGTGACTACATGGCGGTGATGGGCCCGTCGGGCTCGGGCAAGTCGACCTTGCTGAACATCCTCGGCCTGCTCGACGCGCCGAGCGCCGGCGAATACTGGCTGCTGGGCGAGGCCACGGCGGCGCTGAGCGAGGCGCGCCGCGCCCAGTTGCGCAGCCGACTGATAGGTTTCGTGTTCCAGTCCTACCACCTGATCGCACGGCTTACGGTGCTGGAAAACATCGAGCTGCCGATGGTCCTCGCCGGCATTGGTGCGGCGCAACGGCGCAAGCGCAGCAGCCAATTGGTGGCACGCCTGGGGCTGGGCGAGCGCATTGCCCACCGCCCGGCCGAGCTGTCCGGTGGCCAGCGCCAGCGCGTGGCGATCGCCCGGGCGATGGTCATGCAACCGGCGCTGCTGTTGGCCGACGAACCCACCGGCAATCTCGATAGCCAGGCTGGCGCAGAGGTCTTCAGCCTGCTGGAGGAGCTCAACGGCGAGGGGCTGACCCTGATAGTGGTGACCCACGATGCCAGCCTGGGCGCCCGCGCACAGCGCCAGCTGCACATGCGTGACGGGCGGATCCACAGTATTGCGCCGCAGTGGGCGCTGGCCTGATGCGCGCTGCCGATGCCCTGGGTTTCTGGCTAGGTGCCTTGCGTGGGCATCGCTCACGCAGCCTGATGCTACTGCTGGCCATCGCTATCGGAGTGGTCGCGGTCAACCTGCTCACCGGTCTTGGCGCGGGGGCGCGGGCCTTCGTCCTGAACGAGTTCTCGCTGCTCGGGCGCGACATCCTCATCGTTTTCCCGGGGCGCAAGGAAACCACGGGGCGAATGCCGCCGCTCACCGGCCTGACACCACACGAGTTGACCTTGCAGGATGTCCAGGCCATCACCCGGTTGCCGGGCATCCACCGGGTCGCGCCGCAGCAGGCCGGGCAGATGGAGGTGATAGTCGGCAACCGCAATCGTGAGGTGCTGACGCTGGGCACCACCCGGGACTTCTTCGCCATTCGCCAACTGGCGGTCGTACAAGGCCAGCCCCTGCCGACGCTGGACCCTGAGCAGGCCGAGGCCGTCTGCGTGATCGGCGGCAAACTCCGGCGCGAGCTGTTCGGGGCTCGCCCGGCTCTGGGTGAATGGTTGCGCGCTGGCGACCGGCGCTTCCGGGTGGTCGGCATTCTCGGCGAGCGGGGCGAATCGCTGGGGATGGATTTCGCCGAGATGTTGATCATCCCGGTGGCCAGCGCCCAGGCCTTGTTCAATAGCGAGGGGTTGTCGCGGGTGTTTGTCGAGGTGCATGGTCCGAGCTTTCTCGACCGTAGCAAGCAGCTGATACTCGCCACGCTCAAGGAGCGCCACGAGGGTGAGGAGGACGTCACCCTGGTCAGCCAGGACAGCCTGCTCAGCGCCTTCGACCAGATACTCGCGGTGCTGACCCTGGCGGTGGCCGGCATTGCCGCGATCAGCCTGCTGGTGGCAGGCATCCTGATCATGAACGTGACCTGGATTGCAGTAAGCCAGCGCAGCGCCGAGATCGGCCTGCTCAAAGCCATAGGCGTGACGGCGGCGCAGCTGCGCCTGCTGTTCCTCGGCGAGGCGGCGCTGCTGGCCCTGACAGGGGCACTGGCAGGGCTGCTGCTGGCCGAAACCTTGCTCTGGCTGGGGCGCCTGGCGTTCGATCTGCCGCTCTATGCCCCCTGGTGGGCGCGGGCTGGCGCCGTGCTGCTGGCACTCGGCACGGCGCTGCTGTTCGCCTGGCTGCCGGCCGCTCGGGCCTCGGCGCTGGAGCCGGTGGCGGCGCTACGCCCGCCGGGAGCGCACTGATGCGCTGGCAAGATGGTTTCCGGCTGACCAGCTCGGCGCTGACCTGCCGCCCGCTGCGCAGCCTGCTGACCCTGC
This sequence comes from Pseudomonas sp. UYEF17, assembly GCF_040546125.1. Taxonomy (NCBI): domain Bacteria; kingdom Pseudomonadati; phylum Pseudomonadota; class Gammaproteobacteria; order Pseudomonadales; family Pseudomonadaceae; genus Pseudomonas; species Pseudomonas sp. UYEF17. The sequence continues at coordinate 78,426 of NZ_JBEPNE010000014.1, forward strand.
TCGGGGTAGCGATCGGCATAGCCGCCGTGGCGCTGCTCACGGCCATAGGCGAAGGCGTGCGCGGCTATGTGCTGGAGAACTTCTCGCAGTTTGGTACGCGGATCATCACCGTGCGCCCGGGCAAGACCCAGACCAGCGGCCTCGGCGGCCTGCTTGGCAGCGTGCGGCCACTGACCATCAGTGACACCGACGCCCTGCGGCGCTTGCCGCATGTCGAGGCAGCGGTGCCGATCATTCAGGGCAGCGGGAATATCCAGTTCGGTCAACTGAGCCGGCGCAGCGACATTCTCGGTGGCGGCCATCAGATGGCGCAGGCCTGGCGCATGCAACTGAGCCTGGGCGAGTTCCTGCCCCCGGCCCGTGACGGCCGTTCGCCGCCCTATGTGGTGCTCGGCCATCAGCTGCGTACCGAACTGTTCGGGGCGCGCAACCCGCTGGGTGAGCTGATCCGCGTCGGCGGCGTGCGTTTCCGGGTGATCGGCGTGATGGCGGAGAAAGGCCAGTTGCTCGGTTTCAATCTCGACGATATTGCCTACATCCCGGTGGACTGGGCGGAAAGCCTGTTCAACCGCACCGGAGTGGTCAAAGCCCATGTGGTGTTCGGCGCAGGTACCACGTCACGGGCATTGAGCCGGCAGATTCGCGAGGTGCTCGGCGAACGACACGGTGCGGAGGATTTCAGCCTGACCACCCAGGACGACATGCTGCGCAGCTTCAACCGCGTTCTCGGCACCCTGAGCCTGGCCATTGGTGCCTTGGGGGGCATTTCGCTGCTGGTCGGCGCCGTCGGCATTCTCACCATCATGACGACCACTGTGGGCGAGCGCACGGCAGAAATCGGCCTGTTGCGGGCGATTGGCGCCAGTCCGCGGCAGGTACTTGGGTTGTTTCTCGCTGAAGCGACACTGCTGTCCCTGGCCGGTGGCCTGCTTGGCCTGCTGTTGATGGGCATGCTGCTGGGGCTACTGCACCTGGCCATGCCGAGCCTGCCCTTGGCGCTGCAACCGCTGTTTCTGCTGCTGGCGCTGCTGCTGGCGGCGATGCTCAGCATTCTCGCCGGCCTGGCTCCGGCCGTGCGGGCGGCCCGCTTGCATCCGGTGGCAGCGCTGCGCATCGAGTAGCGGCCAGGCCAAAGGGCCCCTTGATGGGGCTGCTTTGCAGCCCTTCGCGGGCACGCCCGCTCCCATAGAACAACACATGACTCATCGGTTCAGTGAAGTCCTGTAGGAGCAGCCTTGTGCTGCGAAGAGGCCGGTACTGACAAAGCCTTTCTATTGCTTGCACCGGCCTCTTCGCAGCACAAGGCTGCTCCTACAAAGGACGCGTCAAACGAGCGATATTTGTTCTCTGCGCGACAGCGCAGCCCAAAAGGGCTGGGTAATCTCCCACAGAATACATAGCCCAAAGATTTCGCAGGGCCTTGTGGGAGCGGGTTTACCCGCGAACACCGGCAAAGCCGGTGCCATACACCGCGTCGCATTCTTCGCGGGTGAACCCGCTCCCACAGAGTGCGCGGCGCGCTTACTGAATTTGACCCACCACAAGCTGACAGAAAAGTAATCTGAAGCTCAGCCAGCTGACAGCGCAGGTCCGCTAGCGTGAAGGAAGATTGTGGGGCTTCTCGACCCACGGCTGGGGCGTTCAACCGCCTGAACACCAGCAACTTTTCGACTGACTGGACGCAACGGCATGCAAAGCAAAACCACCAGACGCTCCTTCGTCAAAGGCCTGGCCGCTACCGGACTGCTTGGCGGGCTGGGCATGTGGCGCACGCCGGTCTGGGCCGTGACCAGCCCCGGCCAACCGAATGTGCTGAGCGGCACCGAATTCGACCTCTACATCGGTGAGCTGCCGGTCAACATTACCGGCACTGCACGTACAGCGATGGCAATCAATGGCTCCATTCCCGGGCCCATCCTACGCTGGCGCGAAGGCGATACCGTCACGCTGCGTGTGCGCAACCGCTTGCAGCAGGACACCTCCATCCACTGGCACGGCATCATCCTGCCGGCGAACATGGACGGCGTGCCGGGCCTGAGCTTCCATGGCATCGCCCCCGACGGCATGTATGAGTACAAGTTCAAGGTCCAGCAAAACGGCACCTACTGGTACCACAGCCACTCCGGTTTCCAGGAGCAGGTCGGGGTTTATGGCGCCTTGGTCATCGATGCGAAGGAGCCTGAGCCGTTCACCTATGACCGGGACTACGTGGTCATGCTCAGCGACTGGACGGATGAAGACCCTGCACGGGTGCTGTCCAAGCTCAAGAAGCAGTCCGACTACTACAACTACCACAAGCGCACGGTGGGCGATTTCGTCAACGATGTGAGCGAAATGGGCTGGTCCGCCGCGGTAGCCGACCGCAAGATGTGGGCCGAGATGAAAATGAGCCCCACCGATCTCGCTGACGTGAGCGGCTACACCTACACGTACCTGATGAACGGCCAGGCCCCGGACGGTAACTGGACGGGCGTGTTCAAGCCGGGCGAGAAAATCCGCCTGCGCTTCATCAACGGCTCGGCCATGACGTATTTCGATGTGCGAATTCCCGGCCTGAAGATGACGGTTGTCGCGGCGGATGGGCAGCATGTCAAACCCGTTGCGGTCGACGAGTTCCGCATCGCCGTTGCCGAAACCTACGATGTCATCGTCGAGCCCGAAAGCGAGCAGGCTTACACCATCTTCGCTCAATCCATGGACCGTACCGGGTATTCCAGGGGCACCCTGGCTGTTCGCGAAGGCTTGCAAGCCCCTGTTCCAGCTGTCGATCCACGGCCAATCATTTCCATGAGCGATATGGGCATGGATCACGGCGACATGGCAGGCATGGATCACGGCAGCATGGCAGGCATGGACCACGGCAACATGGCCGGCATGGACCATGGCGACATGGCTGGTACCAGCGCGCCCATGCAGAGCCACCCAGACTCCGAGACCAACAACCCCCTGGTCGACATGCAGACCATGACCCCGACACCAAAACTGGGCGATCCGGGCATCGGCCTGCGTGACAACGGCCGCCGTGTACTGACCTACGCGGACCTGCGCAGCACCTTCCCGGACCCGGACGGCCGCGCGCCTGGTCGCACAATCGAGCTGCACCTCACCGGCCACATGGAAAAGTTCGCCTGGTCCTTCGACGGCATCAAGTTTTCCGATGCCGAGCCACTGCGCCTCAAGTATGGCGAGCGCCTGCGCATCACCCTGGTCAACGACACCATGATGACCCACCCCATCCACCTGCATGGCATGTGGAGCGACCTGGAGGATGAAAACGGCAACTTCATGGTGCGCAAGCACACGATCGACATGCCGCCTGGCTCAAAACGAAGCTATCGCGTCACGGCAGATGCCCTGGGGCGTTGGGCCTATCACTGTCACCTGCTGTTCCACATGGAAATGGGCATGTTCCGCGAAGTCCGTGTGGACGAATGAACTGGAGATCCGAGATGAGCAAACCAATGAAACGAAGCGCGTTTTTCCTTTCTGCCGTGATGGCCGGCCTGTTTGCCGTATATGCCCCGCCGTCGTGGTCCGGCGACAACAACCAGCAGCCTGCCGATGGCGCAAAAGCCAAGGGTGCTCAAGGCACGGACCATGGTTCGATGAAGGGCATGGATCATGGCGCCATGAAGGGCATGGACCACGGTTCGATGAAGGGTATGGACCATGGCTCGATGCAAGGCATGGACCACGGCAAGATGATGGAATCCCATGGCAGCGACAAAGCCAAGGCAGGGAAAGATGCTCAATAGCCTGGCACGACCATCGCTGCTGGCATTGACCGTTTCGCTCGGCGTGCTGGGCGCTGCGCCCAGCTTCGCCGCTGAAGAAATGGACCATTCGATGATGGACCACGGCAAGATGGATCATGGCAGCATGCCGGGCATGGATCATGGGTCCATGGATCATGGAGCCATGAACCATGAAGCGATGGACCATTCGAAAATGAACCACGGCTCGGCGAATACGCCGACGACCAGCCGTACCCCGATCCCGGTGCTGACCGATGCCGACCGCCAGGCAGCCTTCCCCCCGTTGGGCGGGCATCAGATGCACGACAGTGCGGTCAACAGCTTTTTCCTGCTGGATCAACTCGAGTACCAGAACGCCGATGAAGGCAGCACGCTGGCCTGGGATGCTTCTGGCTGGGTAGGCGGCGATATCAACCGGCTGTGGATCCGCTCCGAAGGTGAACGTACCAACGGTGTCACCGAGGATGCCGAATTGCAGCTGCTGTACGGCCGCTCGATCAGCCCATGGTGGGATGTGGTTGCCGGGGTGCGCCAGGACTTCAAGCCTGAATCCCCCCAGACCTGGGCGGCATTCGGTATCCAGGGCATGGCGCTTTACGACTTCGAAGCCGAAGCCACCGCGTTCATTGGCGAGAACGGCCAGACTGCCGCGCGCCTGGAAGGCGACTACGACATTCTGCTGACCAACCGCCTGATCCTGCAGCCGACCGCTGAAGCCAATTTCTATGGCAAGAACGACCCTGGGCGCGGTGTGGGGTCCGGCCTGGCAAATACCGAAGTCGGGCTGCGCCTGCGCTATGAAATAGTCCGCCAGTTCGCCCCTTACATCGGCATCACCTGGAACCGCTCCTACGGCAAAACCGCCGATTTTATCCGCGACGAGGGTGGTGATGTGGATGAAGCGCGTTTCGTGGCCGGTATCCGCATGTGGTTTTGAGAACCAGACATGAAAAGAACAATAACAACGCTTGTTGCAGCAGGCGCGGTGGCCAGCGTGGCCGTGCTGGGTGCTGCGTACTCCGGCCTGGTTAACGTCGGGGCCGATGATCCCCATTTCCCCGCCGTGCATGCCTTTCTGGCCATGGCACGGGACCGCTCGATCGCAGTACGGGCCAGGGACATCGAGGTGCCGGACCTGAAAGATGAAACGCTGATTGGTACCGGCGCCGGTAACTACAATGCCATGTGCATCGGTTGTCACCTTGCCCCTGGCGTCGAGAAGACCGAGCTCAGCCAGGCTCTGTATCCATCGCCCCCCAACCTGACCCAAAGAGGGATTGGTGGCGACCCCGCTGCGGCGTTCTGGGCCATCAAGCACGGCATCAAGGCCTCCGGCATGCCGGCCTGGGGCAAGAGCATGGGCGATGAATACATCTGGGGCATCGTCGCCTTCCTGGACCAGCTACCCCAGTTGAACGCCCAGCAGTACAAAACGATGGTAGCGGCTAGTGGCGGCCACCAGCATGGTGGCGGCGAGAGTGAAATGCACAACCATGAAGGCCAGCACCGCGGCAACGTGCCTGGCCACCATGGTGAGCAGGCCTCGGGCGCAGGCCAGCGTGATGAGGGGCATTCAAAGGCGCATACTCATCGCGATGGCAAGGCGCACATCCACAAGAACTGAAGGCAAGCACTCACTGCTTCATACCCAACTCAGCATCATCCATCAGCGCCTTGGCCATCGCACTCAGGTAGTGCGCAGCCCAGATCATCATCGGCTTCTCATCCATCAGGCCGGTGATGGTCAGTTCGCGGACATAGCCCATCAACTCCGAAGATTGTTCGCGGGCATCGCGGCAGGGGATGCCGGGCTCGATGCGGAACAGTGGGTGGGTGCCGTGTTCGCCTTGGTAGAAGGTGGTTTTGCCGACGGTGAATTGGGTGTCTTCTGTGGTCATTGTTGAATCCCCTGAAAATTCTCGACTGCCTGGACGGGCCCTTTCGCGGGTGAACCCGCTCCCACAGGTACTGTGCAAGTCTTGAAGACTGTGGTGATCCTGTGGGAGCGGGTTTACCCGCGAAAGGGCCCGCCCAGACAACACATCACTCAAGCCTCAGTGCAAAGTCCTGGGCCCAGTGGGCATCTGCACCTGAATCAATGCCGACTCCAGCAAAGCCCGCAGCGTCTCCAGTTCATGCATCGACGTCATCATCAAAACCGACGCCGGCGACTTGGGCTGCAGCAGCATGGCCTGATGCACAACGGTCGCAGCGCACAGCGCATAGTCCGTGGCCTGGATCAGGGTGTCTTCAAGGGAATGAATATCGTGGGGTGGATCGGGGACAATCTTAAGCATGGTGAGGTTCTCAATTGATTGGCTAGAACCGCCACTCATTACTTGCAGTGTGATGGGGGGCGGCCACGTACAGGTCTGCAAGACCGGCAGAGAACGAAACCGGCAGGTTCGAAAACCTCCCGTACGCAGCCACCATAAAGCGCGCGCAATGGCATGCCATTGGCTATTGGTGATCGGTAATCGTTCTCTGAGCGGGCTTGCAGGCCCGGTCGCTGATTTGGCAACGACTGGGCCACACTAGTCCGCCAGGAACACCACCGCAATGGCTCAAGGGCGCTAGGAAGCTATTTCAGAAATGGCCTACGCGCAACGGGAAAAATCTGATTATCAGAAGTCATACCGCGCCCCAACCATCATGCTCCGCGACGGCCCGTAGAAGTTGAACGTTGAGGTCGACCCCACCCGCGACAGGTAGTCCCGGTCGAACAGGTTGTTGATGTTGACGGTGGCCGTCAGCTTCGAGGTAACCGGATAAGACAGCATTGCATCCACCGTCGCATAGCCTGGCGCGTCGATGCGCACACCGCCGTTCTCGGAATAGAAGTTGCTCATCGCCGAAATACCGCCACCAATGGCCAGGCCGTTCAGCGGCCCTTGGCTGATGGTGTACTTGCTCCACAGCGATGCCTGGTTGCGCGGCATGATGAAGAAGGTGGTTTCGGCATCGCCCTTGAGGGTTTCGGTTTCCATCCAGGTGTAGCCGGCCAGCACTTCCCAGTTCGGCGTCAGCTTGCCGCTCACTTCCACTTCAGCGCCTTTCACACGGGTCTTGCCGGATGCCACAGAGTCAGTGGTAGCGACACCGTCGGCGTCATACACGGTGGTCGCGCGGTTCTTGTCCGTCAGGCGGAACACCGAAAAGCGAGTATTCAGGTCGCCGCCGAAGTAGCTGCTCTTGAGACCGAACTCGTACTGCTCGCCCTCACGCGGCTTGAGCACCCGGCCATTGCTGTCGGTGTCGGACTGCGGCTTGAAAACCTGCGAATAGCTGGCGTACAGCGCATGGTTCTCGGTCAGGTCGTAGACCAGGCCGCCATACGGGGTGAAGTGGCCATCCACGCGCTTGCTGTCGTTGGTGGTGGCGCCGCTGCTGAGGGTAGTGGTGTAGAAATCACCGCGATACCAGCTGAAGCGGCCCCCGGCGATCAGCGCCAGACGCTCGACCGGGCGGAAGGTGACCTTGGAGTACAGGCCGTATTCCTCTTCCTGCATACCGGTCTCGGTGCTGTAGTTGGGCGATGGCTTGGCGAACTGCTTGGGCGAGTATGTGTTGACGTTGATGGCGCCCAGGTTGGTTGTGCCGTTGAGGTACTCGGTGTCGTAGTTCTTGTAGTCGCTGCCGACCACGAATTCGCTGACCTGGCCGAAGGTTTCGAACGGCTGGCTGTAGCTGGCGTCCAGCGAGTAGGTGTCCTGGGTGAAATCGCGGGCGCTGGCGCGCTCGGAATTCGCGCCAGTGGTGGCGTTGGTCGCGGTGAAGGCGTACAGGTAATTGGTGTCGCGATGCGAGCCACGGGCTGCGACACGGCCATAGCCGCCGTTGTCGAAGCGGTGGGTCAGCTCGGCGACCAGGTCGGTGGTCTTGCCGTCGAAGTAATTCCAGTCGGCCCCCAGGAACTTCGAATGGCTGAAGTCGGGTACTTCGCCGGACAGCGTTGCCGGATAGCCATTGTGCGGGGTGATGTTCTTCACTTCATGAATCAGGCCGAACGACAGGGTGGTGGCGTCGTCCAGGTCGACGTCCAGCGCACCGTAGTAGCTGTTGCTGGTGTTGGCGTTGTAGTCGACCTCGCCATTGGTGTCGTCACGCGAGGCGATGAAGCGCCCACGCACGCGGCCGGCATCATCCAGCGGCCCGCTCAGGTCGATTTCTTCGTGGTTGGTGTCCCAGGTGCCATAGCTGCCTTCAACGTGCCCCTGGAACTCGGCGGTCGGGCGCTTGCGCACCATGTTGACGATGCCGCCCAGTTCGCTGGTGCTGCTGAACAGCCCGGCCGGGCCACGCATGATCTCGACACGGTCGAATGCCGCCAGTGACGGTACTGTACCGAAGATGCTGGCCATGGGCGCCGGCAGGCCGTCGATATTGAACTCGCTGTACTCGTAGCCACGGGCGTAGATCGACGAACGGCCACTGTCGTTGGTCAGGGTTCGCAGGCCGGCGGTGTACTTGGCCAGGTCATCGAGGTGCACGAACTGGCGGTCCTTGACGTAGTCCTGGGTGTAGACGGTGATCGATTGCGGGATGTCCTTGAGCGCTGCGGGGGTCTTGGTGCCCACGGTGGCGGCATCCACGCTGTAGCCGCCAGTTTCTTCCGACGGCAGCATGTCATACAGGCGGTTGCCTTCGATGGTCAATGCCGGCAGGTCAAGCGCGCTGTCCTCGGCAGACGCCTGAGTCGCTACCGTCTCGGCCAGTGCCGACAACGAAAACGGCGCCAACAGCCCCAGCACCAGCCAGCCCCGAACCCGTCGCGAGTCCCCCAAACTTTTGAAACTGCTCATGACACACCCTTTCCCCAAATGGTAGTAATTCGCAAACGAAACAAGTTGCTTTTTGCGAACGATACCGAAGGGAAATCGGGGGTGCAGCAGGATTAACCTTCTTAACACATCCAGGCGTTGCCCTCGCCCTGCCGGCAATGGGATGATTCGTAACTGATACGAATTCTCATTCAAGGCTCGCCGTGCCCACCTCACTCCTCCTAGCCGAAGACGACGCAAGCCTGCGTCAGGACTTGGAACGCCATTTCCTCAACCGGGGTTTCCGGGTGCACGCATGCGCCACCGGCGCCCAGGCCCTGAATGCCATACAGCAATCACAGTTCGAGCTGGTGCTGCTGGATATCATGCTGCCAGGCATCGACGGCCTCAGCCTGCTCGACGAGTTGCGCCAGCAGCAGGCGGTGCCGGTCATGCTGATGTCGGCGTTGGGGGCCGAGCAGGATCGCATCAGTGGCTTTACCCGGGGCGCGGACGATTACCTGCCCAAGCCCTTCAGCCTGGCCGAGCTGGACGCCCGGGTCGATGCATTGCTGCGGCGTGTGGCGTTCGATCGTGGTACGGCGCTGCGTGCCGACGTCGGCGAGGTGATGCTCGACCAGGACCGCCAGGACGTTATCCACAACGGCAAGGCTGCCGGCCTCACCGCGTCCGAATTCCGCTTGCTGGCCACCCTGCGGGCCCACCCTTCCGAAGCCTTGAGCAAACCATTTCTCTACCAGACCGTGCTGCACCGGGCCTACACCCGCCTGGATCGCGGCCTGGATGTGCATGTGTGCAACCTGCGCCGCAAGCTGGCCGACATCGATGCCCAGCACCTGCAGATCCAGGCCGTACGCGGCCAAGGGTACATCCTGGTCGACACGGAACAAGCCTGATGCGCCGTCATCCCTTGCTATGGAAACTGGCCGTACTGCAGGTTGGCTTCTGCCTGTTGCTGACCTGGCTGATCTGGACCTGGGGCCTGTCGGTGGAGCGCAGTACCTACTTCCTGTCCCAAGCCGACCAGGACTACCTGGCGCGCTTTGCACAGCAAGCCGAACAGGCCTGGGAGCAAGGCGGCGCGGAGGGTGCCGAGGCCTGGCGCAGGCAACTGGAACAGGCCGAGGGCACTTGGGTGGCGCTGGTCGGGCCGCACCTGCAGAGCCTTGGCACCACCCCACTGAGCGCTGAGGAAGCCAGCCACCTGACCTTCATGCGCAAGCTCGACTGGCCGATGAGCCGGCGCCTGCAGGATGAACTGCCCTACGTCAGCATCGAGTTCCCGCAACACCCCGAGCACGGTCGCCTGGTAATGCAACTGCCCGAACACCTGTTGCCTACCGGCCTGACCCCATGGACCCATGTAATCACCCATGGCGTTGCCCCCACGCTACTCGCCCTGCTGCTGGTTCTGGCGCTGTACCGCCACCTTGTGGTGCCACTGAACCGCCTGCGCGACCGCGCCGACGCCCTGCGTGCCGACGACCTCGACAGCCCGGCCCTGCCCCTGCAGGAGCGGCGCGATGAGCTTGGCGAACTGGCGCAGGCCTTCGAGCACATGGCCGGGCGCCTGCGCCAGAGCCTGGAGCAGCAGCGCCTGTTGCTGCGCACGCTGTCTCACGAACTGCGCACGCCGCTGGCGCGGCTGCGCATCGCCCATGACAGCGGCTTGCCGCCGGCCCAGTTGCGCAAGCGCCTGGACCGCGAGGTCGCCGACATGCAGAAGCTTCTGGAGGACACGCTGGACCTGGCCTGGATGGACACCGAACAGCCCAGCTTGCCGACCGAACCGGTGTTGATGGTTTCGGTGTGGGAAGCCTTGTGCCAGGACATCTGCTTCGAAAGCGGCTGGGACCGCGCCCGCCTGCCCTGCTCGCTCGGCCCCGACTGCGTGGTGCAAGCCCACCTGGACAGCCTGGCCCAAGCCCTGGAAAACCTGATGCGCAATGCCATCCGCCACTCGCCGGCCGAGGGCCGGGTCAGCCTGGATGGCTGGTTGGAGGGCGACTGCTGGCACCTGCGCCTGAGTGACCAGGGGCCCGGGGTGCCGCACGCCGAGCTCGAACGCATCTTCAAGCCCTACCAGCGGCTGGCCGACAGCGGCGCGGGCTTCGGCCTGGGCCTGGCCATCGCCCGCCGCGCCATCGAACTGCAAGGCGGTCGCTTGTGGGCCAGCAACGGTCACCCAGGCCTGTGCCTGCACATGACTTTGCCGATGACCCGGGACTGTTTAGAAAGTTAATGCGCTTTACGCTCAATCAGGACTGATTATCATCTTGGCGTTTCTGCCTTGCGCTCCTTGCAAAGCCCTGATGAGACACCTGATGAGCAAGATGACCCTGACACTGGTTTTGGCACTGGCCCTTGCGACCCCAGCCGCCCTGGCACAGCCCGAGCATCAACAGAGGATGGATACCTCGCTGCTGCAGCGCCAGGACCTGGCCTACCGCTTCAGCCAGCTCGACCTGGACTCGGCCGATGGCCAGCGTCATTACCGCTTGTGGGTCGGCAAACCAGACCGCCCGGCGCCAGCGGCGGGTTACCCGGTGCTGTGGATGCTCGATGGCAACGCCGCGCTGGGGGCGCTGGACAGCCTGCTGCTGGGCAAGCTTGCCGCCGGCCAGGCGCCATTGCTGGTGGCCGTGGGGTACCAGACCGATCAGCGGATCGAGCGGGTCGGGCGTACCTATGACTACACCCCGGCGTTGCCTGGGCAGGCTGAGCAACTGGACCCGTTGACCGGGCAACCGAGCGGTGGCGTGGACGAGTTCCTCGATCTGCTGAGCGAGCGCATGCGGCCGCTGGTGGCGGGTGTGGCACCGATCGACCTGCAGCGGCAGACGTTGTGGGGGCATTCCTACGGTGGGTTGGCCGTGCTGCATGCGCTGTTCACCCGGCCTGGGGCTTTCAGCGACTATGTGGCGGCCAGCCCTTCGCTGTGGTGGCATGACGGTGCGATCGTGCGTGAGGCGCAGGGGCTTGACCAGCGCTTGGGTAGCAGCCGGCCTCGATTGTTGCTGATGCGCGGGAGTGAGGAGCCGGCTAACCCGCGCATGCCGGTGCAAGGGGATGGAGAACGGGCGGCGCGGGAGCTGGTGGCAGACCTGGCCAAGGTGCCGGGGTTGCAGGCACGGTTCGAGCGGATTGACGGGCTGGGGCATGGGCCGATGTTACCGGCCTCGCTGAAGCGGGTGATTGAAGGGATGTCTCGATAACCTGCACTGGCCTCTTCGCGGGTAAACCCGCTCCCACAGAGCCCCCACAGGCTTCACCTTCAGTTGCAACCTGCGCCATCACAGGCTTCATCTTTTCATGGCAACCTGTGCCCCATAGGTTCACTCGATCCCTGTGGGAGCGGGTTTACCCGCGAAGAGGCCGGCACAGGCAGCACCCCGTCAGCCCTTCACACACACCACCTGCCGCAAGGTGTGCACCACCTCCACCAATTCCTGCTGCGCGCGCATCACCGCATCGATGTCCTTGTAGGCCATGGGGATCTCGTCGATCACCTCCTTGTCCTTGCGGCATTCCACATGCGCCGTGGCCCGCCGCTGGTCTTCCACGGTGAAGCGGCTCTTGGCCTTGGTCCGGCTCATCATCCGGCCAGCACCATGGCTGCAGGAACAGAAAGATTCCTCGTTGCCCAGCCCTCGCACGATGAAGCTCTTGGCCCCCATCGAGCCGGGAATGATGCCCAACTGCCCTTTCTGCGCCGACACCGCCCCCTTGCGCGTCACCAGCACCTCTCGGCCAAAATGCTGCTCGCGCTGCACATAGTTATGGTGGCAGTTCACCGCTTCCAGGCTGGCCTCAAACGGTTTGCCCAGCGCCTTGCGAGCCGCACCGACCACCGCCAGCATCATCAGTTCGCGGTTCTGCCTGGCGTAATCCTGCGCCCACTCCACCGCTTCGACGTAGTCGGCGAAATGGCGGCTGCCTTCCTCGAAATACGCCAGGTCCTTGTCCGGCAGGTTGGCCAGGTGCTGGCGCATGTCGGCCTGGGCCAGTTCGATGAACAGGTTGCCGATGGCATTGCCCACACCCCGGGAGCCGCTGTGCAGCATGAACCAGACGCGGTCGGCCTCGTCCAGGCACACCTCGATGAAGTGGTTGCCGCCGCCCAGCGTCCCCAGGTGATGGCGGTTATTGGTCTTCTCCAGCCGCGGGTACTTGTCGGTGATGGCCTTGAAGCGCCCGGCCAACTGCCCCCAGGCCTTGTCCGCCTTGGCTGGCACATCGGCCCAGGCGCCCTGGTCACGTTTGCCGAAGGTCTTTCCATGCGGCACGGCGTGCTCGATGGCATTGCGCAGGCCATGCAGGTTGTCCGGCAGGTCGCGGGCGTGCAGCGACGTGCGCGCGGCGATCATGCCGCAGCCGATATCCACACCCACCGCGGCGGGGATGATCGCGCCAACCGTGGGTATCACACTGCCAATGGTCGAGCCCTTGCCCAGGTGCACGTACGGCATCACTGCCAGGTGCTTGAAGATGAACGGCATCCTGGCCGTGTTGAGCAGTTGCTTGCGGGCGTCGTCTTCCACCGGCACGCCGTCGGTCCACAACTTGACCGGCTTGCCGCCGGCGACCTGGAGAATGTCCATGGGGTTGTTCCTCGAATGCATAGCCGAATGATACCGCCAAAGGTCGTAGAGCCGTGGGTTGCCAGCGAGGTGGCAATGTGCTGTATGCTTGGCGGGTCTTCAGGGCGGGGTGAAAGTCCCCACCGGCGGTAAATCGAAAGATGAGCCCGCGAGCGCCCCGGCCATGCCGGGGGTCAGCAGATCTGGTGAGACTCCAGAGCCGACGGTCATAGTCCGGATGAAAGAAGGCGTCAGGCAGGGGCCATCCGGGCGCCCCTGCGCGCGCATTTTGTTCGCCCCGAGACGTTCATCGATCATTCACGAGGAGCGTTTCATGTCCACCAGGCACCACCCGCAATTCCCCAATGTCAGCGCTGCCATCGCCGCCTTCCAGGCCGGGCGCCCTGTACTGCTGCTCGACGACGACGACCGCGAGGACGAAGCGGACATCATCGCCGCCGCCGAGAACATCTCGCTGCAGACCATGGCCATGATGATTCGCGATTGCAGCGGCATCGTCTGCCTGTGCCTGGACGAGGCCACCGTCGACGAACTGCAACTGGCACCGATGGTGCAGAACAACCAGGCCCGCCATGGCACCGGCTTCACCGTCACCATCGAGGCGGCGGAAGGCATTACCACCGGGGTGTCCGCCCAGGACCGCATCACCACCATTGGCGCGGCACTGCGTTCCACTGCGGAGCAGCGCCATATCGTCAGCCCGGGGCATGTGTTCCCGCTGCGCGCCCGCAATGGCGGGGTGCTGACCCGCCGTGGCCACACCGAAGGCTCGGTGGACCTGGCACGCCTGGCCGGGTTGCGCCCGGCGGCAGTGCTGTGCGAACTGATGAACCCCGATGGCACGATGGCCCGTGGCGAGCAGGTGGCGGTGTATGCGCGGCAATACAATCTGCCGGTGCTGACCATCGAGGAACTGGCGCGGTACCGTGAGGCCATGCTGGAGCTGGAAGCAGAGCCAGCCTGATCCCGCACCGGGTTCAAAACTGACACAGTGTCTGTAGGAGCGGCCTTGTGTCGCGAAAGGGCTGCAAAGCAGCCCCAGCAATTTGTGCGTCTGCGCTGAAACCCTGGGGCCGCTTTGCGGCCCTTTCGCGACACAAGGCCGCTCCTACAATTGACCGCGTTAAGCGATCGGGTGGCCGGAAGTTTGCTCCCCCCGCCCCGCTCTGCTAGTGTCGCGCCGTTCTGAATGCCACCGAGACAGTCGCCATGGCCCGCAAAAAAGCCTCCCTCGATTTCGAGCAATCCCTCGCAGACCTGCAAGCACTGGTCGAGCGCCTGGAGAACGGCGAGTTGTCGCTGGAAGAGTCGCTGGCCGCCTTCGAGCAAGGCATCGCCCTGACCCGCGATTGCCAGGGCGCCCTGGCCCAGGCCGAACAGAAGGTGCAGATCCTGCTGGAACGCGATGGCGAACTGGCAGCACAGCCCTTCGACGCGGAGCCGGAAGCATGATCGGCACCTACCAGGCCAGCTGCCAGGCGCGGGTCGACGCCGCCCTCGAACCGTTGTTCGTCGCCCCGACCAAGGAACTCGAACGCCTTTACGCCGCCATGCGCTACAGCGTGATGAACGGTGGCAAACGCGTTCGTCCGCTGTTGGCCTATGCGGCCTGCGAAGCCTTGGGCGCCCCTGCCGAACAGGCCAACGGCGCAGCCTGTGCGGTGGAACTGATCCACGCGTACTCGCTGGTGCATGACGACCTGCCGGCCATGGATGACGACGACCTGCGCCGCGGCCAGCCGACCACCCACAAAGCCTTCGATGAAGCCTGCGCGATCCTCGCCGGCGATGGTCTGCAGAGCCTGGCCTTCAGCGCCCTGCTCGACCCGCGCCTGAGCCCGCAGGCCGACAGCATTCGCCTGGCCATGGTCCAGGCCCTGGCCAAGGCTGCCGGCCCGGCAGGCATGGTCGGTGGCCAGGCCATCGACCTGGGCTCGGTTGGCCTGAAGCTGGACCAGCAGGCCCTGGAGTTCATGCACCGGCACAAGACCGGTGCGCTGATCGAAGCCAGCGTGCGCCTCGGCGCCCTGGCCAGCGCCCGCGCCGAACAGGCGCAACTGGATGCCCTGCAGACCTATGCACAGGCCATCGGCCTGGCGTTCCAGGTGCAGGACGACATCCTCGACGTGGAAAGCGACACCGCCACCCTGGGCAAACGCCAGGGGGCCGATATCGCCCGTGACAAACCGACCTACCCGGCACTGCTGGGCCTGGAAGCGGCGAAGGCCTACGCGATCGAACTGCGCGACCAGGCGCTGGTCGCACTGCAAGGGTTCGGCGAAAAGGCCGAACCGCTGCGGGCGTTGGCGCGTTACATCGTCGAACGCCGCAATTAAGCAACGACACCAATCCCTGTGGGAGCGGGTTTACCCGCGAATGCGATGTTGAGTTTACCGCCGCATTCGCGGGTGAACCCGCTCCCACAGGGGCCGCGTAACCCGTGGTTGAATGGGCAGTATTTCCTACAATGGGGTAAACTGCCGCGTCTTCACACACCTATAACGACTCGCCTGATGCCCACGACGTTTCAAGAGATCCCCCGCGAACGCCCGGTCACGCCGTTGCTCGACCGCGCTGACACGCCTGCCGGCCTGCGCCGGCTGGCCGAAGCCGACCTGGAGACCCTGGCCGACGAACTGCGCCAGGAACTGCTCTACACCGTGGGTCAGACCGGTGGGCATTTTGGTGCCGGCCTGGGTGTCATCGAGCTGACCATCGCCCTGCACTACGTCTTCGACACCCCCGACGACCGGCTGGTGTGGGACGTGGGCCACCAGGCCTACCCGCACAAGATCCTCACCGGGCGCCGTAACCGCATGCTCAGCCTGCGCCAGAAGGACGGCATCGCCGCATTCCCGCGCCGCAGCGAGAGCGAGTACGACACCTTCGGCGTCGGCCACTCCAGCACCTCGATCAGCGCCGCACTGGGCATGGCCATTGCCGCCCGCCTGCAGAACAGCGACCGCAAGTCGATCGCGGTGATCGGCGACGGCGCGCTGACCGCCGGCATGGCCTTCGAGGCGTTGAACCACGCCCAGGAAGTCAACGCCGACATGCTGGTGATCCTCAACGACAACGACATGTCGATTTCGCGCAATGTCGGCGGCCTGTCCAACTACCTGGCCAAGATCCTCTCCAGCCGCACCTACGCGAGCATGCGCGAAGGCAGCAAGAAAGTGCTGTCGCGCCTGCCGGGCGCCTGGGAAATCGCCCGCCGCACCGAGGAGTACGCCAAAGGCATGCTGGTGCCGGGCACGCTGTTCGAAGAACTGGGCTGGAACTACATCGGCCCGATCGACGGCCACGACCTGCCGACCATGATCGCCACCCTGCGCAACATGCGTGACCTCAAGGGCCCGCAGTTCCTGCACGTGGTGACCAAGAAGGGCAAGGGCTTCGCCCCGGCAGAGATCGACCCGATCGGCTACCACGCCATCACCAAGCTGGAGCCGGCCGACAAACCCGCCGCACCGAAGAAAGCCAGCGGCCCGAAATACTCCGCGGTGTTCGGCCAGTGGCTGTGCGACATGGCTGCCGCCGACAACCGCCTGGTGGGCATTACCCCGGCGATGAAGGAAGGCTCCGACCTGGTCGACTTCAGCGAGCGCTACCCGGAGCGTTACTTCGACGTGGCGATCGCCGAGCAGCATGCCGTGACCCTGGCGGCCGGCATGGCCTGCGAGGGCAGCAAGCCGGTGGTGGCGATCTACTCTACCTTCCTGCAGCGCGCCTACGACCAGCTGATCCACGACGTGGCGGTACAGAACCTCGACGTGCTGTTCGCCATCGACCGCGCCGGCCTGGTCGGCGAAGACGGCCCGACCCATGCGGGCAGCTACGACCTGTCGTACCTGCGCTGCATCCCGGGCATGCTGGTGATGACCCCAAGCG
This sequence comes from Pseudomonas sp. UYEF17, assembly GCF_040546125.1. NCBI lineage: Bacteria > Pseudomonadati > Pseudomonadota > Gammaproteobacteria > Pseudomonadales > Pseudomonadaceae > Pseudomonas > Pseudomonas sp. UYEF17. The sequence continues at coordinate 95,454 of NZ_JBEPNE010000014.1, forward strand.
ACGAGAACGAGCTGCGCAAGATGCTCAGCACCGGCCACCTGTACAACGGCCCGGCGGCTGTGCGCTACCCGCGTGGCACCGGCCCGAACGCGCCGATCAGTGGTGACCTGAAACCGCTGGAAATCGGCAAGGGCGTGGTCCGTCGCCAGGGCGAGAAAGTCGCCTTGCTGGTGTTCGGCGTGCAACTGGCCGAGGCCATGCAGGTGGCTGAGCAGATCAACGCTACCGTGGTCGACATGCGCTTCGTCAAACCGCTGGACGAGGCACTGGTGCTGGAACTGGCCGCAAGCCATGAGCTGCTGGTGACCATCGAAGAAAACGCCATCATGGGCGGTGCCGGTGCTGCTGTGGGTGAGTTCCTGGCCAGCCAGGCAATCGTGAAACCGCTGCTGCACCTGGGGTTGCCGGACATCTATGTCGAGCATGCCAAGCCTGCGCAGATGCTGGCTGAGTGTGGGCTTGATGCGGCCGGGATCGGGGCTTCGGTGAAGGCTCGTATGGCCAAGCTCGGGTTGTAATCCCTGGGGCCGCTTTGCGGCCCTTTCGCGACACAAGGCCGCTCCCACAAAGGTCGTGCAAGCACCAAGCCTTGCGCAATCCCTGTGGGAGCGGCCTTGCGTCGCGATCGAGGGCGCAGCCCTCGCAAAAGCTCACTTGGGCGTTGGCGCGTTAGCCTCGAGCAGCGCACACAAGCGCGCCGTAGCTTCGATCATCTGCCCACTGGGCCGCTCCAGGCCTTTGTCTGGCACCACCAGTAAACGATCATCGGCAACCGCACGCAGTTGCGGCCAGGCCTTCCAACTCTCCAGCTGCGCCTCATCACCCGCCAGAATGACCTGCGGGTTGCGCAGCAGCACAGACTCCACATTTACCTGCGGCGCCGGCTGGGTGAGATCGGCGAAGACATTACGCGCGCCGCAAACGGCCAGGGCATCGCTGACCACCTGCCGGCCACCGAGCGTATACAGCGGTCGGTCCCAGACCTGGTAGAACACCTGCAGGGGCTCGTCCCGTCGATACTGCTGGCGCAGCTGCCGCAGCCGGTCACGCAGGGCCTGGGCGTACCGATGGCCCTGTTCGGCACGGCCGATTCGTTCGGCGATGGCTTCAATCTGCTCGATCAGCTGGTCGATGTCATGGGGTTCTGCGCTGTACGTAGCGATACCCAGGCGCTTGAGCTGGTCGCGTTGGGCCGGCGGCACGCTGCCCGGCCACAGCAGCAACAGGTCGGGGCGCAGGCTGAGCAGGCGTTCGAGGTCCAGCTGCCCCTGGCGCCCCACCGAGGGCAGCGCGCGCAGCGCCGCCGGCCGTTCGCCACCGTCGAGCACACCTACCAGCAGGTCATCGGCCTGCAGTTCGAGCATGATCTCGCTCATCGACGGGGCCAGGCTGACCACCCGCAGGGGTTCGGCGGCCAGTGCGGAACAGACGAACAGCGCCAGCAGGCCGGGCAGCAGGCGCATCAGCCGAGCTGGCGTGGAATGCGATAGAGGTACAGCACCACTGCGGTGGACAACGCCAGCAGGATCTGCGGCACCGCCTCGAGGCCGACCAGCACCGACAAGGCGGCGACCCAGGCCGGGAAGCAAGCATACAGCATGGCCAGGCGCCGCACCCGCGCCAGCTCGATCCAGGCGGCGGGCTCTTCACCAGTGCCGAGCACCTTGGACGTGGCGATGAGGGCGCGCTTGTAGGCACCGAAGCGCGGCAGGCTGAGGAACATGGTCGCCGCACCGGCAATGAACAGTGGCATGGCCAGCACCGAGGCCAGCGCATCACCACCACCGAAGGCCCAGGCCATCACTGGCAGCGGCACCAGGCCCACCGCCAGGTACTGCCACCAGGCCAGCGCCAGGCGCCGCTTGACCTCGGCGCGGGTCACGCCTGAGGCACCTCGCCCTGGTGCTCGTTACCCAGCATGTGGCCCAGCTTGCCGGCCTTGGTTGCCAGGTAGTAGCGGTTGTGCGGGTTGTGCCCGGTGTGCAGCGGTACGCGCTCGGCAACGACGATGTTCATGTCGGTCAGGGCTTTGACCTTGCGCGGGTTGTTGGTCATCAGGCGCAGCGACTTCACGCCCAGGTGCTCCAGCATCGGCAGGCACATGGCGTAGTCGCGCTGGTCGGCGGCAAAGCCCAGGCGCTCGTTGGCCTCGACGGTATCGGCGCCACCATCCTGCAGCTCGTAGGCGCGAATCTTGTTCAGCAGGCCGATGCCACGGCCTTCCTGACGCAGGTACAGCAGCACGCCACGGCCTTCACGGGCAATGGCCTGCAGCGCGGCTTCCAGCTGCGAGCCGCAGTCGCAGCGCTGGCTGAACAGGGCATCGCCGGTCAGGCACTCGGAGTGCAGGCGCCCCAGCACCGGCTGGCCGTCCGCGATGTCACCCAGGCTGAGCACCACGTGCTCACGGCCAGTGGCTTCGTCGAGGAAGCCATGCATGGTGAAGGTCGCGAAGGGAGTCGGGAGTTTAGAGGCGGCAACAAAGACGACGGGCACGTTGTGCTCCTGGAATAAGTTGAAAATTTCTCGTGGGCCGATTGTATCAGCAGGTTGGGGGATGTGGGCTGGCTGAATACCGTGGCTTAAGATCGAAAAGTTCGATGCTTATTAGGCCATCGATCAACCCTGCCCCCTACGCGGGCTTCTGTGGGAGCGGGTTTACCCGCGAAGAAGGTAACGCGGTGCCTGGCACCGGCTTCGCCGGTGTTCGCGGGTAAACCCGCTCCCACAGGGACCGCACAGGCCTTGGTGCTCTGGCCTCAATGCGGTTTGCTATTCGGGCTGAACGGATACGGCTGCTGCCAGTGCTCGAAGATCGGCTTCAGCTCGCCACTGCGCACCAGCTCGGCCATGCGCTTGTCGAACAGGTCGCGCAGGGCCTTGGCCTGGGCGTTGCGGGCAAAGGCCAGGTACAGCGGCAGCTCGGCCACATGGGTGCGGCGGAAGCGCTCGGGTTGGGAGGTCTGGCCGAGCACGTAGTCGACCTCGGTCAGCGCATCGATGTAGTAGTCCACGCGGTCATGCTCGAGCATCGGCAAAATGCCTTCGCGGCGCTGGACTTCGCGAAAGTCATGCACATTGGGCAGGTAGCTGCCGAAATCGTAGCCACGCACCCAGGCCAGGCGGTACTGGCCTATGGTCTGCTGGGTAGGCACAGGCTTGCTGACCAGCCCCAGGGCGTAGATGTGGTCCATGTCGAAGTGCCAGCGCGGGTACAGGTTGTCGTCGTTCTCGTCCTTGTACGAGCCTACCCAGGCGTCAGCCTCGCCACGCTTGACGAGCCCGATCGCACGGCTGTAAGGCGCGCTCTGGGTCACCACCTTGACCCCGGCCGGCTCGAACACCTTGCGCAGCACGTCCCAGGCCACCCCGGTGCCGTCGGCGTTGGTGTAGTCGAGCCACTCTTCGCTGACCAAGTGGATCTGCTTCGGCACACTTTCGGCAGCCGCCGCCCACGGGGCAAGGCTCAGCAGCATTGCCAGCAGCACCGTCCTCATGGCCATTCACACGCTCCCTGTATCAGGCAACCGCCCACACCAGAACCTGCATCCCCAGCCAGGCAAACACGCCGGCCAGGATATCGTCGAGCATGATCCCGACACCCCCATGCACATGGCGGTCGACCCAGCGGATCGGCCACGGCTTGAGGATGTCGAAGAAGCGGAACATCAGGAACCCCGCCAGCAGCCACTGCCAGCCTTCCGGCACCAGCCAGAGGGTTATCCACATGCCGACGATCTCGTCCCAGACAATACCTTCATGGTCGTGCACGCGCAGGTCATTGGCGACCTTGCCGCAGAGCCAGAAGCCGAACAGCATGCTCACGCCCAGCAACAGCCAATAGCCCCAGTCGGGCAGCATCTGCCACAGCGGAATGAACGGTATGGCCACCAGCGAGCCCCAGGTGCCCGGCGCCTTGGGCAAGGTGCCGGAACCAAAACCGAAGGCGATGAAGTGCCACGGGTTGCGCCAGACCGAAGGCGGAACGAACTCCGCAGGCACCTGGTTGGGGTGATCGGTCACGGTGTCTCCCTAAAATGTTGATAGCCGCGTTGCCGCGGGGTGATGTCCTGGCCCTGCTGATCGCGCAGGCTGACACCCTGCCCTTCGAGCACCCGCCCGATGACATGGAACGCCGCCAGGCCTTGTGCCTGCAGGGATGAAAGCTCGGCTGGCGGCAAGGTGAACGCCAGCACATAGTCGTCGCCACCGGTCAGCGCCGCCTGCACGGCCGCCTCGGCACCGAGGAACCCCTGCAAAGCGGCTGACACCGGTACCTGCTCCAGGTTCACCTCGAGCGCCACACGGGAGGCCTTGGCGATATGCCCGCAGTCGGCCAGCAAGCCGTCGGAAATATCCAGCGCCGAGGTGGCACACCCGCGCAGCAGTTGGCCCAGGGCGAACTGTGGCGATGGCGACCAGTAATGGTCGAGCAACGGTTGCGCCAGCGCGGCATCGACCTGGCGCTGGCCCAGTACTAGCGGCAAGGCCCCCGCCGCGTTGCCCAACTCGCCACCAACGCACAGCAGGTCGCCCGGACGAGCGCCGTCACGGCGCAACGCCTGCCCCGCCGGAACCCGGCCGAACACGGTCATGGTGATACTCAGGGGGCCACGGGTGGTATCGCCACCGATCAGGCTCAGCTGGCAGTGGCCGGCCATGCGGTTGAGGCCGCTGGCATAGGCTTGCAGCCAGTCGGCGCTGACCTCGGGCAAGGTCAGGGCAAGGGTGAAACCGATGGGGGTGGCGCCCATGGCAGCCAGGTCGCTGGCCGCCACGGCCAGCGAGCGCTGGCCGAGCAACCAGGGGTCGCACACCGCCGGAAAATGCACCCCGGCAACCAGGGTGTCGGTAGACACCGCCAGTTGCTCGCCGGCGGGAAGGCTCAGCAGGGCGCAGTCGTCACCGATGCCCAGGGCCACGCCTTCACCGCCTTGCGCACAGGGCGCGGCGGCGAAGTAATGGCTGATCAGCTCGAACTCACCCATGGTCCGCAAGCGCCAGGATCAGCGCTTGTTCGCCTTGACTTCTGCTTCGCGCAGGGCCGGGGCGAGCTTGTCCAGCACGCCGTTGACGAACTTGTGGCCGTCGGTGGCGCCGAAGACCTTGGCCAGTTCCACGCCTTCGTTGATCACTACGCGGTACGGTACATCAACGCGCTTGATCAGTTCCCAGGTGGACAGGCGCAGCACGGCCAGCTCGACCGGGTCGAGCTCTTCCAGTGCGATGGTCATGCACGGCACCAACGCTTTGTCGATTTCGCCCTTGATTGCCGGGACCCCATGCAGGATCTCGCGGAAATAGGCACCGTCGACATCGGTGAAATCGTTATCGACCCGGAACTGCGCTTCGATCTCGTTCAGCGAATGCTGCGCCATGTGCCACTGGTACAGTGCCTGGGTCGCGAGCTTGCGGGCTTCGCGGCGCTTGGCGCTCTTCGATGGCTTGCCGGCATCCGCAGGTTTTGGATCGCGCGGGTTGAAACGATCGCTTTCGTCGCTAATCACTTGGCCTCCAACTGCGCCAGCAGGCTGACCATTTCCAGAGCGGACAGGGCAGCTTCAGCACCTTTGTTGCCGGCCTTGGTGCCGGAACGCTCGATGGCCTGTTCGATGGAGTCGACGGTCAGTACGCCGAAGGCCACCGGAACACCGAACTCCATGGACACCTGGGCCAGGCCCTTGGTGCATTCGCCCGCCACGTATTCGAAGTGCGGGGTACCACCACGGATCACGGCGCCCAGGGCGATGATCGCGTCGTAGGCGCCTTGCTGGGCGACCTTCTGTGCCACCAGCGGGATTTCGAATGCACCCGGGGCACGGATGATGGTGATGTCGCTTTCGCTGACACCGTGGCGTACCAGGGCGTCAACGGCACCGCTTACCAGGCTTTCGACGACGAAGCTGTTGAAGCGGCCAACCACCAAAGCATAGCGACCTTTGGGGGCGATGAAGGTACCTTCGATGGTCTTCAGGGTCATTCCGATATTCTCATCTTCAAGAGCGAGGCCGCATGCTGGCGGCCTCGACAGGGGTATGGACTCGAGCTGGAGGGCGTCACTGCCGCCTCAAGTCACTCGGAGGGCACGTATTCTACAACTTCCAGATCGAATCCGGATATCGCGTTGAACTTCATCGGCGAACTCATCAGGCGCATCTTGCGCACACCAAGGTCACGCAGGATCTGCGAACCGGCACCCACGGTGCTGTAGGTGGTCGGTGCCTTGGCGGGTGCATCGCCGGCGCTTTCGCGGATGTGCGCCAGCAGCACGTCGCCGTCCAGCGGGTGGCCCAGCAGCAATACCACGCCGCTGCCGGCCTCGGCCACGGCGGCCATGGCGGCGCGCAGGCTCCAGCGGCCCGGTTGCTTGACCAGCAGCAGGTCGCGCAGCGGGTCCATGTTGTGCACGCGCACCAGGGTCGGCTCTTCGGCGCAGATCTTGCCCAGGGTCAGGGCCATGTGCACGTCGCCTTCCACCGCGTCGCGGTAGGTGACCAGGTTGAACTCGCCCAGCTCGCTCTCCACCGGTTGCTCGGAGACGCGCTGCACGGTGCGCTCGTGGATCATGCGGTAGTGGATCAGGTCGGCGATGGTGCCGATCTTCAGGCCGTGCTCGGCGGCGAACACTTCCAGTTCGGCGCGGCGCGACATGGTGCCGTCGTCGTTCATCACTTCGCAGATCACGCCGCTCGGCTCGAAACCGGCCATGCGCGCCAGGTCGCACGCGGCCTCGGTGTGGCCGGCACGGGCCAGGGTACCGCCAGGCTGGGCCATCAGCGGGAAGATGTGGCCAGGGCTGACGATGTCTTCGGCCTTGGCGTCCTTGGCAGCGGCCGCCTGCACGGTGCGTGCGCGGTCAGCGGCGGAGATGCCGGTGGTGACACCTTCGGCGGCTTCGATCGACACGGTGAACTTGGTGCCGAAGCCCGAGCCGTTGCGCGGTGCCATCAGCGGCAGCTTCAGCGTTTCGCAACGCTCGCGGGTCATCGGCATGCAGATCAGGCCACGGGCGTGCTTGGCCATGAAGTTGATGTGCTCGGGCAGGCAGCACTCGGCTGCCATGATGATGTCGCCCTCGTTTTCGCGGTCTTCGTCATCCATGAGGATGACCATTTTGCCCTGGCGGATGTCTTCGACCAGTTCTTCGATGCTGTTGAGCGCCACGCGGCACCCCCTTCTCAATCAGGATTTCAAGAAGCCGTTGGCGGCCAGGAAGCTTTCGGTAATGCCACTGCCCTTGCTCGGTTCGGCGGCCTTGTCACCCAGCAGCAGACGCTCCAGGTAGCGGGCCAGCAGGTCGACCTCAAGGTTTACCCGACGCCCTGCACGGTAGTCGGCCATGATGGTTTCGGACAGGGTGTGCGGGACAATGGTCAGCTCGAACTCGGCGCCATTGACCTCGTTGACCGTCAGGCTGGTGCCGTCGACGGTGATCGAACCCTTGTGGGCGATGTACTTGGCCAGTTCCTTCGGTGCACGCACGCGGAACTGGATGGCGCGGGCGTTATCGCTGCGCGAGATGATTTCGCCGACCCCGTCGACGTGGCCGCTGACCAGGTGCCCGCCCAGCCGGGTGGTGGGGGTCAGGGCTTTTTCCAGGTTGACCTTGCTGCCGCTCTTGAGGTCGATGAAGGCGGTGCGCTTGAGGGTTTCGACGCTGACGTCGGCCCAGAAGCCGTCGCCCGGCAGTTCGACGGCGGTCAGGCACACGCCGTTGACGGCGATGCTGTCGCCGAGCTTGACGTCACCCAGGTCGAGCTTGCCGGTTTCGACGTAGACGCGCACGTCGCCACCCTTGGGGGTCAGGCTGCGGATGGTGCCGATGGATTCGATGATGCCGGTGAACATGGGGTCTTCCTCAAAAACGGTTTGCGCGGGGCAAGCCTGGCATTATACGCCGGGCGCCGGCAGGGGGATGGCCGTGACCCGCCAGTCATCGCCCACTGCGCGCATTTCGGTAATTTTCAGTCGCGGCGCTTCGCTCATCTTGTCCAGTGGCCAGTCCAGCAGCGGGCGGGCCTGGGAACCGAGGAAAGTGCCGGCGACGAACAGCTGGTACTCGTCGATCAGGCCTTGCCGGGCGAAGGCGCCGACCAGGCCGGCACCGGCTTCCAGCAGGATTTCGTTGACGCCACGGGTTGCCAGGGCCTGTAGCAGCGCCGGCAGGTCTACCTGGCCATTGTCACCCGGCAAGCTGAGCAGTTCGTGGCCGGCAGCGGCATAGCGCGGGTCATCTGCGACAGCGGTCACCACCAGTGCCGGACCAGCCTGGAAGAACGGTGCATCCAGCGGCAGGCGCAGGCGGCCATCGACCAGCACGCGCAGCGGTGTGCGGCTGAGTGCCAGGGCGGTGGTTTCGGCGTCCAGGCCCAGCTCGGCGCCGCGCACGGTCATCCGCGCGTTATCGGCCAACACGCTGGCGGCGCTGGTCAGCACCACGCTGGAGCGGGCGCGCAGGCGCTGCACCGCCGAACGGGCGGCCGGGCCGGTGATCCACTGGCTTTCGCCACTGGCCATGGCGGTGCGGCCATCCAGGCTCATGGCCAGCTTGGCACGAACGAACGGCAGGCCGTGCTCCATGCGTTTGAGGAAACCGGGGTTGAGTGCGCGGGCCTCGGCCTCGAGCACGCCGCTGGCCACTTCGATACCGGCCTCGGCCAGGCGCCGCAGGCCCTGCCCCGCCACTTGCGGGTTGGGGTCCTGCATGGCGGCTACCACCCGTGCTACCCCGGCCTTCACCAACGCTTCGGCGCACGGCGGCGTGCGGCCATGGTGGCTGCACGGTTCGAGGGTGACATAGGCACAGGCGCCACGGGCACGCTCACCAGCCTGTCGCAGGGCATGCACTTCGGCATGCGGCTCGCCGGCGCGCACATGCCAGCCTTCACCGACCACCTCGCCATCGCGCACGATCACGCAGCCTACGCGCGGGTTCGGGTGGGTGGTGTACAGGCCCTTGCGCGCCAGCTCCAGCGCGCGGGCCATGTAGTGGGCGTCGAGGATGGCAGCTTGGCTGGGCATGGTCACTCTTTAGCTGGCTCGCGAGCCAGGCGGTCGATTTCTTCGCGGAACTCGTCGAGGTCCTGGAAGCGGCGGTAAACCGAGGCAAAACGGATATAGGCCACTTCGTCGAGCTTGCGCAGCTCGGCCATGACCATCTCACCCACCACCAGCGATTTGACTTCACGCTCGCCGGTGGCACGCAGGCGGCTCTTGATATGCGCCAGCGCAGCTTCCAGGCGCTCGACGCTGACCGGGCGTTTTTCCAGTGCCCGCTGCATGCCGGCGCGCAGTTTTTCTTCGTCGAAGGGTTGGCGCGTGCCGTCCTGCTTGATCAGCCGGGGCAGCACCAGCTCGGCGGTTTCGAAGGTGGTGAAGCGCTCGCCGCAGGCGACGCATTCGCGGCGGCGGCGCACCTGCTCGCCCTCGGCGACGAGGCGAGAGTCGATGACCTTGGTGTCGTTGGCACCGCAAAAGGGACAGTGCATGGTGGCAGGCAACAAAAAAAGGGAGGGCCATGGTAGCGCATCCCACTGGCAAGACAAGCCAAAGGGGTTAACATCCATGGGAAATCTGCCCGTGAAGGACTACCCCATGCACTACCGAGCGCTCGTCGTGCTGTGCTGCGCCGCCCTGCTCGCCGCCTGCGGCAGCGACAGGCCGAAGCCCGACACCCCTCCGGCACCCACGCCAGCCCGCACGGCCAAGCCGGCCGCAGTACTGGGCCCGCTGCCGGCCTACCAGCGCGAGCTGAGCGGCACCTTGCTGGCAATCCCGGCCGGTGCCGACGTGGAGCTGGCCTTGCTGGTCATCGATGAACGCGACCGCCCACAACGCCTGCTGGCCAGCAGCAACCTGACCGGCACCGGCCAGGCCCTGCCCTACCAACTGCGCTTCAACCCCGAGGCCTTCCCCGCCGGTGCCCGGGTCGAGCTGCGCGGCCGCGCCAGCAGCTCTGGCCAGCTGATCATGCACCTGCCGCCGGTGCGAATTACCCAGGCCCAGACCCAGGCCATCGGCCCGCTGCGTTTCGAGAAGGCGCCGTAAGTGGCGCCAGTCTCCCTACAACAGCCCCTGCAACAGGCCCTCAGCAGTCTGATCGGCGAAGCGCGTCTTGTCGTCAGCGCGCTGCCCGGCTGCGACCTCAAGCTGTGGCTGATCGACGACCAGAACATGGACCGCGCCTTCAGCAGCGAAGAGACCCGGCGCATTCTTGAAGAACCGCCCTACTGGAGCTTCTGCTGGGCCAGCGGCCTGGCCATGGCCCGTTACCTGGCCGAGCACCCGGAATGGGTAGCCGGCAAGCGCGTGCTGGACTTTGGCGCCGGCTCCGGTATCGCCGGTATTGCTGCCGCCCGCGCCGGTGCGCTGGAAGTGGTGGCCTGCGACCTCGACCCGCTGGCACTCGATGCCTGCCGCGCGAATGCCGCGCTGAACGGGGTGGAACTGGGTTACAGCAGCGATTTCTTCGCCGAAGACGATCGCTTCGATCTGATCCTGGTTGCCGACGTGCTGTACGACCGCGCCAACCTGCCGCTGCTGGATGCCTTCCTCGGCCGCGGGCGCCAGGCGCTGGTGGCCGACTCGCGGGTACGCGACTTCAGCCACCCGCTGTACCAGCAGCTGGGCGTGCTGGAAGCGCTGACCCTGCCGGACCTGGCCGAGCCGCACGAATTCCGCCGGGTCAGCCTGTACCACGCCAGCCGCGACACCTTATAGTGGTGTTATCCACGAGTTTGCGAGAGTCGCGATGATCCAAGACACGCCTTACATTTTCGACGCTACCGATGCCACCTTCCAGCAACTGGTTATCGAGAACTCCTTCCACAAACCGGTGCTGGTGGACTTCTGGGCCGAGTGGTGCGCGCCGTGCAAGGCACTGATGCCACTGCTGGCGAAGATCGCCGAGGGTTACCAGGGCGAGCTGCTGCTGGCCAAGATCAACTGTGACGTGGAGCAACAGGTGGTTGCCCAGTTCGGCATCCGCAGCCTGCCGACCGTGGTGCTGTTCAAGGACGGCCAGCCGGTGGATGGCTTTGCCGGTGCACAGCCGGAATCGGCGATCCGCGCCATGCTCGAGCCACACGTGCAACTGCCCGCTGCCCCCAGCGCATCGCCGCTGGAGCAGGCCAAGGGGCTGTTTGCCGAAAGCCGTTTTGCCGAGGCCGAAGCACTGTTGCAGGCACTGCTGGGTGAGGACAACAGCAATGCCGAGGCGCTGATCCTGTATGCCCGTTGCCTGGCCGAGCGCGGGGAACTGGGTGAAGCCCAGGTGGTGCTGGATGCGGTCAAGACCGACGAGCACAAGGCCGCGCTGGCCGGCGCCAAGGCCCAGCTGACCTTCCTGCGCCAGGCTGCCAGCCTGCCGGAAGTGGCCGACCTGAAAAGCCGCCTGGCACAGAACCCTCAGGATGACGAGGCGGCCTATCAGTTGAGCATCCAGCAACTGGCGCGCCAGCAGTATGAAGCGGCGCTGGAAGGGTTGCTGAAGCTGTTCCAGCGTAACCGTGGTTATGAGAACGGGCTGCCGCAGAAAGCGTTGCTGCAGGTGTTCGAGTTGCTGGGTGGGGATCACCCGCTGGTTGGCGTATATCGTCGCAAGCTGTCGGCGGCGATGTTCTGAGAATTTTGGGGCCGCTTTGCGGCCCATTCGCAGCACAAGGCTGCTCCTACAGAGATCAAGTGGCCGCCATTTTTGCGCAGTCCCTGTAGGAGCAGCCTTGTGCTGCGAATGGGCTGCAAAGCAGCCCCAAAATTCTGAAAGCCTTCACCCAACCCAGTGATACACCGGCGCGTCCACGCCACTTTCCACCTTGACTTCACTGCTATGCCGCAAGCGCACCAGCAGCCGTTTACCCGCCGCCGTACTCCCGGCCAGCCCTTCCAGCCGATCCAGCAATTCCGGCCCGCTCATCTGCCCTGCAAGGCGCAACACCTCACGTGCAGCAGTCCATTGCCCGTCATCCTGACGAGTTGTCGCCACGGTTTCCGTTGCTGCATTCTGCGGCACCGCGGGCAATTCGATCTGCCGCCCCAGTTGCGCCCACTCTTCAGGCGCCAGCTCGATGGTCAGATCCACAGGCCAGTCACCAATCTGTCCACGAATTCTCATGCTGCATTCCCTGAACCCAAGTCAATGCCACCATCCTACCCCAACATGAAACCTGCGCCACGCAGGCTGGCAGCATCCGGAAAAGTTGTTATAACATAACCCAATCTTCCCGCCCGCTCCGGAGTCGTCCATGCGTCGCCTGTTGCTCGCCCTGCCCTTCGCCCTGCTGCCCCTGGCCGTGGCCCATGCCCACGATGATGACCATGATCACGACCACGCCCACGGCACCCTCGGCGCCCACGAGCATGGCGTGGCCAAGCTCAACGCCGTGCTCGATGGCAACACCCTGGAGCTGGAGCTGGACAGCCCGGCAATGAACCTGGTCGGCTTCGAACACGCCGCCAACAGCGACGCCGACAAGGCCAAGGTCGCGGCGGTGCGCCAGCAGCTGGAGCAGCCACTGAAGCTGTTCGGCCTGCCCGCTGCCGCTGGCTGCAAGGAAGACCAGCAGGAACTCGAAAGCCCGCTGTTCGGTGATGCCCCGAAAGCCGACGACGATGGGGACGAGCACGAGCACCAGCACAGCGACATCGGCGCCCATTACCAGCTGACCTGCGCCAACCCCGACAAACTGACGCAGGTGGACCTCGCTCCGCTGTTCAAGGCCTTCCCGGCCACCCAGAAGATCAACGTTCAACTGATCGGCCCCAATGGCCAGAAAGGCATGGAAACCACACCGGCCAAGGCCGCGGTCGCGTTCTGAATGCGCCAGCCGTTGATCGAACTGCATGACCTGGTGTTCGCCTGGCCCGGCCAGCCGGCGCTGCTGGATATTCCGGCATTCCGCCTGGAGGCTGGCGAGGCCCTGTTTCTCAAGGGCCCCAGTGGCAGTGGCAAGACCACATTGCTGGGCCTGCTGGGCGGGGTGAACGTACCGGGCCAGGGCCGCATCCAGTTGCTCGGCCAGGACCTCGGCCGCCTGGGCCAAGGCGCCCGTGACCGCTTCCGGGTCGACCACACCGGTTATATCTTCCAGCAGTTCAACCTGCTGCCGTTCCTCTCGGTACGCGAAAACGTCGAGCTGCCCTGCCGCTTCTCGCGCAGCCGCAAGGCCCGCGCCGAGCAGCGCCATGGCAGTGTCGACCAGGCAGCCGGCACGCTGCTGGCCCACCTGGGCCTGGACGACCCCACCCTGCTCGCCCGCCGCGCCGACAGCCTGTCGATCGGCCAGCAGCAACGGGTCGCTGCCGCCCGCGCACTGATCGGCCAACCCGAACTGGTGATCGCCGACGAACCGACCTCGGCGCTGGATGCCGACACCCGCGAAGCGTTCATCCGCCTGCTGTTCGATGAATGCCGCGCCGCCGGTGCCAGCCTGCTGTTCGTCAGCCACGACCAGAGCCTGGCGCCGCTGTTCGACCGCCACCTGTCGCTGGCCGAACTCAACCGTGCCGCCAAGCCCCGGGAGGCCTGATGTACCTGCTCCGCCTTGCCCTGGCCAGCTTGGCCAACCGCCGCTTCACCGCATTCCTCACCGCCTTCGCCATCGCCCTGTCGGTGTGCCTGCTGCTGGCCGTGGAACGGGTCCGTACCGAGGCCCGGGCCAGCTTCGCCAGCACCATCAGCGGTACCGACCTGATCGTCGGCGCCCGCTCCGGCTCGGTGAACCTGCTGCTGTACTCGGTGTTCCGCATCGGCAACGCCACCAACAACATCCGTTGGGACAGCTATGAGCACTACGCCAAGGACCCGCGGGTGAAATGGGCCATCCCCATCTCGCTGGGCGACTCGCACCGTGGTTATCGAGTGATGGGCACTACCGGCGACTACTTCAGCCATTATCAGTACGGCCGCCGCCAGCACCTGGAATTGAACCAGGGCCGCGCGTTTGCCGATGATCCGTTCGAGGTGGTGCTGGGTGCCGAAGTGGCCGAGGCATTGCACTACAAACTGGGCGACAAGCTGGTGCTTGCCCACGGCGTGGCCGCGATCAGCCTGGTCAAGCACGACGACAAGCCATTCACCGTGGTCGGTGTGCTCAAGCGCACCGGTACGCCGGTCGACCGCACGCTGCATATCAGCCTGGGCGGCATGGAAGCCATCCACATCGACTGGCACAACGGTGTGCCGGCCCGTGGCGCCGGGCGTATCAGCGCCGAGCAGGCACGGACCATGGACCTGCAGCCTGCCGCCATCACTGCGTTCATGCTCGGCCTGAACAGCAAGATCGCGACATTCAGCCTGCAGCGGGAGATCAATGAATACCGCAGCGAGCCGTTGCTGGCGATCCTGCCCGGGGTAGCCCTGCAGGAGCTATGGAGCCTGATGGGCACCGCGGAGCAGGCGTTGTTCGTGGTGTCGCTGTTCGTGGTGCTGACCGGCCTGATCGGCATGCTTACGGCGATTCTCACCAGCCTCAATGAACGCCGCAGGGAGATGGCGATATTGCGCTCGGTTGGCGCCAGGCCGTGGCATATCGCAGGGCTGCTGGTGCTGGAGGCACTGTCGCTGGCGGCGGTCGGGATCGCTGCCGGGCTTGGCTTGCTGTATGCGGGAATCGCCCTGGCGCAGGGGTATGTGCAAGCCAACTATGGTTTGTATTTGCCGCTGGCCATGCCGAGCGCTCATGAATGGAGGTTGCTGGCTATCATCCTGGGAGCTGCGCTGTTGATGGGCAGCGTGCCGGCGTGGCGGGCCTATCGGCAGTCGTTGGCCGATGGCTTGTCCATTCACCTCTGAGGGCGTGCAATGATCCAATACCTCACTGCCTTCTTCGCGGGCGCGCCCGCTCCCACAGGGCTTTCACAAGGTTCGAAGCCTGTGGTGAACCCTGTGGGAGCGGGCATGCCCGCGAAGAGGCCAGCACTGCATACGCTGCTGATCCTGCTGCTGACAGTAGCGATGCCTCTGTGGGCCTCGGAACCCCGCGAACTTGACTGGCCCGCCCTCATCCCCGAAGGCGCCCCGGTCATCCCGCCCCAACTCGCGCCGCTGCACGACATGTCGCAGCTCAGCAATGCCCTGTCCGCCGAGTCCGCCCCACCGGCGCGCCAGCAGGCACCCGACGCCCCGGTGGTAAAAAGCCTCGACGGCCAGCAGATCAAACTGCCCGGCTACATCGTGCCGCTGGAGGTGAGCGAAGAAGGCCGCACCACCGAATTCCTGCTGGTCCCCTACTACGGCGCGTGCATCCACGTGCCACCACCACCCTCGAACCAGATCGTGCACATCTTCAGCGAAATGGGCGTGCGCGTAGAAGACCTCTACCAGCCCTACTGGATCGAGGGAAAGCTGCAGGTTAGAGCCTCCAGCAGCGAACTGGCCGATGCCGGCTACCAGATGGAAGCCGAGAAAATATACGCTTATGAGCTGAGATGAGAACTGTTTCGAATTCGTGACGACGCTTCTTTGAGCTGGGTCAAACTTTCTGTTTAACGGCATCCGTACCATTGGACTACTCGATTACTCACGTCCTCTGGGAGCTTCCATGAACAAGTCCTTGCTCAGCGCCGCCCTCGCGGCCCTGGCGCTCGCTGCCCCTGTCGCCCACGCCCACCAGGCAGGCGATATCATCGTCCGCGCAGGTGCCATTACCACAGCTCCCAACGAAAGCAGCGGCGACCTGAAATTCGACGGCAACAAAGTCTCGGGCACCAAGGCGACTCTGGACAGCGACACCCAACTGGGCCTGACCTTCGCCTATATGCTCACCGACCACATCGGCCTCGAGCTGCTGGCTGCCACCCCGTTCAAGCACACCGTCGGCGTCAAAGGCCTGGGCGGCGGCCTGGACGGCAAGCTCGCCGACATCAAGCAGCTGCCACCGACCCTGTCGTTGCAGTACTACCCGATGGAACCGACTTCCAAGTTCCAGCCGTATGCCGGCGTCGGCATCAACTACACCCTGTTCTTCGATGAAGACCTCAGTAGTGCACGCAAGCAGCAGGGCTTCAGCAACCTGAAGCTGCAAGACTCGGTCGGCATCGCCGGCCAGCTGGGCATGGACTACATGATCACCGACAACTTGCTGGTCAACGCATCGGTCTGGTACGTCGACATCGACACCAAGGCCAGCGTCAACGGCCCGAGCGCACTGGGCTACAGCAAGACCAAGGTCGACGTCGATGTCGACCCGTGGGTGTACATGGTCGGCCTTGGCTACAAGTTCTGACCTGAACACTGCAGGGCGGCTTCGGCCGCCCTCGCGCGTTGCAGCAATAGCCAGTACCCCAGCGCCACCGCGCTGATGCCCATCCCAAGCCAACACACCGCTGCCCAACCCCAATGGGCATACACCCAGCTCGCCAGCACTGCCCCCACTCCACTGCCAAGCGAATAGCAGCACATGTAGGCGCCGATCAACCGGCTGGCCATTGCACCACGCCCGGCCAGCAGCAGGCTCTGGTTGGTGACATGCACCGCCTGCACGGCAAAGTCCAGCATCAGCACACCCAACCCGAAGACCATCAGTGAATGCCCGACGAAGGCCGTGGGCAGCCATGACAGCACCAGCAGAACCAGCGCCAGACCGGTGGTGCGCTCCCCCAGCCCCTGGTCGGCCAGGCGACCGGCGCGCGCTGCCGCCAATGTGCCGGCAACACCCGCCAGGCCGAACAGACCGACCTCGGTATGGCTCAGCGCCAGTGGCTCGGCACTCAGAGGCATGACCATGGCACTCCAGAGCACGCTGAACGCAGCGAAGATCAACACGCCGAACAGCCCGCGCTGACGCAGCAGCCGGTCGTGCCGGTACAGCCTGAACTGGGCAACGATCAGCGCCCGGTAGCCAGACCGCAGCGACACCGGTTGCCCCGCAGGCAGGCTGCGCCACAGCACCAGGGCCAGCAGCATCAACAGCCCTGCGGCAATCAGGTACACGCTGCGCCAGCCAGCCAGGTCGGCAAGCCCGCCCGAGACCAGCCGCGCCAGCAGAATGCCCAGCACTATGCCGCTGGTGACGGTGCCCACGGCCTGCCCTTGCTGGCCGGGGGCGGCAAGGCTCGCTGCATGCGCCACCATCACCTGCACCATGACCGCCATCAGCCCGGTGATGGCCAGGGCCAGCAGCAATAGCGCCCAGTTGGGTGCCATGCCTACCCCAACCAGCGCCAGGGCCGAGAACAGCAACTGCCCGAGCAACAGGCGCTTGCGGTCGATCAGGTCCCCCAGCGGCACGATCAGCAACAAACCCAGAGCATAGCCCGCCTGGGTCGCGCCTACTACCCAACCGATCTGCTGCTGCGCCACGCCCAGGTCAGCGGCCATCGACTCGAGCAGAGGCTGGGCGAAATACACAGTCGCCACGGCCATGGCGCTGGTGATGGCCAGCAGCAGGGTTATCCAGCGTGTCAGTGCAGGGTTCATCGGGCTGGCCTCGTCAATCTGGTTTCGAATTGAAACCACATGCTGGCTATTTAGCAAATGTGGTTTTAATCTGCAACCAGATGATCACGAAAGGCCCCGTCCATGCTCGATGAAAACAATACGCAATGCCCCGTCGCCCGGGCTCTGGAGGTGCTGGGAGACCGTTGGGCGCTGATGATCCTGCGCGACGCCTTCGATGGCCTGCGGCGCTTCAGTGAATTCCAGAAGAACCTGGGGCTGGCGAAGAACATCCTCGCCTCACGGCTTAAGTGGCTGGTGGAAAGCGGGCTGCTGACGCTGCAGCCGGCGTCGGATGGCAGTGCCTACAAGGAGTATGTGCTGACCGAGAAAGGGCGATCGGTGTTCCCGGTGGTGGTTGGCTTGAGGCAGTGGGGGGAGCGGTTTCTGTTCGAGGCGGGCGAGGTGCGTTCAGAGTTGGTGGATGGTGATACGGGGCAGGCGCTGGAAACACTGCAGGTGCGGGCCCGGGACGGGCGGGTGCTGGCGGCAGGGGATTGCCTGCGAAAAGTGGTGCGGCATGAGTGATTCTGGGGCTGCTGCGCAGCCCATCGCGACACAAGGCCGCTCCTACAGCGACCGCGCAACCTCGGCCTGGCGCGGTCGCTGTAGGAGCGGCCTTGTGTCGCGATAGGGGCGCAAAGCGCCCCCAAGAATTTCAGCCCTTGCCCAGAAGCCGCGACAAGCCCTCGACCATCGGCGTTGCCTGCGGAAACTCGAACCGCGCCAACAAGCGCTGGTTATCCGCCCGCGAATGGCGAATGTCACCCGAACGTGCCGCCACATAGCTGACCGCCGGCAAGCTACCCACCACCTTCTCAAGCGCTGCCAGCAACTGGTTGAGCGACGTGGCCTGGTTGAGGCCGATATTCACCGCCCCCTCTTCGACCTGCGGCTGCTCCAGCGCCTGCACCATCACCTGCACCAGGTCGCCCACGTAGAGGAAGTCCCGGGTCTGCTCGCCATCACCGAACACCGTAATCGGCAAACCCTTCACAGCACGCTCGGAGAAGATGCTGATCACCCCGGAGTACGGCGAGGATGGGTCCTGGCGCGGCCCGAAGATATTGAAGAAGCGGAACACCACCGGCTCCAGGCCATGCTGGCGACGGTAGAAGTCCAGGTACTGCTCACTGGCCAGCTTGTCCACGGCATACGGGGTCAGCGGCGCCTTGGGGGTGTCTTCGGCAATCGACTCGCCTTCACCATTGTTGCCATACACCGCCGCACTGGAGGCGAACAGCACCCGGCGCAGCCCATGCACGCGCATGGCTTCGCACACGTTGAGGGTGCCGATGAAATTGCTCTGGTGGGTCCGCACCGGGTCCTCGACCGAGGCCTGCACCGAGGCCACCGCTGCCAGGTGCACCACGGCACTGCAGCCAGCCGCAACCTGCGTGACCAGACCGGCATCGGCAACATCGCCTTCAACCAGTTCCAGGCGTGGGTGGCCGACCTGCAGGTTGCCCCGCTGGCCTGTGGAAAAGTCGTCGAGAATGCGTACGGCGTAGCCTTTGTCCAACAACGCATCGCACAGGTGAGAGCCAATGAAGCCGGCACCGCCGGTGATCAGGATGGGGGCGTCAGCCATGGCGGTAGAACCGGTCCAGTAGAGGCGGCAGGCCGGCGCGCCAGGCGCGCGGCTTGATGCCGAAGGTATGAAGGATTTTCTTGCAGGCCAGTACCGCGTGCTGCGGCTCTTCGCTGGCATCCGGCCGTGCGGCATGGGCCTGCGGCGTCGGCGCCTGCACGGCCAGCTGGCGGTACTGGCCTGCTTCGGTAAGGATCGCCTGGCCCAGCGCCAGCGGCGTGGTCGCCTCGTTGCCGGCGTAATGGTAGGTGCCCCACAGCGGCGCACTGCAATCGAGTTGCTTGAGCACCGACAGGATCACCCGGGCGGCGTCGTCGACCGGCGTCGGGTTGCCACGCCGGTCATCGGCCAGCAGCAGTTCCTGTGGTTGCTCGGCGCGGGTCAGGAAGCGCCCCAGCGCCCCGTCGATGCTTTCGTCGAGTAGCCAACCAAAGCGCAACAGCACGTGCTGCGGGCAAGCCGCGCGTACGCTCTGCTCGATGCGCCACAGGGCCTGGCCACGCAGGCCGAGCGGTACCGGCTCGTCCTTTTCGCTGTAGGCCGTGGCCCGCGAACCATCGAACACGCGGTAGCTGGAAGGCTGCACCAAGGTGATCTGGTGGTGCTGGCACAGCTCCGCCAACCGCTCCACAGCCCGCTCCTGCTGGGCCAGGCGCTGCTCACTGACCGACTCGGCCTGGAACCAGTCGAAGTAATAGGCCAGGTTGACCAGGGCATCGGGACGATGATCGTCGAGCAGCTGGGTGAGGCTGGCCGGCGTCCAGCCGTTCTCGGGCGGGCGCGGCGCCAGGAATGCGATGTCCTCCTCGGCCCCAAGACGAATCAGCGCTTGCCCGAGGGCATTGCCACCACCCAACAGCATTAGGCGCATACGCATAGAGTCAGCAGATCCGGAGAGGTTGATTGAAGGAAAGGGGCCATTTTGCGGTTTCCTGCCCGGGAAGTCCAACACCGGACCCGTTCGATGCCACAGGCGGTATTGATTCCAAAGTTCCACAGTTCAATACCACCATAGGCAGAAATCTCCTACGACATACCAGGAACGACCTGACTTCCATACCGCAGCACAACCGCATTGAATAGTTGACTCCCCCACTTGCCAGCCGGGGAGCTTCACAAAAACAAGTACAGGGAACGTTCAATGCCTCGTTCGGAAGTTGCATACCTGGATTTCAGCCCGGAGCAAAGCAAGGCCATAACCTTTGCAAGCCAGACGATTGCTGACTTGGGTGGCCCGGAGACCAAAGGAGTAGCACTTCAGGCTCGTGTATTCGCCGATCAACTCGAGCAAGCCTTGAGTGAGGAACAGCGTGCACTGTTACAACGCTTCAGTGAAGGCCAGCTATCTGCCTTGATGTACAGGCAAATGCCTTGTGCCAACGAGCCAATACCAGAGTACCTGCCCGACATTTCCGCCCTGGCGCAAAACCCTCGCTGCCAATACCTTGCCTCCCGCAATCAACTGCTGCTGGAGCTCGTGCGCTACCGCAGTTTCGCCTTCGATATAGACAACGATGGTAAACAGGTTCGCCTGGTCGGCAACTTCAAGGGCGGTGGCCGCGTCCCGCGGCTCGACGAAGATCCCTGCCTGGAAGTTGAAACCAGCTCGCATGCGGGCTTGCGCTTGGGGCCGCACACTGAAGCGCCCTACAACTGCTCGACAATTTCCACCAATGCCAACTCCCCTGCTCCCTCTGCACTGATTCTGACTGCGCGCTGGAACCCCGCCAATGAACCTACGAATGTCTTCCCGCTCCGGGAAATCATCGAACGCCTGGGTAGCCTGGACACACTTGCGCTGACTTCAACGTCCTTCGACTTCACCCGCAGTGACTGCTTCGCTCACGGACAAGGCAATGCAGGCAAAGCAGTTTCAATGCTGCAATTCGAGCCCAATGGTGGTTTCTCTGTTCGTTACAACAGCTATCGCTTCAGCCTGAATGAACGCGCCTGCAGCGCAGCGGCGCGCGCTTTCGACGCCTTTCAGAAAGCACTGGATAACGCTCGACCACTGGCGTTTGTCCTGCAGCCTGACAGCGCACTGTTGATCAACAACAGCCGAGCCTTGCACGGCCGCGACATGGTCCAGGACAACCGGCGGCTGCTCATCCGTCAATTCGGATACTCCCCCTTCGCAGTACCGTTGGTGCTCGCTGAAGACCCACTGCTCGTGCGTGGCTGATCACAGGAAAACACCCCATGATCGAATTCGACGTAACGCTTGTTCTGACACTCGCACTGGTGGCACTGATGGCCGGCTTTTTCGATGCCATCGCCGGTGGTGGTGGCCTGATCACACTCCCGGTGTTGTTCATTGCCGGTATCGAACCCTTGGCGGCAATTGCCACCAACAAGTTCCAGGCGGCTTCGGCTACGGTTTCGGCTACGTGCGCCTTTGCCCGCAAAGGCATGATCGACTGGAGACGAGGCAGTCCAATGGCTGTCATGTCATTTATCGGAGGGGCGTTGGGTGCCTTGTCGATAACTTACGTGCCCAAAAGCGTTCTGCAGGCGTGCGTCCCACCACTGCTGATTCTGATAGCCGCTTACTTTGCCTTCAGCCCAAAGCCGAATGAACAAGCGCGCAAGGCAAAGATATCGACCAGCCTGTTCTGCGTGGCGGTTGCACCGATCATTGGCTTTTATGACGGTATCTTCGGCCCTGGTGTCGGCTCGTTCTTCATGCTGGCCTGCGTGATCCTCCTGGGCCAGCACTTGATACAAGCCGTGTGCACCAGCAAGCTTTTGAACGCTGCCTGTAACCTGGGCGCATTGTCAGTCTTTTCACTCAGCGGGGCGATCATCTGGCCACTGGCGCTGGCAATGGCGTTCGCGGCTTTTGTGGGGGCTCAATTGGGCGCACGCTGCGCAGTGCACTTTGGCCCACGGCTGATCAAGCCATTGCTGGTCTGTGTTTGCTGCATCATGGCAATCAAGTTGCTGCTCGACCCAGGCAACCCTGTCGGCGAGTGGTTACATCAACTTGTTCTCTGAAAAAAGCATCACTCGATTTCGAACAGACTGTTACGCAACGGCCCCACGCTGAGGCGCTCACGCACATCGTCATCTATGCGGGGATCATCCGGCTGGTACAGTTTTACCTGCCGGTAGACATTTATGCGATTGATCTCCTCTCCCAGGTAGTCCCACACAACCCGAGTGCAGGCCGGGTTGCGCCGGTCTCCGCTGGATACGCCGGCCTTCAGGCCGTTGAGGCGGGTAATGCGGCTTTTGAAACTGGGGATGAGGATAGTCTGGCTCATCTCGTTGAACGTCAGCGACTCGTAATCGACCAGGAACATCCGGTCCTGCAACTGGAACGCCGCTCCCAGATAGCGACAACGCACCTCGGCATGGGGGTTGGTGGCGCTGGAACGCTCCTGGCGTTCCTGGCGTTCGAAAAGGAACTGCCCGCGTTCCTCCCACAGGTGAACCAACGACACCAGGACCGTGCCCGGAACCGACATGCAGTTGGAATATTCCAGGTAGTAACCGCAATAGCGCGACAGGTTCCCCGCATGGGCGTGCAACGGACGGAACAGATCACTGATCGGGTCGCCAGGCTGCTCGGCCGGGGTCGACACGCGAGCACCGATCAGGCGGCTGAACTGCTCGGGTGGCAAATGCAATTCGTAATCTTCGACCCCGAAGAAATCGCCGATGCGCTTGAGGTTGTAGGCCGTCGGGCGGCTCTGCCCGCTCAGGTACTTGTTGAACTGCGCGCGGTTGATCGACAGCTGGCGGCAAACTTCGGAGATAGAGCGGTAGTGGCTGCAGGCCAGTTTGAGGTTGGTAGCGAAATGATCGCTCATGACTCGGGACTCAGGTGACGCGAATGGCGCGATTGTAGCATCAAGTTGCACCAAATCAGAGCAACCCGCGAAATTGTAACCGCTCTTGTCATAGCCAACCATGCGCCCCACGAATAGCGGTGCGCCTGCCGTCCGCTGATCTTTCCACACGAACAATAAGAATCGAGGTCATTTTCCAATGCTCGAAGTACTCAACGATTTCCTCTCGGGGAAACTTCTCATTGTGCTGATCGTAGGGCTGGGTAGCTACTTCACCATCCGTTCCCGGTTCGTCCAGTTCCGCCATTTTGGCCACATGTTCGGTGTGTTCAAAGAATCGCTGCGTGGCCAGGCAGGCCAACTGAGCTCCTTCCAGGCCCTGATGCTGAGCCTGGCCGGCCGCGTGGGCGCCGGTAACATCGCCGGTGTCGGCATTGCCGTGACACTGGGTGGACCAGGCGCTGTGTTCTGGATGTGGGTCACCGCACTGGTGGGCATGTCCAGCAGCTTCTTCGAATGCACCCTGGCCCAGGTCTACAAGCGCGCCGATGGCGACGGCCTGTACCGTGGTGGCCCGGCCTACTACATCCAGCACGGCCTCAAGCTGAAAAGCATGGCCATCGTGTTCTCGATCCTGCTGCTGGTCACCTACGGCTTCGCCTTCATCGGCCTGCAGTCGTACACCGTGACCCACTCGCTGCAGAACGCCTTTGCCTTCGACCCCAAGCACACCGGCATTGTCCTCGCCGTGCTGCTGGCCATCACCTTCATCGGCGGCATCAAGCGCATCGCTGCGGTGTCCGACCTGCTGGTACCGGTCAAGACCCTGGCCTACATCGGCGTGACCCTGTACGTGATCGGTACCCAGATCGAGCACGTGCCAGCCATGCTGGAAACCATCTTCAAGAGCGCCTTCGGCCTCGACCCGGCATTCGGCGGCCTGCTCGGCAGCGCCATCGTCATGGGCGTTAAGCGTGGTGTGTTCGCCAACGAAGCGGGCCTGGGCAGTGCGCCGAACGTCGCCGCCGTGGCCGCCGTGAAACACCCTGGTGCCCAGGGCGTTGTCCAGGCCTTCAGCGTGTTCCTCGACACCTTCGTGATCTGCACCTGCACCGCGTTGCTGATCCTGTTGTCGGGCTTCTACACCCCGGGCTTCGAAGGTGACGGCATCGTCCTGACCCAGAACTCGCTGGCCGCCGTGGTCGGTGACTGGGGCCGCGTGTTCGTCAGCGTGGCGCTGTCGCTGTTCGTCTTCACCTGCATCCTCTACAACTACTACCTGGGCGAAAACAGCCTGCAGTTCCTCAGCCGCAACCGCGTGGTACTGATGGTGTTCCGTGGCCTGGTGCTGGCGCTGGTGGTATGGGGTTCGATGCAGGACCTGTCGACCGTGTTCGCCTTCGCCGACATCACCATGACCTGCCTGGCCTTCGTCAACCTGGTGGCCCTGGCCCTGCTGTTCAAGGTCGGCCTGCGGGTGATGCGCGACTACGACGACCAGCGCAAGGCGGGCGTCGACCAGCCAGTGTTCGACTCGGCCAAGTTCACCGACCTGGACCTGGACCGCAATGCCTGGCCTGCCAATCCGCAGGCGGAAACAGCCACTGACAAAGCAGTCGGCCAAGCTCAGACGCAGCGCTGATATCCTCTCCTGCCCAGCCGCCCCGTCCGCGGGCGGCTTTTCTTTCTCCGCTCATCGCTACGGATGCTTTCCATGCGTGCAGTAAAGAATCTTCTCGTTCTCTATACCGGTGGCACCATCGGCATGCTCGAAACACCGGAAGGCCTGGCGCCGGCCGGTGGTTTCGACGCGCGGATGCGTGAACACTTCGCCCAGTTGGCCGATGCGCCCCAGGTGCATTGGACCCTGCAGGAACTGAACCCGCTGCTCGACAGTGCCAACATGCAACAGCACAACTGGCTGGCGATGCGCGATGCCATCGTCGCAGCGGTAGAGGTGGCTGGCCATGATGGCGTGCTGGTGCTGCATGGCACCGACAGCCTGGCCTACAGCGCCGCGGCATTGTCGTTCCTGCTGCTGGGCCTGCCGGTGCCGGTGCTGCTGACCGGCTCGATGCTGCCGGCGGGTAGCGCGGACAGCGACGCCTGGGACAACCTGTGCGGCGCACTGCGCCAGTTCGAACAGGGGCTGGAAGATGGCGTGCAGCTGTACTTCCATGGGCAGCTACTGCATGGCTGCCGGGCGTCGAAGCTGCGCAGCGAGGCGTTCGATGCCTTTGCCGCGCTGCCGCGTCATCGTGACGGTGAGCGCGCCACGGCGATCCCTGCCGAACTTGGCTACAAGCACCCGCGCCAGCCGGTCAACCTGGCGGTAGTGCCGGTGTTCCCGGGCCTGCAGGCCGGGCACTTGCAGGCACTGCTGGGCAGCGGCGTGCAGGGGTTGCTGCTGGAGTGCTACGGCAGCGGTACCGGGCCGTCGGATGACCAGGCGTTGCTGGATGTGCTGAGCGCGGCACGCCAGCGGGGCGTGATGCTGGCGGCTATCAGCCAGTGCCCAGAGGGGGCGGTGGTGTTCGATACCTATGCGGCGGGTAACCGCTTGCGCGGGGCCGGGCTGGTCAGTGGCGGTGGCATGACCCGGGAGGCGGCGCTGGCCAAGATGGTTGCGTTGCTGGGGGCCGGGCTGGATGTCGACACGGCGGAGCGGTGGTTTGCCCTGGATCTGTGTGGGGAACGGGCCTGATCGACTGGGGCCGCTTCGCGCCCCGTCGCGACACAAGGCCGCTCCTACAGGTACGGCGCAGTCCTGTGTAGGAGCGGCCTTGTGTCGCGATGGGCTGCAACGCAGCCCCTGTACAAATGATTGGCGGAAGGCAGCGGGAGTCGAACCTGCCCGGGAACGGCTGCCGTCCCCAACCGGGTTTGAAGCCCGGCCGCGCCACCGGGCGCGATTGCCTTCCTTGAACTCAGTGCCTGGCCTGCTGCTGGGCCAGGGCGCTGTCGGCGCGAATGTGACGCTGATCGGCCACCCTCCGGGTCAAGCCGATGCGGTCGAAGTACTCCAGAATCTGCACACTGCGCTTGCGACCGATGCCCAACATATCGCGAAACGCGGCAACCTGCACTATCGGCGTTTCACTGGCCTGCCCCAGCAGCAGCTCTGCCATGCGCTGTAGCGTCGCCTCGGGGTAGAACAGGTCGCGCACCACCTGGTGCACCAGGCCCAGCCGGGCCAGCTTGCGCAGCAACAGGCGCACATCGGCTTCGGCACAATTTTCCTCGCTCGCCAGCGTCCTGACCCAGGGCGGATCGTATTGCCCCGCCAGCAACTTCGGTTGCAGATTTGCCCATAACGCACTGTCGGCTTCGCTCAGCTGCACCTTGTGATCGGGCAGGTGCAGCCAAGGCCCGCTGCTGGCAATGGCGCCGTCCTCGAGCAACTCATCCAGCAGGCTGACAAAAGCGGGCCGCTCCAGCGGCAAGGCAGCAAAGCGGCGCAGGCGGTCGCGGTCCGGGCCGAGCTGGTCGGGCTCCTGTTCATGGAACCGCGCCAGCTGCTCCAGCACTTGGCGCTTGAGCGCCTGCCACCGGGCACTGGCAAACAGCAGTTGGCCCTGCCGCGTGGCCACCACCAGCACATCTTCCGGCAACTGCCAGGTTTCGCGCAGACGATTGAACTGCCGCTCCAGACGCTGTGGGTCGATACCCCCTGGTGCGCTGGCGAGCAGTGCCGGCAAGGCCTGCTCCAGGTCCTCGGCATCACGCAGCACCTGCAATTGGCGCAGGCGCTCATCGCTGCGGCGCTGACGGCTTGGCGCGAACGGGTCGAGCACCTTGCCGCCCCCCAGGGTGCGTTGGGCACGCTGGTCGCGCAGTACCAGACGGTCGCCGTGTACCGCCTGCAGCGGCGCGTTGAGCAGCAACTGGGCGAACATGCGCTGGCCCGCCACCAGGGTTTCACCTTCGAGCAAGGCCACCCGGGCGGTTACGTCCTGGGTGCCGAGGTGCACGTGCACAGCGCTGAAATGTTCGAAGGTACGGGTCTCGCCCGGCAACAGGTTCAGCTCGATATCCACCCGCACGCTGGGCGCATGCAGCCACTCGGGCACTAGCCAGTCACCCCGGCGCACCTGCTCCACCGCCAGCCGTTCGGCAGCGATGTTCAGTGCCACCCGCTGTCCCGCCTCGGCCACCAGCGCGGCCTGGTTCTGCGCATGCAGGCCACGCACCCGCACCGGTTTGCCGGCCTTGCCCAGCAACAAAGTGTCGCCGGCACTGACCCGCCCAGCCACCGCCGTGCCCGTGACCACCACACCCGCACCGGTAACGGCGAAGGCGCGGTCGACGGCCAGACGGAAACCGCCACGCACGCTGCGCTGGCGCACGCGCTGTTGCGCGGCCAGCAACGCCTGGCGCAGGGCATCGATACCTTCGCCGGTCACACTCGACAACGGAAACTGCCGTGCACCAGCATACGGGCCCGGCGCCAGAAGCTCGCTGACCTGTGCCTGCACTTCGACCAGGCGGGTCGGCTCTACCCGGTCACATTTGCTGATCGCCACCAGGGCCTGGGGGATGCCCAGCAGCTCGATGATCGCCAGGTGCTCTCGGGTTTGTGGCATCACCCCGTCGTCGGCCGCCACCACCAACAGCACCAGGTCGATGCCGTGGGCGCCGGCCAGCATGTTGTGGATAAAGCGCTCATGGCCCGGTACATCGATGAAGCCGGTCAGTGCTGCCCCCTCGGTCAACGCCGCATAGCGGTAGCCAAGGTCGATGGTCATGCCACGGGCGCGCTCCTCCTGGCGATGGTCACCGGCCTGGCCGGTCAGGGCCTGGAGCAATGCGGTCTTGCCGTGGTCGATGTGGCCGGCGGTACCAACGATCACTGTACCGGCCCCAATTGCAGGGCGGGCAACTGCGCCAGCCACTGGGCTTCGTCATCCAGCTGGCGCAGGTCCAGCCACAGTGCGTCATCGGCGATACGGCCGAGCACAGGCACCGGCAGGTCACGCAAGGCCCGCTCCAGCACATGCAGGCTGCGCCCGCGCAGCTTCTTCGACACCTGCGGGCGCAGGCACAACGCCGCGCTCGGCAGGCGGGCCACCGGTTGGCTGCCA
The DNA here is from genome assembly GCF_040546125.1 of Pseudomonas sp. UYEF17. Classification (NCBI taxonomy): domain Bacteria; kingdom Pseudomonadati; phylum Pseudomonadota; class Gammaproteobacteria; order Pseudomonadales; family Pseudomonadaceae; genus Pseudomonas; species Pseudomonas sp. UYEF17. The sequence goes on from NZ_JBEPNE010000014.1 coordinate 123,351, forward strand.
CTGCCAATCATGCCCAACGCCGGTTCCACGCTGACCGCCCATTGTTCGCCGAGGCGGGCCTTGAGCTCTGGCGCCAGGCGCTCGGCCTGGGTCTGGATTTCGGCCTGGCTGCGGGTCAGCAGGCGCAGACTGGGCAGGCGCTCGGCCAGGCGGTCGGGGTTGCGGTACAGCGCCAGCACCGCTTCGAGTGCGGCCAGGGTGATCTTGTCGACACGCAGCGCGCGCTTGAGCGGGTTCTTCTTGATCCTGGCGATCAGCTCCTTGCGCCCGACGATGATTCCGGCTTGCGGCCCGCCCAGCAGTTTGTCGCCGCTGAAGGTGACGATATCGGCGCCATCTGCCAGGGCCTGGCGCACGGTCGGCTCGGCGGGCAGGCCCCAGCGGGTAAGGTCAAGCAGGCTGCCGCTGCCAAGGTCTTCAAGTAGAGGCAATTCATGTTGGTGGGCGATGCGCGCCAGCTCGCCGGTGGGCACCTGGGTAGTGAAGCCCTGGATGCTGTAGTTGCTGCAATGCACCCGCATCAGCAGGCCGGTACGTGGGCTGATGGCGGCCTCGTAGTCACGGGCGTGGGTGCGGTTGGTGGTGCCGACTTCGTGCAGCTTCACACCGGCGCGAGCCATGATGTCTGGGATGCGGAAGGCACCGCCGATCTCGATCAGTTCACCGCGGGAGATGATCCCCTCCTTGCGCGCGCCCAGGCTGTTGAGCGCCAGCAGCACGGCGGCGGCGTTGTTGTTGACCACGGTGACGGCTTCGGCGCCGGTCAGCTCGCGGATCAGGCCTTCGATCAGGTCGTCACGGTCGCCGCGCTTGCCGGTGGCCAGGTCGAATTCCAGGTTGAGCGGGTAGCGGGCGGCGGTCTGCATGGCCTCGATGGCCTCCTCTGGCAACAAGGCGCGGCCGAGGTTGGTGTGCAACACGGTGCCGGTGAGGTTGAACACTCGGCGGACCTGGCTGCGTTGCTGGGTGGCCAAGCGTTCGCCAGTGCGGCCCAGCAGGACTTCAGCGGCCAGTTCGGCGGCACTGAGCTGGCCGGTGCGGGCGGGGTCGCGCAGGTCGTCGAGCAGTTGCCGCAGGGTGGCGAGGACCGCGTCGCGGCCGTGGCGGTCGATCAGCGGGAGGCAGGCCGGGTGGCGTAAAAGGGTGTCGATGGAGGGCAGGCGTGGGGTGTCGCTGGCTAGGCTGGAGGACATGCGGTACTACCTTGGACTGATCCGTTGTCTGTACTGGCCTCTTCGCGGGTAAACCCGCTCCTACAAGGGCCCGCGCAAGCCTCAAAAGCTGCGCGGGCCCTGTGGGAGCGGGTTTACCCGCGAAGAAGGCGACTCGGTCTTACAGTGTAGACACTCTCCATTACCCGGGTGCGAGCATCAGGTTCGGTGCCAACCGATGGAAGCCCTCCTCGTCCAGGCGAATGTCCAGTGCCAGGCTGGCCAGGTCATCGGCCAGCGGCTCGGCCGCCGCATCGTTTTCCAGGTAGTTCTGCTTCAGGTAGCTCTCGCATTGCGGGCAGCATTCCGCCCGTAGCGGCGCCTTGCCCGGCGCATGGCGGTCATCGTCAAGGCTGGTATAGCGCAGGTCCTTGCTCGACTCGCAGTACACGCATTTGACCCGCACCACATGCCATTCGCAGGCACACAGCGAACAAGCCAGGTAGCGCAGGCCATTGTGCTTGCCGCGGTTGCGCACCACCCCAGCCATCGCCGGCGAACCGCAGGCCGGGCACTGGGCCAGGCTGCCGGCGGGCTTGAGCTCTGGCGCGGGCAGCGCCAGCAACCAGCTGGACCAGGCCGCCTGCAAGGCCGCCCCAATGAACGGCACCAGTGCCGCAGGCACGGCATCGTACTGGCCGGCGAGCAAGGCGATGCCCCAACCCTTGCGTTGATGGTCGTCACTGCTGCGCAGGGCTTGCAGCGCCTCCCCCAACGGACCGCTGGTGTCCGCGTCGAGGTGCTCAAGCAAGGCCTGCAACCAGACCAGCCACGGCCCCTCACGCACCAGGCTGTCCGCCGCCAATGGCGGCAAACCATGACTTATGCACAGGCGCTGACGCTCCTCGGCCACCGGCATGCCAGCGGGCGGGTTATCCACAAGCTGCTGCTGGATACGGCACAAACGAGCCACCAGCTTCAGGTATTCGCCAAGGGCATTGCCCTCGGCCAGTTGCTCCAGGCGCGCGGCGCGCAGTTCGAACAGGTTGGCAGGGGGCAGGTGCAGAAACGGCGGCATCACTGCCGACGCTTCGATCTGCCCGGGTTCGAGTATCGTGCTCAAGCGCTCATCCTTCTTTTCGTCCGTGATTGCCCGGCGTCTTGTCACCGGTCACTTCGCGGTACCACAACTCATGGTGTTTGCGCGCCCAGGCGCGGCTGACCCAGCCATGCAGCATGGCGCCGATCGAGCCCTTGATCCAGATGCCGGCGTAGATGTGCACGATGATGCTGAGGATCAGCACGAACGCCGCCAGGGCGTGGAGCAGCGCGGACAGCCGAATGACTTCGATGCCGAACAAATGGCTGAAGTATGCGCGCCAGATCACCACGCCGCTGACCAGCAGAACCAGCATGCACACCAGCAGGGTCCAGAACAACAGCTTCTGCCCGGCGTTGTACTTGCCGATCGGTGGCACACCCTCCTCCTTGTTGAGCATCACCCGGTCCACGCGGCGTAGCCACAGGCGGTCGTTGGCAGTGATGAAGTTGGCCCGCCAGAAACGCAGCACCAGGCCGAGGAAGAACACGAACATCGCCACCCCGATGAAGGGGTGCAGGATGCGTGTCCACGGCCCACCGCCGAACAGGTTGCTGAGCCAGAACAGCGCCGGATGGAACAGCGCCAGCCCCGACAGACCAGCCAGGACGAACAGGATCGCGACGACCCAGTGGTTGCTGCGCTCGTTGGCGTTGTAGCGCAGGATGGGTTTGTTGTCGTTCATGGTCGCTGCTCCCCTTGCCCGCCGGGCTTGGTCGGATCATAGACATGGACCGACGGGTCCACCTGATGCACGCTTTCATCCGCAGGTGCCGGGTGCTCGTCCTCCTCCACCCGCTGTGGCCCGACCCGCACATAGTGGAAGAACCCGGCCAGCACCGCCGCGCCCATGGCCAGCAGCGCCAGCGGCTTGGTGAAGCCCTTCCACAACCCCACCAGCGGGCTGATCACCGGCTGGTCCGGCAGGCCGGCGTACAGCTTCGGCGTGTCGGCATGGTGCAGCACATACATCACGTGGGTGCCGCCGACGCCGTCCGGGTCGTACAGCCCGGCCTTGTCGTAACCCCGCGACTTGAGGTCGACGATGCGCTCGGCGGCATGCACCTTCATCTCGTCCTTGGTGCCGAACACGATGGCCCCGGTCGGGCAGGTTTTCACGCAGGCCGGCTCCAGGCCCACGGTCACGCGGTCGGAACACAGGGTGCACTTGTACGCCTTGTGGTCCTTCTGCGAGATGCGCGGGATGTTGAACGGGCAACCGGTGATGCAGTAGCCACAACCGATGCAGTGGTCCTGGTTGAAGTCGACGATGCCGTTGGCGTGCTTGATGATCGCCCCCGGGCTCGGGCAGGCCTTCAGGCAACCTGGCTCGGCGCAGTGCATGCAGCCGTCCTTGCGAATCAGCCACTCCAGGTTGCCGTCGTCGCGCTCGTGCTCGGTGAAGCGCATCAGGGTCCAGGTCTCGGCGGTGAGGTCCTGGGGGTTGTCGTAGGTGCCGTGGTTGTGGCCGACCTCGTCACGCAGTTCGTTCCACTCCGAACACGCCACCTGGCAGGCCTTGCAGCCGATGCACTTGGTGGTGTCGATCAGCTTGGCGACTTCCTGCTGCTGGCGTACCGAAGGCGGTACGGTGGTGGTGGCCGAGCGGGCGATGATGTCTTGGCTGGCCATCAGAGTTTCTCCACTTTGACGAGGAACGACTTGGACTCTGGCGTCTGGGTATTGCCGTCACCCAGGAAAGGCACCAGGGTGTTGGTCAGGTAGCCATGCCGCGTAGCCCCGGTGAAGCCCCAGTGCAGCGGGATGCCGATCTGGTGCACGGTCTGGTTGTTGACCTGGAGCGGGCGAATCCGCTTGGTCACCACTGCCACCGCCTCGATGTGCCCGCGCTTGCTCGACACCCGCACCCGGTCACCGGCCTTGATACCTTTCTCGTTGGCCAGCACCTCGCCGATTTCGACGAACTGCTCGGGCTGGGCAATGGCGTTGAGCCGGCAATGCTTGCTCCAGAAGTGGAAGTGCTCGGTCAGCCGGTACGTGGTCGCCGCGTATGGGAACTCGTCGTGCTTGCCGAGGCTGTCCCACACCGAGTCGAAGACCCGCCCGGCCGGGTTGCTGGTGGCCTTCTTGTTCTGCGGGTGCAGCGGGTTGATGCCAATCGGCGTCTCGAACGGCTCGTAGTGCTCGGGGAACGGGCCTTCGGCCATCTTGTCGATGGCGAAGAACCGCGCCACGCCTTCGGGGTTCATGATGAACGGGTTCATCCCCGCCTCAGGCGGCGAGTCGACCTTGAAGTCGGGCACGTCGGTGCCGGTCCAGGCCTTGCCGTTCCACCACACCAGGCGCTTCTTCTCCGGGTCCCACGGCTTGCCTTGCGGGTCGCTGGAGGCACGGTTGTAGAGGATGCGGCGGTTGGCCGGCCAGGCCCAGGCCCAGTTCTGCACCTGGTGCATGCCGTACGGGTCGCTGTTATCACGGCGAGCCATCTGGTTACCCTGCTCGGTCCAGCTGCCGGCGAAGATCCAGCAGCCGGACGCGGTGCTGCCGTCGTCCTTGAGCTGGCCAAAGCCCGCCAGTTGCTGGCCGGCCTTGAGCACTGCGCCAGTCGGGTCGGTGACGTCGGCCACCGCCCAGCCGTTCATTTCCTTGGCCAGTTCCTCCGGGGATGGCTCTTCAGGGACCTTGTATGGCCAGTTGATGTTCATCAGCGCATCAGGGTAGGCGCCGCCCTCGGCCTGGTAGCGTTGGCGCAGGCGCAGGAACAGCTCGCTCATGATGTGAACGTCGGTGCGGGTCTCGCCCGGGCCGTCGGCGCCCTTCCAGTGCCACTGCAGCCAGCGGCTGCTGTTGACCAGCGAGCCGTCTTCCTCGGCGAAGCAGGTGGTGGGCAGGCGGATCACTTCGGTCTGGATGTTGGCCGTGTCTACATCATTGAACGGCCCGGCATTGCGCCAGAACTCCGAGGTCTCGGTGGCCAGCGGGTCCATGATCACCAGCCACTTGAGCTTGCCAAGGGCCGCGGTGACGCGGTTCTTGTCTGGCAGCGCGGCAATCGGGTTGAAGCCCTGGCACATGTAGCCGTTGACCTTGCCCTGGCCCATCATCTCGAACATGCGCAGCACGTCGTAGGCCGGCACGTCGAGCTTGGGCAGCCAGTCGTAGCCCCAATTGTTCTCCGCCGTGGCATTGGCGCCGTACCAGGCCTTCATCAGGCTGACATGGAACTTGCCGTAGTTCTGCCAGTACGACAGTTGGCCAGGGCGCAGTGGCTTGGAGGCGCGCTTGTCGATATAGGCGGCATAGTCCTGCTCGGCATCGCCGGCCAGGGTCAGGTAACCCGGCAACGAGTTGGACAGCAGGCCGAGGTCGGTCAGGCCCTGGATGTTGGAGTGCCCGCGCAAGGCGTTGACCCCGCCACCCGGCATGCCGACGTTACCCAACAGCAACTGCACCATGGCCGCACTGCGGATGATCTGTGCGCCGATCGAGTGCTGCGTCCAGCCAAGCGCATAGAGGATCGTCATGGTCTTGCCCGGTACCGAGCAGGTAGCGATCTCTTCCCAGATCTTCAACATGGCGTCCTGCGGCATGCCACAGGTCATGCTCGCCAGTTCCGGGGTATAGCGGCTGTAGTGCTGCTTCATCAGCTGGAACACGCAGCGCGGGTGCTGCAGGGTCGGGTCGACCTTGGCAAAACCGTCCTCACCCAGCTCGTAACCCCAGCCGGACTTGTCGGCATACACGCGCTTGGCCTCGTCGTAGCCGCTGAACAGGCCATCCTCGAAACCATAGTTCTCTTTGACGATGAACGACACGTCGGTGTAGTTGCGCACGTACTCGTGCTGGATCTTGTCGTTGCTCAGCAGGTAATTGATCAGCCCGCCCATGAAGGCGATGTCGGTACCGGTACGGATCGGTGCGTAGTAGTCCGCCACCGAAGCGGTACGGGTAAACCGCGGGTCGACCACGATCAGCCGCGCCTTGTTGTGCGCCTTGGCCTCGGTCACCCACTTGAAGCCGCACGGATGCGCTTCTGCTGCGTTGCCACCCATCACCAGGACCAGATTCGCGTTGGCGATATCGGACCAGTGGTTGGTCATGGCGCCACGGCCGTACGTCGGGGCAAGACTTGCCACCGTCGGGCCATGTCAGACACGAGCTTGGTTATCGAACCCCAGCATGCCTGTTGCGCGGACGACCTTGTGGGTCAGGTAGCCAGCCTCGCTGGAGGCGGCGGAAGCAGCGAGAAAACCGGTGGTGAGCCAGCGGTTGACCGTTTGCCCCTGGGCGTTCTTTTCGATGAAGTTGGCGTCGCGGTCCTGCTTCATCAGGTCGGCGACGCGATCGAGCGCCTCGTCCCAGCTGACCCGCACCCACTCCTTGCTGCCAGGCTTGCGTACCTCGGGGTACTGCAGGCGGCTCGGGCTGTGGATGAAGTCCAGCAGGCCAGCGCCTTTCGGGCAGAGGGTGCCGCGGTTGACCGGGTGGTCGGCGTCACCTTCGATATGGATGATGTTCTGTTTGACGTTCTTGCCCGCATCGCCCTGGCTGTACATGATCAGGCCGCAGCCGACCGAGCAGTAGGGGCATGTGTTACGGGTTTCTTTGGTATGCGCCAGCTTGAAGTGACGCACCTGCTCGGCGAATGCTGGTGTCGGGGCCATGCCCAACGCCGCAAGGCTCGAGCCTCCAAGGCCGACGGCGGCGACCTTGAAGAACTGCCGACGGTTCAGGTCCATCGTGCACTCCTGATCAGGTGGTGGACGCACGGAACATGGCCGGCGCCTCTTGGTAGTCACGGTGGCGGCCAATTGATGGCCGCCAACAGTTAAGACTAGCCAAGAATCGAGAAGGTGCGATGACATGGGTCAGCTGAAGGCGCTGTGTTGCCAGATTCGCGGGTAAACCCACAGGTACTGCACATGCCCGAAGCAGGGCGCTATTCCTGTGGGAGCGGGCGAGCCCGCGAACACCGGCAAGGCCGGTGCCATCCACCACCAGCCGATCAGCAAGCCGGCAGGTTGCGCACCACGTTCAGCGCCGCACTGCTCTGGGCCACCGGCATGATCTCGATGGTATTGATGTTCACATGCGCCGGCTGCTCGGCAATCCAGGCCACCGTGGCCGCGATGTCCTCGGGCAGGATGGCCTCCACATCCCGATACAGCGCCTGCACGGCATCCAGGTCACCGTTCAGGCGCACCACCGAGAAATCGGTCCCCGAGCACAGCCCTGGCTCGATGTTGCTCACTCGCACGCGGGTGCCCGCCAGGTCGGCGCGCAGGTTGAGGCTGAACTGGCGGACAAAGGCCTTGCTGGCGCCATACACGTTACCGCCCGGGTAGGGGTAGGTGCCGGCGATCGAGCCGATGTTGATGATCATGCCGCTGTCGGCTTCCACCATCTGCGGCAGGATCTTGTGGGTGACCATGGCCAGGCCGGTGATGTTGGTGTCGATCATCCGCTGCCAGTTTTCCGCACTGCTGGCCTGGGCACGGTCCACGCCCAGCGCCAGCCCGGCATTGTTGACCAGCAGGTCGATCTGCAGCGAAGCATCACGAATCTGATCGACCGCCGTCTCGAGCGACACCGGGTCGGTAACGTCCAGCGCCAGCGGAATGAAATTGACGCCCAGCTCGGCCTCCAGCGCTTGCAGCTTGTCCATGCGCCGGGCACCACCGATCACGCGGTAGCCTTTGCCGATCAAGGTACGGCAGATGGCGCGGCCAAAGCCCGAGGAGGCGCCGGTTACGAATGCGGTTTTCATCAGTTGTCTCCTATGGAAGGGTCAGGCCAGGTACTTCACGCCCAGGCTGGTGAACAGGCAGAGCATCGAGAACACCAGCGCCTTGCGCACCACTTCGTTGCCCTTGCGCAGGGCCAGTGCGCTGCCCAGGTGGTTACCGAGGATGTTGCAGGCCACCAGCGGCAACGCCAGGAGGTAGACGACCTTGCCGGCAATGACGAAGGCCACCAGGGCGCCGATGTTGGACGCGAAGTTGAAGGTTTTGGAGTTGGCCGAGCTGGAGACCAGGTCCATGCGCAGCAGGTAATGGAAAGCGATGATGAACATGCTGCCGGTACCGGGGCCGAAGAAGCCGTCATAGAAACCGATGGCCAGGCAGGTCAGCGGGACCACGGTGAACAGCATGCGCGATGACAGTTCGCGCTCCCCGACCGGGCGGTCCTTGGGGGTGAGGAAGATGAGGATGCCGAAGGGGATCAGCGCCAGGATGATCTTGCCTACGGTTTCCTGGGAGATCGACACGATCAGGTGCGCCCCCAGGTAGGCACCGAGCAGCGAGAATGGCACGCCGACCAGCGCCACCTTCCAGACCATCTTGCTGTTGGCCAGGAAGTTGCGGATGGCCGCCAGCGTGCCGAGGGTACTGACGAGTTTTTCCTGGCCAAGGGCAACCTGGGGTGGCATGCCAACCAGCAGAAAGCCCGGTACCAGGAACAGCCCACCGCCACCGGCAATGCTGTCGACGAAGCCGGCAACGAAGGCAATCGCCCCGAGCATGAGGATCGCCAGCAACCAGTGTTCCGCCCAGAATGCGCCCAGAATTTCCATAGCAAAGTCCATCCAGTGGAGTGTCATGCCAAGCACAACGCGAGTGCGCTTGCCCCAGTCAGCGCGGTGATTGTAATTACAACAATTGAATCGATTCAATCATAAATTAAATCGATTCAATGGCGAGAATTACCATCATTACCCGTATCTTGGCTTTCATGCTAGGCTGCGCGCACTTGCAGAATCTGGTGCCATTTCCATGTGGGTCCCTCAATACGGCGATCAAACCCAGCCGGTTTACCTGATGATCGCTAATGCCCTTGAACAGGACATCGAAAGTGGTCGGCTTGCAGCAGGCGATCGCTTGCCCACCCTCAAAGACCTTGCCGAGGCACTGAATGTAACCCCCGGCACCGTTGGAAGAGCCTACGACGAAGCGGCCAAGCGCGGCCTGGTGGTTGGAGAGGTGGGCCGTGGCACATTTGTCAGACAGTTGCGACAGCGGTTATCCGCCCCGTCGGCGCCCGCCCCCGTTACTGGCGAAAGCAGCCAGATCGACCTGTCGATCATCAAACCCAACGATGCCCACATGAGTGAGTGGCTGGGTGCGGCGATCAGCGAGCTGGCCACCTCTGCGGACCTGGGACAGGTCCTCGACTATGTGACAGAAGGTGGTCACACCTCCCACAAACAAGCAGGTGCAGACTGGATTCGGCGCTGGCTGCCTGGCGCGCGCTGGCAACAGGTTGTACTGACCTCTGGCGCACAGCATGGACTATTGGTAGCCATCAGTAGCCTGTCGAAGAGCGACGATGTGGTGCTGTGCGAATCGTTCTGCTACCCAGGCATCATCTCCCTGGCCCACAGCATGGGCCGCCGCCTGCGTGGCGTGGCCATGGACGAGCATGGCCTTATTCCCGAGGCATTGCGTGCGGCCTGCCTGGAGCATCGCCCTTCCCTGTTGGTGTGTGTCACCACCCACCAGAACCCCACCAACTCGATCATGCCCCACGCACGGCGCCAGGCCATCGCAGAGATCGCCCGCGAGTTCGACCTGTTCATCGTCGATGACGATATCTACGGCTTCCTTGAACCCGCACCGGATTACCAGCCACTAGCGGCGTATGCGCCAGAACGTTCGGTGTATCTCACCAGCCTGTCCAAAAGTGTGCTGCCGGCGCTGCGTATCGGTTACCTGTACGCCCCACCGCAAACCCTCTCGCGGCTATCGTCGATGGTACGCAGCAGCGTCTGGATGCCATCGCCGTTGATGGCACAACTGGCCAGCAACCTGATCAACAGCGGCATGGCCGACCAGCTGGTGCAGGCACAACAGGACGAGGCGGCCGCGCGCCAGCAAATGGCCCGGGAGATCCTTGGCAAGTACAAGATCCGCAGCCAGCCCAACAGCTTCCACATCTGGCTGGAGTTGCCGGAGCCGTGGACCAGCGACGAATTCGCCAACCTGGCGCGTAACAACGGCGTCACGGTAGTCAGTGGCAGCCAGTTCCTGCCAGAACGCAGCCACGCCAACTGCGGCGTGCGCATCGCCCTGATGGCCCCCAGCCGCCAGGAACTGGGCTTTGCCCTGACCAAGCTGGTCAGCTTGCTGGACTCGCCGGAGCCACGGTTGTTTTATTGAAGCGCTGGCTGCACCCGCCCTCACAGGATTGCGCCGTAGCAGAAACCCACGCAACCTGTGGGAGCGGGCATGCCCGCGAACACCGGCGTAGCCGGTGCCATCCATCGCATCGCCTGCTTCGCGGGCTTGCCCGCTCCCACAGGGTACGTGCTATTGCCCATGAAAAAGCTTCATCACCAAATGCTGAAAATTAGCAACCGGTGATGTGCTCGCCGGGAGATGAGCACCTGGCAGCCCTCACCTTCTCTTCTGGCATTCCCCACAAATGAAAAAACCCAGGGCAACTCTGCCCTGGGTTTCTGGCCCTGCTAGACGCTAACCCGCTCTGATCAGAACGGAATATCGTCATCGAAGCTGTCAAAATCCGCCGCCGGCTGCGGGGCGGGCTGCTGCGGTGCCGGGCGCTGAGGCGCCTGTTGCGGGCGCGGGGCCTGCTGGCGTGGGGCCTGGTTGTACTGCTGCTGGCCGCCACCGTAGTTGCCGCCACCCTGGTTGTACGGGTCACCGCCCTGCTGCTGATTCTGCGGACGACCGCCGAGCAGCTGCATGGTGCCGTTGATGTCGACGATGATCTCGGTGGTGTAGCGCTTGATGCCGTCTTTTTCCCACTCGCGGGTCTGCAGCTTGCCTTCGATGTAGCACTGCGAACCCTTGCGCAGGTATTCGCCGGCGATTTCGGCAACCTTGCCGAACAGCGACACACGGTGCCACTCGGTACGCTCGACCTTCTGGCCCGACTGCTTGTCGGTCCACTGCTCGCTGGTAGCCAGGCTCAGGTTGGTCACGGCGTTACCGTTGGGCAGGTAGCGGACTTCGGGATCCTGGCCACAGGTGCCGACCAGAATGACTTTGTTAACCCCACGGGCCATAACGTTCTCCTAGGCTTCGCACGCCGAAGAGGCCGGGTTCACCAGGCGCTCGAGGGTCGTACGGTCCAAAATTTTCGTATCCAGTTTGATATAGATGGCGGCTTCTTCCGCCACCACGACGGCGTCGGTCACACCTGGCACAGCCATCAGGCGCTCGGTCAGGCCGGCTTCCCGGACTGCCTCTGGCGTCAGCGGCATGCGCAGGCTGGTCACATAGGGCGGCTCGTTCATGCGCAAGGCGACGACCAACCAGATGGCACACAGCACCGCACAACCGAGGAACACCATGTTCAGCCCGCCGTGCTGGAACAACCAGCCACCGAGGATTCCTCCCAGGGCAGCGCCGAGGAACTGGCTGGTGGAGTAGACCCCCATTGCCGTCCCCTTGCCACCTGCAGGCGACACCTTGCTCACCAGCGAAGGCAGCGATGCCTCCAGCAGGTTGAATGCAGTAAAGAATACCACGGTGCCGATCACCAGTCCGCGCAAACCGTCAGCCCACTGCCAGAAGAACACCTCCACCAGCAGCAACACACTGACCGCCCCGGCCAGCACGCGTTTCATCTTGCGCTTTTTTTCGCCATAGATGATGAACGGGACCATTGCAAAAAATGAGATGAACAACGCGGTCAGGTACACCCACCAGTGCTGCTCCTTCGGTAGACCGCCGCGCTCGACAAAGGCCAGTGGCAATGCGACGAAGCTGGCCATGAGGATGGCGTGGAGGATGAAAATGCCCACATCCAGGCGCAGAAGGTCCGGATGGCGCAGGGTCGGGCCGATGGCTTGGCGCGCCACACCCGACTCACGGTGCTGCAGGATGCTGTGGGTATTGGGCACCACAAAGGCGATCAGCAGGATGCCGACCAGGGCAAGTCCTGCCGTGGCGAGGAACAATCCTGACAAGCCAAAGACACGAGTCAGCAATGGGCCAACGACCATGGCGACAGCAAACGACAGGCCGATGCTCATGCCGATCATGGCCATGGCCTTGGTCCGGTGCTGCTCGCGCGTGAGGTCGGACAGCAGCGCCATGACCGCAGCGGAAATCGCCCCGGCGCCCTGCAGGATACGCCCGGCGATCACTCCCCAGATGGAGTCGGCCTGGGCCGCCAATACACTACCCAGGGCAAAGATGACCAACCCCAGGTAAATCACCGGCCGGCGGCCGATACGATCGGAAATCATCCCGAACGGGATCTGCAATACGGCCTGCGTCAGGCCATAGGCACCAATGGCCAGGCCGATCAGCGCAGGCGTGGCACCGGCCAGGTCCATCCCGTAGATGGCCAGCACCGGCAAGACCATGAACATGCCCAGCATACGAAAGGCAAAGACCAGGGCCAGGCCGCCAGCGGCGCGGGTTTCGCTGCCACTCATGCGTTCGTTGTGGGTGTCGTGCATGGATTAATCTCGTGTGAACCGGCGGCGATTCTATCAGTCCGACAGCTTGACGGCATCTACGCGACGCTTTGCCGCGTACTGGCAGCGCGCCGTATACTTCCTTGTTTATGCCCGCCGAGCGAGGCCGCAGTGGACAAGATCCTGATTCGTGGGGCACGTACCCACAACCTGAAGAACATCGACCTGACCCTGCCCCGGGACAAGCTGATCGTGATCACCGGCCTGTCCGGTTCCGGCAAGTCGTCCCTGGCGTTCGACACCCTGTACGCCGAAGGCCAGCGCCGCTATGTGGAATCGCTGTCGGCCTACGCCCGGCAGTTCCTGTCGATGATGGAAAAGCCCGACGTCGATACCATCGAAGGCCTGTCGCCAGCCATTTCCATCGAGCAGAAGTCGACCTCGCACAACCCCCGCTCCACGGTCGGCACCATCACCGAAATCTACGACTATCTGCGCCTGCTGTACGCCCGCGTCGGCACCCCACGCTGCCCGGATCACGATATCCCGCTGGAGGCGCAAACGATCAGCCAGATGGTCGACCTGGTGCTGGAGCGCCCGGAAGGCAGCAAGCTGATGCTGCTGGCTCCGGTGGTGCGCGAGCGCAAGGGCGAGCACCTGGCAGTGTTCGACGAGCTGCGTGCCCAGGGCTTTGTGCGCGCCCGGGTCAACGGCAAGCTCTACGAACTCGACGAACTGCCCAAGCTGGACAAGCAGAAAAAACACAGCATCGATGTGGTCGTGGACCGTTTCAAGGTCCGCGCCGACCTGCAACAACGCCTGGCCGAGTCGTTCGAGACCGCGCTAAAGCTGGCCGACGGCATCGCCCTGGTGGCACCGATGGATGACGAACAAGGCGAAGAGACGATCTTCTCCGCGCGTTTCGCCTGCCCGGTCTGTGGTCATGCCATCAGCGAGCTGGAGCCGAAGCTGTTCTCCTTCAACAACCCCGCTGGCGCCTGCCCGACCTGCGATGGCCTGGGGGTGAAGCAGTTCTTCGACACCAAGCGCCTGGTCAATGCCGAGCTCACCTTGGCCGAAGGCGCGATCCGCGGCTGGGACCGGCGCAACGTGTACTACTTCCAGATGCTCGGCTCGCTGGCCGCGCATTACGGCTTCAGCCTGGAGGAACCATTCGGCCAGCTTTCGGCCGAGCACCAGAAGGTGATCCTGCAGGGCAGCGGCAAGCAGAGCGTCGACTTCAAGTACCTCAACGACCGTGGCGACATCGTCAAGCGCTCGCACCCGTTCGAAGGCATCGTGCCGAACCTGGAGCGTCGCTACCGCGAGACCGAGTCGGCCACCGTGCGCGAAGAACTGGCCAAGTTCCTCGGCACCCAGCCCTGCCCGGATTGCCGCGGCACCCGCCTGCGCCGTGAGGCACGGCACGTGTGGGTGGGCGAAAAAACCCTGCCGGCGGTGACCAATCTGCCGATCGGTGAAGCCAGCAACTATTTCGGCGAGCTGACCCTGACCGGTCGCCGTGGCGAGATTGCGGCGAAGATCCTCAAGGAAATCTGCGAGCGCCTGCAGTTCCTGGTCAACGTCGGTCTCGACTATCTCACCCTGGACCGCAGCGCCGATACCCTGTCCGGTGGCGAAGCGCAGCGTATCCGCCTGGCCAGCCAGATCGGCGCTGGCCTGGTGGGGGTGATGTACATCCTCGATGAGCCGTCCATCGGCCTTCATCAGCGTGACAATGACCGCCTGCTGGCCACCCTCAACCACCTGCGCGACCTGGGCAACACGGTGATCGTGGTGGAACACGACGAGGACGCCATCCGCCTGGCCGACTACGTGGTGGACATCGGCCCGGGGGCCGGCGTGCACGGTGGGCAGATCGTCGCCGAGGGCTCGCCGCAGGAGGTCATGGCCCACCCCGACTCGCTGACCGGCAAGTACCTGTCCGGGCGCAAGAAGATTGTCGTGCCGGCCAAGCGCACGCCGCGCAACAAGAAGCTGCAACTCAAGCTCAAGGGCGCGCGTGGCAACAACCTGCAAAACGTCGACCTGGAAGTCCCGATCGGCCTGCTGACCTGCGTGACCGGGGTGTCCGGCTCGGGCAAGTCGACGCTGATCAACAACACCCTGTTCCCACTGGCCGCCACCGCCCTGAATGGCGCAAGCAGCCTGGAAGCGGCGCCGCATGCCAGCATGGATGGCCTGCAGCACCTGGACAAGGTGGTGGATATCGACCAGAGCCCGATCGGCCGCACCCCTCGCTCGAACCCGGCGACCTACACCGGCATCTTCACGCCGATCCGCGAGCTGTTCTCCGGTGTGCCGGAATCGCGTTCGCGCGGCTATGGTCCGGGGCGCTTCTCGTTCAACGTCAAGGGGGGCCGTTGCGAGGCCTGCCAGGGCGATGGCCTGATCAAGGTGGAGATGCACTTCCTGCCGGACATCTACGTGCCGTGCGACGTGTGCAAGAGCAAGCGCTACAACCGCGAAACCCTGGAGATCAAGTACAAGGGCAAGAACATCCACGAGGTGCTGGAGATGACCATCGAGGATGCCCGCGAGTTCTTCGACGCAGTGCCGGCGCTGGCGCGCAAGCTGCAGACGTTGATGGATGTGGGGCTGTCGTACATCAAGCTGGGGCAGTCGGCGACCACCCTGTCGGGTGGTGAGGCCCAGCGAGTCAAGCTATCGCGCGAACTGTCCAAGCGTGACACCGGCAAGACCCTGTACATCCTCGATGAGCCGACCACGGGCCTGCACTTTGCCGATATCCAGCAGTTGCTGGACGTGCTGCATCGCCTGCGTGACCACGGCAATACCGTGGTGGTGATCGAGCACAACCTGGATGTGATCAAGACCGCGGACTGGCTGGTGGATCTAGGGCCGGAGGGTGGCTCGAAAGGTGGGCAGATCATTGCCTGCGGTACGCCAGAAGAACTGAGTACGATGAAACAGTCGTATACCGGGCACTACCTGAAACCGTTGCTGGAGCGGGATCGGGCGTAAGGCCTTGGGGGCGCTTTGCGCCCCTTTCGCGACACAAGGCCGCTCCCACAGGAGTAATGCATTTCCCTGTGGGAGCGGCCTTGTGTCGCGATAGGGCTGCAAAGCAGCCCAGGCTTTTACATCTGCGACTGCAGGTAATTCTCGAGGCCAATGGCCTTGATCAGCCCCTGCTGCTTCTCCAGCCAGTAGGTGTGATCTTCTTCGGTATCAGCCAACTGAGCGCGCAGGATGTCGCGGCTGATGTAGTCCTTGTGCAACTCGCACAGCTCGATGCCTTTGCACAGCGCGCCGCGTACCTTGTACTCGAGCTTGAGGTCCGCCTCGATCATTTCCGGCACGGTGCTGCCCACTTCCAGGTCGTCCGCGCGCATGTCAGGGGTGCCTTCGAGCATGAGGATGCGACGCATCAGGGCATCTGCGTGCTGCGTCTCTTCTTCCATTTCGTGGTTGATGCGCTCGTAGAGCTTGGACAGGCCCCAGTCTTCGTACATACGCGAGTGAATGAAGTACTGGTCACGCGCCGCCAGTTCGCCCTTCAGCAGCGTAACGAGGTAGTTGATTACGTCCGGGTGACCTTGCATCGCCCTGCTTCTCCATGTGAAAACGTCTATGCCACATAGTGTGAACCAGCTTTTGCCTGCGGTCACTGAAAACCGCGCAATTAGAAGCAAAAAATCGGTCAAACAGTAGTGATATTCATTGAAAAACCGCCCAAATGAGGGCGGTTCTTCTTATCACTTCGACTTAGGCGAAATTGATGCCCAAGGCCTTGGCAACCCCTTCGCCATAGGCCGGATCGGCCTTGAAGAAGTATTGCAACTGACGCTGGATCACGTCTTCGCTGACGCCTGCCATGGTGCCGGCAATGTTGTTTATCAGCAGGGCTTTCTGCTCATCGTTCATCAGGCGGAACAGCGCGCCGGCGTGGCTGTAGTAGTCGGTGTCTTCGCGGTGGTCGTAACGGTCTGCGGAACCACTCAGGGCCAGTGCAGGCTCGGCGTGGCGTGGCGACTGCTTCGGTGCATCGCTGTAGCTGTTGGGCTCATAGTTCGGCGCGCTGCCGTAACCGCCAGCGGCCATGGAACCATCACGCTGGTAGCTGTTGACCGGGCAGCGTGGTGCATTCACCGGCAGTTGCTGGTGGTTGGTACCCACCCGGTAGCGATGCGCGTCGGCGTAGGCGAATACCCGCCCTTGCAGCATGCGGTCCGGCGACAGGCCAACACCCGGCACCATGTTGCTTGGGCCAAACGCTGCCTGCTCGACCTCGGCAAAGTAGTTGAGCGGGTTACGGTTGAGCTCCAGCACGCCCACTTCAATCAGCGGGTAGTCCTTCTGCGACCAGGTCTTGGTCACGTCGAAGGGGTTTTCGTCGCGGCCGGCAGCCTCGGCTTCGCTCATCACCTGGATGCATACGGTCCAGCGTGGGTAATCGCCCCGCTCGATGGCTTCGAACAGGTCGCGCTGGGCGTAGTCCGGGTCAGTACCTGCCAGGCGCGCGGCATCTGCCGGTGCGAGGTTCTTGATGCCTTGCTGGGTCTTGAAGTGCCATTTGACCCAGGTGCGCTCACCTTTGGCATTGATCAGGCTGTAGGTATGGCTACCGAAGCCGTGCATGTGGCGGTAGCCGTCCGGAATGCCGCGATCGGAGAACAGAATGGTGACCTGATGCAGCGCCTCGGGAGAGTGCGACCAGAAGTCCCACATCATCTGAGCGTTCTTCAGGTTGGATTGCGGGTGACGCTTCTGGGTGTGGATAAAGTCCGGGAACTTCAGTGGGTCGCGGATGAAGAACACCGGCGTGTTGTTGCCGACGATGTCCCAGTTGCCTTCCTCGGTGTAGAACTTGACGGCGAAACCACGGGGATCGCGCTCGGTATCAGCGGAGCCACGCTCACCACCAACGGTGGAGAAGCGCAGGAAGGTTTCGGTCTGCTTGCCAACCTGTTCAAACAACTTGGCACTGGTGTATTCGGTGATATCGCGGGTGACGGTAAAGGTGCCGTAGGCGCCCGAGCCTTTTGCGTGTACGCGGCGCTCAGGAATGTTCTCGCGGTTGAAGTGGGCGAGCTTCTCGATCAGGTGGAAGTCGTCGAGCAGCAGCGGGCCACGCGGGCCGGCGGAACGGGAATTCTGGTTGTCTGCTACAGGTGCACCGCTGGCGGTGGTGAGAATCTTGCTCATGGGCTCTCCTTATCGGTCTTCAAGCGCCGGCTAAACGGCTCTGGAGAGAGTATTGACGAGCAAGGTTACAAGAACAAATGCATTACATGACTTGCATCAATAGAAATAAACAATACATCCTGAAACAAAAAACCGGGCACTAGGCCCGGTTCTTTGTAGCAGACAGAACGTCTTACTCAGCAGCTTCTACAGCACCGCCGACCGGACGATCAACCAGCTCGACGTACGCCATAGGAGCGTTGTCGCCAGCGCGGAAACCGCACTTCAGGATGCGCAGGTAGCCGCCCTGACGGGTGGCGTAACGCTTACCCAGGTCGTTGAACAGCTTGCCAACAGCGGACTTCGAACGGGTACGATCGAAGGCCAGACGGCGGTTAGCTACGCTGTCTTCCTTGGCCAGGGTGATCAGCGGCTCGGCAACGCGGCGCAGTTCCTTGGCTTTCGGCAGGGTGGTTTTGATCAGCTCGTGCTCGATCAGCGACACTGCCATGTTCTGGAACATAGCCTTGCGGTGAGAGCTGGTACGGCTCAGGTGACGTCCACTTTTACGATGACGCATGATTCATTCCTTACCAAACACTACGTTCGGTGATTACGACGATCAGGCGGTCGCCTTGTCGTCTTTCTTAAGACTTGCAGGCGGCCAGTTGTCGAGGCGCATGCCGAGAGACAGACCACGAGAGGCCAGGACGTCCTTGATTTCAGTCAGGGACTTCTTGCCCAGGTTAGGAGTCTTCAACAGCTCTACTTCGGTACGCTGAATCAGGTCGCCGATGTAGTAGATGTTCTCCGCCTTGAGGCAGTTGGCCGAACGTACAGTCAGTTCCAGGTCGTCAACCGGACGCAGCAGGATCGGATCGATCTCGTCTTCCTGCTCGACTACGACAGGCTCGCTGTCACCTTTGAGGTCGACGAACGCGGCCAGCTGCTGTTGCAGGATGGTCGCAGCGCGGCGGATAGCCTCTTCAGGATCCAGGGTGCCGTTGGTTTCCAGATCAATGACCAGCTTGTCCAGGTTGGTACGCTGTTCAACACGGGCGTTCTCGACCACATAGGCGATACGACGCACCGGGCTGAACGAAGCGTCCAACTGCAGACGGCCAATGCTACGGCTTTCGTCTTCGTCGGTTTGACGGGAGTCGGCCGGCTCGTAACCACGACCACGAGCTACAGTGAGCTTCATGTTCAGAGCGCCGTTCGACGCCAGGTTCGCGATTACGTGATCGGGGTTGACGATCTCGACATCGTGATCCAGCTGAATATCGGCAGCGGTAACCACCCCCGAACCCTTTTTCGACAAGGTCAGCGTAACTTCGTCACGACCGTGCAGTTTGATAGCCAGGCCTTTCAGGTTCAACAGGATTTCAATGACGTCTTCCTGAACACCTTCGATCGCGGAGTACTCGTGGAGTACGCCGTCGATCTCGGCCTCGACTACTGCACAGCCAGGCATGGAGGACAACAGGATGCGGCGCAGCGCGTTGCCCAGGGTATGGCCGAAACCACGCTCGAGAGGCTCGAGCGTAATCTTGGCGCGGGTCGGACTGACTACCTGCACATCAATGTGGCGGGGAGTCAGGAACTCATTTACCGAAATCTGCATGGATGCACCTATTTTCTAGCCCTTACTTGGAGTAGAGCTCGACAATCAGGTTCTCGTTGATGTCGGCAGACAGGTCGCTGCGAGCAGGAACGTTCTTGAAAACGCCCGACTTTTTAGCAGCATCCACGTCAACCCACTCAACGCGGCCACGCTGGGCGCACAGTTCAAGGGCTTGAACAATGCGCAGCTGGTTCAGCGACTTCTCGCGAACCGCGACCACGTCACCCGGACGAACTTGGTAGGATGGAATGTTTACAGTCTTACCGTTGACGCTGATCGCTTTGTGCGAAACCAGCTGACGGGACTCGGAACGAGTCGAGCCGAAGCCCATACGGTAGACGACGTTATCCAGACGGCACTCGAGCAGTTGCAGCAGGTTTTCACCGGTTGCGCCTTTTTTCGAGGCTGCAGCCTGGTAGTAACCGCGGAACTGACGCTCCAGAACACCGTAGATACGACGAACTTTTTGCTTCTCGCGCAGCTGGGTACCGTAGTCGGACTGACGGCCACGGCGCTGGCCGTGGATACCTGGGGCTGCTTCGATGTTGCACTTCGATTCCAGAGCGCGAACGCCGCTCTTCAGGAACAGGTCAGTGCCTTCACGACGAGACAGTTTGCATTTTGGACCAATGTAACGTGCCATTTATCTGTCTCCTGATTACACGCGACGCTTCTTCGGCGGACGGCACCCGTTGTGCGGGATTGGCGTCACGTCGGTGATGCTGGCGATCTTGTAGCCGCAGCTGTTCAGTGCACGAACGGCGGACTCACGACCTGGACCTGGACCCTTGACGTTTACGTCGAGGTTCTTCAGACCGTATTCCAGCGCAGCTTGACCAGCACGCTCAGCAGCGATCTGGGCTGCGAACGGGGTGGATTTGCGCGAACCACGGAAACCCGAACCACCGGAGGTCGCCCAGGACAAAGCGTTGCCCTGACGGTCGGTGATGGTCACGATGGTGTTGTTGAAAGAGGCATGGATGTGGGCGATGCCATCAACCACTGTCTTTTTGACTTTCTTACGAGGACGAGCAGCAGGTTTTGCCATGTCTATATTCCTGGGCGATTACTTGCGGATCGGCTTACGCGGGCCCTTACGGGTGCGTGCGTTGGTCTTGGTGCGCTGACCGCGAACCGGCAGACCTTTACGATGACGCAGGCCGCGGTAGCAACCCAGGTCCATCAAGCGCTTGATCTTCATGTTGATGTCACGACGCAGGTCACCTTCGGTGGTGAACTTCGCGACTTCGCCACGCAGGGTTTCGATTTGCTCGTCGCTCAGATCCTTGATCTTAGCGGCTGGG
The DNA here is from genome assembly GCF_040546125.1 of Pseudomonas sp. UYEF17. Taxonomy (NCBI): domain Bacteria; kingdom Pseudomonadati; phylum Pseudomonadota; class Gammaproteobacteria; order Pseudomonadales; family Pseudomonadaceae; genus Pseudomonas; species Pseudomonas sp. UYEF17. The sequence continues at coordinate 144,046 of NZ_JBEPNE010000014.1, forward strand.
TTTACACCAGCGTCTGCACAGATCTTCTGTGCAGTAGTGCGACCGACACCATAGATGTAGGTCAGCGAGATAACAGCATGCTTGTTATCTGGAATGTTGACGCCTGCAATACGGGCCATTCAGTGGGACTCCAATTGACAGCTACCTACGCCCCGGAAGCCAAGAAATAGGGCGCGAGATAATATCGCTGTAGAAACGAATAATCAACCCAGCAGCACACTAGCTGCTGGGTTTGAAGCGCAGATCACACTCAGCCTTGGCGCTGTTTGTGACGCGGTTCCGCGCTGCAGATCACTCGTACGACGCCTTCGCGACGGATGATCTTGCAGTTACGGCACAGCTTTTTCACCGATGCACGAACTTTCATTACCGACTCCTCGAACCTTAGGGGCGTATCAGCGCAGCAGACCGCTGCCACCGTAGCCTTTCAGGTTGGCTTTCTTCATCAGGGATTCGTACTGGTGCGAAACGAGGTGCGATTGTACTTGGGACATGAAGTCCATCACAACCACTACCACAATCAGCAACGAGGTCCCGCCAAGGTAGAACGGCACATTTGCTGCCACCACCAGGAACTGGGGCAGAAGGCAGACGGCCATCATGTAAAGAGCACCGAACATGGTCAGACGGGTCAGAACGCCATCAATGTAGCGTGCCGACTGCTCACCAGGACGGATACCCGGAATAAAGGCACCGGACTTCTTCAGGTTTTCCGCTACGTCTTTCGGGTTGAACATCAGCGCTGTGTAGAAGAAGCAGAAGAAAATGATCCCTGCACTAAACAGCAGAATGTTCAACGGCTGACCAGGAGCGATCGACTGCGAGATGTCCTGCAGCCAGCCCATACCTTCGGACTGACCGAACCAGGCACCCAGCGAAGCCGGGAACAGCAGAATGCTGCTCGCGAAAATGGCCGGGATAACCCCCGCCATGTTCACCTTCAGCGGCAAGTGGCTGGTCTGCGCAGCGAAGACCTTGCGGCCCTGCTGACGCTTGGCGTAGTGAACGGCGATACGACGCTGACCACGCTCAATGAACACCACGAAGCCGATAATCGCTACTGCCAGCAAACCGATAGCGACCAGGGCGAAAATGTTGATATCGCCTGTGCGTGCAGACTCGAAAGACTGCCCGATTGCTCTCGGAAGACCGGCAACGATACCCGCGAAGATCAACATCGAGATACCGTTGCCCACACCGCGCTCGGTGATCTGCTCGCCCAGCCACATCATGAACATCGCGCCCGCCACGAAGGTGGAGACGGCAACGACATGGAAGCCCAGGCCTACAGAAAACGCCACGCCCTGGTTGGCCAGGCCAATGGACATGCCAATGGCTTGAACCAGTGCCAGGATAACGGTGCCGTAGCGGGTGTACTGGCTGATCTTGCGACGGCCAGCTTCACCTTCCTTCTTCAACTGCTCCAGTTGCGGGCTGACCGCCGTCATCAGCTGCATGATGATCGATGCCGAGATGTACGGCATGATCCCCAGTGCAAAGATGCTCATGCGCTCGAGCGCGCCACCGGAAAACATGTTGAACAAGCTAAGAATGGTCCCCTCATTCTGCCGAAACAGATCCGCCAGACGGTCTGGATTGATGCCAGGAACCGGGATATGCGCACCTATCCGATAGACGATGATCGCCATGAACAGAAAGCGCAGACGAGCCCAGAGTTCCGACATCCCGCCCTTACCGAGCGAAGAGAGAGCACCTTGCTTAGCCATTTATTCCTCGAACTTGCCGCCAGCTGCTTCGATAGCCGCACGCGCACCCTTGGTGGCTGCGATACCCTTGATGGTGACTGCGCGAGTGACTTCGCCAGACAGCATGATTTTCACACGCTGTACGTTCTGGCCGATCACGTTGGCATCCTTCAGGGATTGCACGGAGATCACGTCGCCTTCCACCTTGGCCAGCTCGGACAGACGCACTTCGGCGCGGTCCATGGCTTTCAGGGAAACGAAGCCGAACTTCGGCAGACGACGGTGCAGCGGCTGTTGACCGCCTTCGAAGCCAGGAGCGATCGAACCACCCGAACGGGAAGTCTGACCTTTGTGGCCACGGCCGCCGGTCTTACCCAGACCGCTACCGATACCACGACCTGGACGATGCTTCTCGCGACGGGAACCCGGCGCTGGACTCAGATCATTGAGTTTCATCGATTAACCCTCGACCTTCAGCATGTAGTAAGCCTTGTTGATCATCCCGCGGTTTTCGGGAGTATCCTGGACTTCTACAGTGTGACCGATGCGACGCAGACCCAGGCCCTTAACGCACAGCTTGTGGTTAGGCAGACGGCCCGAGACGCTCTTGATCAGCGTTACTTTTACGGTTGCCATGATCAGAAGATCTCCTCGACGCTCTTGCCGCGCTTGGCAGCAATGGATTCAGGAGATTGCATGGCTTTCAGACCCTTGAAGGTGGCGTAAACCACGTTCACTGGGTTGGTCGAACCGTAGCACTTGGCCAGAACGTTCTGAACACCAGCAACTTCCAGGACAGCACGCATTGCGCCACCGGCGATGATACCGGTACCTTCCGAGGCAGGCTGCATGTAAACCTTCGAGGCGCCGTGGGCAGCCTTGGTGGCGTACTGCAGGGTGGTGCCCTTCAGGTCAACCTGGATCATGTTGCGGCGAGCAGCTTCCATGGCTTTCTGGATCGCGGCAGGTACTTCGCGCGACTTGCCACGGCCGAAGCCAACACGACCTTTACCATCACCTACCACGGTCAGCGCGGTGAAGGTGAAGATACGGCCGCCTTTTACGGTTTTGGCAACGCGGTTAACTTGAACCAGCTTCTCGATGTAGCCTTCGTCGCGCTTTTGATCGTTATTTGCCATAACTTAGAACTCCAGCCCGCCTTCACGAGCAGCATCAGCCAGCGCTTTGACGCGGCCATGGTACTTGAAGCCGGAACGGTCAAAGGCAACTTGAGATACACCGGCGGCTTTCGCACGCTCAGCTACCAGCTTGCCAACCTTAGTGGCCGCGTCGATGTTGCCAGTGGCGCCATCACGCAGTTCTTTGTCCAAGGTCGAGGCGCTTGCCAGAACCTTGCTGCCGTCGGCCGAAATGACCTGGGCGTAGATGTGCTGCGAGGAGCGGAACACGCACAGGCGCACGACTTCGAGTTCGTGCATCTTGAGACGTGCTTTGCGAGCGCGACGCAGTCGAGTAACTTTTTTGTCGGTCATTTGCTAGGCCCTACTTCTTCTTGGCTTCTTTACGACGGACTACTTCGTCCGCGTAACGCACACCCTTGCCTTTGTAAGGCTCTGGCGGACGGAAGTCGCGGATTTCAGCGGCCACCTGACCCACCAGCTGCTTGTCGATACCCTTGATCAGGATGTCGGTCTGGCTTGGGGTTTCAGCGGTGATACCGGCTGGCAGTTCGTAGTCCACTGGGTGCGAGAAGCCCAGGGCCAGGTTCAGGACGGTGCCCTTGGCCTGTGCCTTGTAACCAACACCGACCAGCTGGAGCTTGCGCTCGAAGCCTTGGCTTACGCCCTGGACCATGTTGTTCACCAGAGCGCGGGTGGTACCGGCCATGGCGCGAGCTTGCTGGTCACCGTTGCGAGCGACGAAACGCAGCTCGCCAGACTCTTCGGTAACTTCAACAGACGAGTGAACGTTCAGTTCGAGAGTGCCTTTGGCACCCTTCACCGAAAGCTGCTGGCCGGCGAATTTGACTTCGACGCCTGCTGGCAGCTTAACGGGGTTCTTAGCGACGCGAGACATGCCTATCTCCCCTTAGAACACTGTGCACAGAACTTCGCCGCCGACACCGGCAGCGCGTGCAGCGCGATCAGTCATCACACCTTTGTTGGTGGAGACGATAGACACGCCCAGACCGCCACGTACTTTCGGCAGCTCTGCGACGGACTTGTACTGGCGCAGGCCTGGACGGCTGGAGCGCTTCAGTTCCTCGATGACCGGACGGCCTTCGAAGTACTTCAGTTCGATCGACAGGGAAGGCTTGGCCTCACCAGTTACCTGGTAGCCGGCGATGTAACCTTCGTCTTTCAGAACTTTGGCAACCGCGACCTTCAGGGTGGAGGAAGGCATGCTTACGACGGACTTTTCAGCCATCTGGGCATTACGGATGCGAGTTAGCATGTCCGCTAACGGGTCCTGCATACTCATGGGCTAGATGCTCCTGATACAAGAATTATTAGCCTTGCGGCTATCACAACCACCCGAGCGGACAGGGCAAAAAACCCAGGCTCAGGTGAGCCGGTCATTCTAGACACAAGGTAGAAACGAAACAAGCCCCATATAGGGGCTTGTTTGTTGGCGAGGTCACCGGCGGTCGGAAGAATGCTCCCCTTCCGCCGGGATCCAGCCTGCAGCGATTACCAGGAGGCCTTGACCAGACCTGGTACGTCACCGCGCATTGCAGCTTGACGCAGCATGTTACGGCCCAGGCCGAACTTACGGTATACACCGTGAGGACGACCGGTCAGGCGGCAACGGTTGCGCAGACGCGAAGCGGAGGCATCACGTGGCTGCTTCTGCAGGGCGACAACGGCAGCGAAACGCTCTTCAGGAGAGGCGTTCAGGTTGACGATGGTCGCTTTCAGCTCGGCACGCTTTTTGGCGTACTTGGCTACCGTGAGCTGACGCTTCAGCTCGCGGTTTTTCATGCTCTTCTTGGCCATTTTCCTACTCCAATCAGTTGCGGAACGGGAACTTGAAAGCACGCAGCAGAGCGCGGCCTTCGTCGTCCGAACGAGCAGTGGTGGTCAGGGTGATGTCCAAACCGCGCAGAGCATCGATCTTGTCGTAGTCGATTTCCGGGAAGATGATCTGCTCTTTCACGCCCATGCTGTAGTTGCCACGGCCATCGAAGGACTTGGCATTCAGGCCGCGGAAGTCGCGAACCCGAGGCAGGGAGATCGCCAGCAGGCGGTCCAGGAATTCGTACATCTTGTCGCGACGCAGGGTCACCTTGACACCGATCGGCCAGCCTTCACGGACTTTGAAGCCCGCGATGGATTTACGAGCGAAAGTCACGACCGGCTTTTGACCGGTGATCTTTTCCAGGTCGGCAACAGCGTGCTCGATGACTTTCTTGTCGCCGATCGCTTCGCCCAGACCCATGTTCAGGGTGATCTTGGTAACGCGCGGAACTTCCATCACGTTCGACAGCTTAAGTTCTTCCTTAAGCTTAGGAGCGATTTCGTTCCGGTAAATCTCTTTCAGTCGTGCCATGGTCTTCTACCTAGCAGTGTTCAAGCATCAACCGCTTTTTGGGTCGACTTGAAGACACGAATTTTTTTACCGTCTTCTACTTTGAAACCAACGCGGTCAGCCTTGTTGGTTTCGCCGTTGAAGATGGCAACGTTGGAAGCGTGCAGAGGCGCTTCTTTTTCGACGATACCGCCCTGTACGCCCGCCATCGGGTTAGGCTTGGTATGACGCTTGACCAGGTTCACACCACCAACGACCAGACGGTCATCAGCCAGAACCTTCAGCACCTTACCGCGCTTACCTTTGTCTTTGCCGGCGATCACGATGATCTCGTCGTCACGACGAATCTTTTGCATGTCGGATCTCCTTACAGCACTTCAGGGGCGAGCGAGACGATCTTCATGAACTTCTCAGTACGAAGTTCACGGGTCACTGGCCCGAAGATGCGAGTGCCGATCGGCTCTTGCTTGTTGTTCAGCAGAACAGCAGCGTTGCCGTCGAAACGAATGATGGAACCGTCAGCGCGACGAACACCGTGACGGGTGCGCACTACAACAGCGGTCATCACTTGGCCTTTCTTGACCTTACCGCGCGGAATTGCTTCCTTGACGGTTACCTTGATGATGTCACCGATGCCGGCGTAACGGCGGTGCGAACCGCCGAGCACCTTGATGCACATGACGCGACGAGCGCCGCTGTTATCGGCCACATCGAGCATGGATTGAGTCTGAATCATAAAATTTCTCCGACCCCTAGCCCTTAGACTTCAACAGCGCGTTCGAGGACTTCAACCAGTGCCCAGGACTTGGTCTTGGCCAGCGGACGGGTTTCACGGATGGAAACCTTGTCGCCGATCTTGCACTGGTTGGCTTCGTCGTGCGCGTGCAGCTTAGTCGAACGCTTAACGTATTTACCGTAGATCGGGTGCTTTACGCGACGCTCGATCAGAACGGTGATGGTCTTGTCCATTTTGTCGCTGACGACACGGCCAGTCAGCGTACGGACGGTTTTTTCAGCTTCAGCCATGATCACTTACCTGCCTGCTGGTTGAGCACAGTTTTCACGCGAGCGATGTCACGCTTAACTTGCGAGAGCAGGTGCGACTGCCCCAACTGGCCAGTTGCTTTCTGCATACGCAGATTGAACTGGTCGCGCAGCAAGCCGAGCAGTTGCTCATTCAGTTGCTGTGCCGATTTTTCACGAAGTTCATTCGCTTTCATCACATCACCGTCCGCTTAACAAAGGAGGTGGCGAGAGGCAGCTTTGCAGCAGCCAGGGCGAAAGCTTCGCGCGCCAGCTCTTCAGAAACACCCTCGATTTCATACAGGACTTTGCCTGGCTGAATCTGGGCAACCCAGTATTCCACGGAACCCTTACCTTTACCCATACGAACCTCGAGAGGCTTCTTGGAGATCGGCTTGTCCGGGAAGACACGGATCCAGATCTTACCGCCACGTTTTACGTGACGGGTCAGCGCACGACGTGCGGACTCGATCTGGCGAGCGGTGAGGCGACCGCGAGCAACAGCTTTCAGGGCGAATTCGCCGAAGCTGACTTTGCTACCGCGCAGTGCCAGACCACGGTTGTGGCCGGTCATCTGCTTGCGGAATTTTGTACGCTTTGGTTGCAACATTTGGCGTACCCCTTACTTAGCAGCTTTTTTACGAGGCGCTGGTGCTTGTGGTTTCAGTTCTTCTTGGCGACCACCAATAACTTCGCCTTTGAAGATCCAAACCTTCACACCGATCACACCGTAAGTGGTGTGAGCTTCGTAGGTGTTGTAGTCGATATCGGCACGCAGGGTGTGCAGAGGCACACGACCTTCGCGATACCACTCGGTACGAGCAATCTCAGCACCGCCGAGACGACCGCTCACCTGGATCTTGATGCCCTTGGCACCAATACGCATGGCGTTCTGTACGGCGCGCTTCATGGCGCGACGGAACATTACGCGGCGTTCCAGCTGCTGAGCTACGCTCTGCGCAACCAGCATAGCGTCGAGTTCCGGCTTGCGGATCTCTTCGATGTTGATGTGCACAGGCACACCCATCTGCTTGGTCAGGTCCTGACGCAGCTTCTCGACATCTTCACCTTTCTTACCGATAACGATACCGGGACGAGCGGTGTGGATGGTGATGCGTGCAGTTTGAGCCGGACGATGAATATCGATACGGCTTACGGACGCGCTTTTTAGTTTGTCCTGGAGGTACTCACGCGTTTTCAGATCCTTCAACAGGTAATCTGCGTAAGTAGCACCGTCTGCGTACCAGACGGAGGTGTGCTCCTTGACGATTCCCAGGCGAATGCCAGTGGGATGTACTTTCTGACCCATCTGATCGACTCCGTTACTTGTCCGCAACCTTGACAGTGATATGGCAAGACCGCTTGACGATGCGATCAGCACGGCCTTTGGCACGTGGCATGATGCGCTTCAGCGAACGCCCTTCGTTGACGAAGACGGTGGAGACCTTCAGGTCATCAACGTCTGCGCCTTCGTTGTGTTCGGCGTTGGCAACGGCCGACTCGAGGACTTTCTTCATGATTTCAGCGGCTTTTTTGCTGCTGAAGGCCAACAGGTTGAGCGCTTCGCCCACCTTCTTCCCGCGGATCTGGTCGGCGACCAAGCGGGCTTTCTGGGCGGAGATGCGAGCGCCCGACAACTTAGCGGCTACTTCCATTTCCTTACCCCTTAACGCTTGGCTTTCTTGTCAGCCACGTGCCCGCGATAGGTGCGGGTACCGGCGAACTCGCCCAGTTTGTGGCCGACCATGTCTTCGTTCACCAGAACTGGGACATGTTGACGACCGTTGTGTACCGCGATGGTCAGACCGACCATTTGTGGCAGGATCATCGAACGGCGCGACCAGGTTTTAACTGGCTTGCGATCGTTCTTCTCCACCGCCACTTCGACCTTCTTCAGCAGGTGAAGATCGATAAAAGGACCTTTTTTCAGAGAACGTGGCACTGTCGTATCCCTCTAGTTACTTGCGACGACGGACGATCATGTTGTCGGTACGCTTATTACCACGGGTCTTCGCACCCTTGGTTGGGAAGCCCCATGGCGATACCGGATGACGACCACCGGAGGTACGACCTTCACCACCACCATGTGGGTGGTCAACCGGGTTCATGGCAACACCACGAACGGTTGGGCGAACGCCGCGCCAGCGTTTGGCACCAGCTTTACCCAGCGAACGCAGGCTGTGCTCGGAGTTCGAGACTTCGCCCAGGGTCGCACGGCACTCAGCCAGTACTTTACGCATCTCACCGGAACGCAGACGCAGAGTCACGTAGACGCCTTCACGAGCGATCAGCTGAGCCGAAGCACCAGCGGAACGAGCGATCTGAGCACCTTTACCCGGCTTCAGTTCGATGCCGTGAATGGTGCTACCTACTGGGATGTTGCGCAGCTGCAGGGAGTTACCGGCCTTGATTGGGGCCAGGGCACCTGCGATCAGCTGGTCGCCAGCGCTCACGCCTTTAGGGGCGATGATGTAGCGACGCTCACCGTCTGCGTAGCACAGCAGGGCGATGTGAGCAGTACGGTTCGGGTCGTATTCGATACGCTCGACAGTGGCTGGGATGCCATCTTTGTCGTTGCGACGGAAGTCGACCAGACGGTAATGCTGCTTATGACCACCACCAACGTGACGAGTGGTGATGCGGCCATTGTTGTTACGACCACCAGACTTCGATTTCTTCTCGATCAGCGGTGCGTGAGGAGCGCCTTTGTGCAGCTCCTGGTTGACCACCTTGACCACGAAACGGCGGCCAGGGGAAGTCGGTTTGCATTTAACGATTGCCATGATGCACCCCTTCCTTACTCAGCACTGCTGCTGAAATCGAGATCTTGGCCTGGCTGAAGGGAGACGATCGCCTTCTTCCAGTCATTACGCTTGCCCAGACCACGTGCGGTACGCTTGGTTTTACCCAGAACGTTAACAGTCGACACGTTTTCAACTTTTACGTTGAACAGGCCTTCGACAGCTTTCTTGATTTCCAGCTTGGTTGCATCGGTAGCAACCTTGAATACGAACTGGCCTTTTTTCTCAGCCAGAACGGTAGCCTTCTCGGAAACGTGCGGGCCAAGGAGGACTTTGAATACGCGTTCCTGGTTCATCCCAGCAGCTCCTCGAATTTCTTCACGGCCGAGACAGTGATCAACACTTTCTCGTATGCGATCAGACTGACCGGGTCGGAACCTTGTACGTCACGTACGTCGACGTGCGGCAGGTTGCGAGCAGCCAGGTACAGGTTCTGATCAACAGCGTCGGAAACGATCAGTACGTCGTTCAGACCCATGCCGTTCAGCTTGTTCAGCAGATCTTTGGTTTTCGGTGCTTCAACAGCGAAGTCCTGAACCACGACCAGACGGTCGCTACGCACCAGCTCAGCGAGGATGGAGCGCAGGGCTGCGCGATACATCTTCTTGTTGAGCTTCTGCGAGTGATCTTGAGGGCGAGCTGCGAAGGTTACACCACCGCCACGCCAGATCGGACCACGAGTGGTACCAGCACGAGCACGGCCAGTACCCTTCTGACGCCATGGGCGCTTACCGCCACCAGCCACGTCGGAACGGGTCTTCTGCTGCTTGGTGCCCTGACGGCCGCCGGCCATGTAGGCCACGACTGCTTGGTGTACCAGCGTCTCGTTGAATTCGCCACCGAAAGTCAGTTCGGAAACTTCGATCGCCTGAGCGTCATTTACATTGAGTTGCATGTCAGTTTCCCCTTAACCGCGAGCCTTGACAGCTGGACGTACAACCACGTCGCCGCCAGTAGCGCCTGGAACGGCACCCTTGACCAGCAGCAGGTTGCGCTCAGCGTCTACGCGAACTACTTCCAGGGACTGAACAGTCACGCGCTCGGCGCCCATGTGACCGGACATTTTCTTGCCCTTGAACACACGACCAGGAGTCTGGCACTGGCCGATGGAACCTGGGACACGGTGCGACACGGAGTTACCGTGGGTGTTGTCCTGGCCACGGAAGTTCCAGCGCTTGATGGTACCGGCGAAGCCTTTACCTTTGGACTGACCAGTAACGTCTACCAGCTGGCCTGCAGTGAAGAGTTCAGCTTTGATCAGATCGCCAGCCTGGAAATCGCCTTCTTCAAGACGGAACTCCCAGACACCGCGACCAGCGGCAACGTTGGCCTTGGCGAAGTGACCTGCCTGAGCGGCAGTCACACGCGAAGCACGACGCTCGCCGACAGTGACTTGCACTGCACGGTAGCCATCGGTTTCTTCAGTTTTGAACTGGGTGACGCGATTCGGCTCGATCTCGATGACCGTGACCGGAATGGAGACACCTTCTTCGGTGAAAATGCGGGTCATACCGCACTTGCGACCGATTACACCAATAGTCATGTTGTAAACCTCATGAGTGTACGGGGCTTTCACCCGCTATGGCCGCCCATTTCAGAGCGTTACACGACCAGACCGAAGTCTTAGCCGAGGCTGATCTGTACTTCCACACCTGCCGCCAGATCAAGCTTCATCAGCGCATCAACGGTTTTATCCGTTGGCTGGACGATGTCCAGAACGCGCTTATGAGTGCGGATCTCGTACTGGTCACGCGCGTCTTTGTTGACGTGCGGGGAAACCAGAACGGTGAAACGCTCTTTGCGGGTAGGCAGTGGAATTGGACCACGCACTTGTGCACCAGTACGTTTCGCGGTTTCCACGATTTCCTGGGTGGATTGGTCGATCAGGCGATGGTCGAAAGCCTTCAACCTGATACGGATTTGCTGATTTTGCATTGGATTTCAGACTCCAGGCTGTTCCCAACGGACGCACTACGCCCGCTAAAAGGAGGCGTGATTCTATAGACGCCCCCATTTAGTGTCAACCCAATAAAAAAAACCCCCGCTGAGCGGGGGTTTTTTCAATCGGTCGAGTGATTACTCGATGATTTTGGCTACGACGCCGGCGCCGACGGTACGACCGCCTTCACGGATAGCGAAGCGCAGACCGTCTTCCATTGCGATGGTCTTGATCAGGGTAACAGTCAT